>CAMAYR010000048.1 GCA_945862355.1 Devosia equisanguinis | reverse complement strand
GTCGTGTCGGTGTCCGACTGCACGATCTCGAAGCTTCGCATCCCATCACCTGCCGAGTGAGCCGCCCTCGACAAGAGAAATAGCTGATTCGCAAACCAACCCAGACCCTTACGCCATCACCACCGGATCGGAGTTACGGAAGCAGGAATTTGTTACCGAGCCGTAACGCGGCGATACTCCCCTTTGGCTATCGTCTATGAGCTGATTCAGCTTTAGCCCGGGGGGACCATGCGATCCTCGATCGCACACAAAGTGGCGCTTGCTCTTCTGACCCTAGTCCTGGTTGTGGCGGTGGCGCCGGCCCATGCCCATGAAGGCCACGATCATGGCGCGCCTCCACCGCCGGTTTCCAGCACGATCGCTCCCCGTGCGGATGCATCGTCGACGGATTTCGAAATCGTCCTTATCGCGCGCGGCGACAAGCTCGCGGTCTTCCTCGATACGTTTCGGGAAAACCAACCGGTCGATGGAGCCGCAATCGAGATCGATGCCCTCGGCAGCGTACTGACACCCATAGCCGACGGCCCTGGAAGCTACAGCGTCGCGGCCCCCTTCCTGGCCAAGCCAGGCTCCTATGACCTTGCGATGACGGTTTCGGCCAATGGCATCGTCGATATCCTGACCGCAACTCTGAAGATCCCGGAAGAAAGCCGCAAGCCGGCCGGAGGACGCTTGTTCCCGGGTATCGATCCCGCAACCGCTCAGGAAGTCGGTGCCAGATCCGTCTCTGAGAATGCGCCGTGGTTGATTGCCGTTGCACTTGGATTTTTGGGCGGCGTGTTGGCGACAACATGGTTCGGCCGCCGGCGGCGCGCGATTGCCGGCCTGATCGTGTCGGGTGTTCTGCCTTTCGCGTTTGCTTCCGATGGATCAGCAGCCGAGCCCGCGACTTTTGCTGTACGTGACGTATCGCAGCGCTTTGCTGACGGCGCACTGTTCGTACCGAAGCCGACGCAACGCATCCTAGGCCTTCGGACCATTTTCACGGAGACGAAACCGCATCGCGGTTCCATCGAGCTGCCCGGTCGGGTCATCCCCGATCCGAACGCGAGCGGCCTTGTTCAAGCGTCCGTCGGCGGGCGCCTCGTGCCTCCCGCCGGAGGCTTCAAGCCGCTCGGAACCCGCGTCAAGACCGGTGACATTCTGGCCTATGTGCGCCCCCCCATCGCCTCCGCTGACCTGACCACCCAACAGCAACAGTCGCGCGAACTCGAACAGCAGATCTCCGTTGTCGCGCGCAAGGTGGAGCGTTTCCGGACCATCCAACAGGTGATCGCCAAGAGCCAGCTCGAGGACGCCGAGCTCGAATTGAAGGGATTGCAGGCCCGTCGCGCCAATCTCGAACGCGCCAACAAGGAGCCCGAGCCGCTCCTCACACCAGTCGATGGGGTGATCGCTGCCTCGAACGCTGTCGCGGGACAGATGGCCGAGCCCAACTCGATTATTTTCCAGATCGTCGATCCCAGCCGGCTGTGGGTGGAGGCTCTGAGCTTCGAGCCCCAAGTCATGAGCGGAGCAGCCCAAGGTCTGTTCTCCGGCGGCCGGGCCGTCGATCTCGTCCATGTGGGAACCGGGCTTGCCGACCGCAACCAATCAGTTCCCATTCATTTCGCGATCAAGTCTGACTCAGCAGGCTTGCGCGCTGGTCAGTTCATGACGGTACTCGCTACGACGAGCGACGAACGCACCGGCATCGCGGTTCCGCGAGAAGCCGTCCTGCGCGGCGCAAACGGCCAGAACATCGTCTATGAGCACAGCAATGCGGAACGCTTCGTGCCGCGCGAGGTGCGCATCGAGCAGCTCGATGCATTACGTGTTCTGATCATCGCTGGTGTCGGGCCGGCCCGGCGGATCGTGACGCAAGGCGCCGAACTTCTCAATCAGATCCGGTAGGGGGCAGGCGTGTTCACCTTTCTCGTCACCGCCTCGCTCCGCAACCGGCTTCTGGTGCTGGCATTGGCGGCCGTAATGGTCCTCTACGGCGTCTTCACTCTGCAGCGGCTGCCCGTCGACGTCTTTCCCGATCTCAATCGTCCGACCGTCACCATCATGACCGAGGCTGAAGGCTTGGCGCCTGCCGAAGTCGAGCAGCTCGTCTCGTTTCCGATCGAGACCCAGATGAACGGGCTGCCCGGCGTGTCGCGTGTGCGTTCTGTCTCAGGCGTCGGCCTCTCCATCATCTATGTCGAGTTCGATTGGGGAACCGACATCTTCCGCAATCGTCAGCAGATTTCCGAGCGGCTTGGCCTCGTCAAGGAGCAGTTGCCAGCAAACGTCACGCCGCAGATGGGCCCGATCAACTCCATCATGGGGCAGATCCTGATGTTTGCCATAACGGCCGAGACATCGAGCCCGATGGAGGTGCGCGAGATTGCTGATTTCGTGATCCGGCCCCGGCTCCTGACCATCCCTGGCGTCGCCCAGGTCATTCCCATCGGCGGCGAGGTCAGGCAGTTCCGAGTTGCCCCGAACCCACCTGCAATGCGCGCCCTCGGCGTCACACTCGAGCAGATGGAACGCGCGCTGCAGCGCTTCGGTACAAACAGCGGTGGCGGATACGCCGATCAGTACAGCCGGGAATTCCTGATCCGGAACATCGGGTCGACGCTCAGGCTGGAGGACCTCCGCGCTCTTGTCATTCACGCCGAAGGCGGGCGCTCCGTTTATCTGCATCAGGTCGCCGAAGTCAGCTACGGCGCGCGTCTGAAACGTGGCGAAGCTGGTTTCATGGGCAGGTCCGCTGTCATTGTTTCGGTCGAGAAGCAGCCTGCCGTCGATACTGTGAAACTGTCCGGCGCCGTCGAACGGGCCATCGCGGAGCTCAATCGGACGATGCCCAGCGGCATCAAGATCGACAACATCGTCTTCCGGCAGGCGAATTTCATCGAGACCTCGATCGGCAACGTCAAGAAGGTCCTGATCGAGGCTGTGGCGGTTGTCGCCATCATCCTGTTCCTCTTTCTCCTCAATGTCCGCACGACCCTCATCTCGCTGACGGCCATTCCCGTCTCGATCCTGGCGACTGCCATCGTCTTCTATGCGCTTGGCCTCTCCATCAACACCATGACGCTCGGCGGTCTCGCCATTGCAATCGGGGAGCTCGTCGATGACGCCGTTGTCGACGTGGAGAACATCTTCCGGCGTCTTCGCGAGAACCGAGAGGCGGGCAATCCCCGTTCGACTTTCGATGTGGTCGTCGGCGCCAGCCAGGAAGTCCGCTCGGGCATCGTCTATGCAACGATGATCATCGTGCTCGTGTTCGTGCCGTTGTTCGCATTGACGGGTATCGAAGGCCGCCTGTTCGCGCCGCTCGGCCAAGCCTACATCATCTCCATTGTCGCTAGTCTCGTCGTCTCGATCACGCTCACGCCTGTGATGGCCTACTACCTGCTGCCGGGCTTGAAGCGGCTAGAACAGCACGATGGCTGGTTGGTTCGCAATCTGAAGCGCGGCAATCGCGCGGTGTTGGGCTGGTCGTTCGCGCATCCGCGCACCCTGATGACGGGCACCACCATCGGTGTGCTGCTGGCCGTGGCCGCCGCGGTCGCACTGCCTCGCGCGTTCCTGCCGCCCTTCAACGAGGGTACCCTCACTATAAATACGCTCTTCCAGCCAGGCATCTCGCTGGCCGAAAGTCACCGCGTCGGCCTCATTGCGGAGAAGCTGATCCTGGAGGTGCCCGAGGCCAAGCTCGTCGCCCGCCGTACCGGACGCGCCGAGCTCGATGAGCACGCCGAAGGCGTCCACTCATCCGAAATCGAAGTCGATCTAAAACCATCCGAGCGGTCCAAGAACGACGTCATCAACGATATTCGCAGCCGTCTTTCGGTTCTGCCGGCTGCCATCAACATCGGCCAGCCGATCTCGCATCGCCTCGACCACATGCTGTCAGGTGTGCGGGCCCAGATTGCCGTCAAGATCTTCGGCGAGGACCTCGATACGCTGCGCTCTCTCGCCGAGGATATGCGCCAGCGCCTGGCCAAAATTCCAGGCATGGTCGATTTGCAGGTCGAGCGCCAGGTGCGCATTCCTCAGCTGGAGATCACGGTCAATTACAAGAAGGCCGCGCTCTATGGCTTGCAACCGGCACAAGTTACCGAGCAACTCGAACGGCTATCCAATGGCCGGCTCGTTTCGCGGCTCATTGATGGCACCAGGCGCTTCGATCTTGTCGTGCGACTGCCAGATCGCATGCGCACGACACAGGGCCTGGCCGATCTCCTGATCGAGACGCCAGCCGGCTGGATACCCTTGCGGCAGGTCGCCGAGATCAAGGAGACGGACGGGCCGAACCAGATCCTGCGCGAGAACACCAAACGGCGCATCGTCGTCCTAGCCAATTCCGATGGCGAACGCGATATGGCGGCCATCGTCGCGGATATGCGCGGCGAGCTTGCCCGCACCAAGCTGCCGACCGGATTTTTTACGACATTGGAGGGTACGTTCCAGGCACAGGAAGAGTCCATGCGCACCATCGCTGGGCTCTCGCTGATTTCGCTCGGGATGATCTTCGCCATTCTCTACAGCCGTTACCGATCGGCCCTGTTCGCGCTCATCATCATGGGGAGCGTGCCGCTCGCTCTCATCGGCTCGGTGCTGGCGCTGTGGTGGGCCGGCCAGCCGCTGTCGGTCGCGAGCATGATCGGCTTCATCACGCTGACCGGCATCGCGACCCGCAATGGCATTCTCAAGATCAGTCACTATATCAACCTCGCCATTCACGAGGATATGCAGTTCGGACCGGAACTTGTCGTGCGCGGCAGCCTGGAACGCCTGACACCGGTTCTGATGACGGCCATTTCCGCCGGCATCGCGCTAGTCCCGCTGATGATCGACGCCCACGCGCCGGGCAAGGAAATTCTGCACCCCGTCGCCGTCACCATTTTCGGGGGCCTCATCAGCGCAACGCTCCTCGATACCGCGCTCACTCCGGTGTTGTTCCTGCGCTATGGCCGCAAATCGCTCGAACGCCTCGTCACCCAAGCCCGCAGCGCCGCAGAGACATCACAATCCCAATCCGCATCCCCGAAACCCATCGAAGCTTACTGACCACATAGAAGGAGCCTTGCCATGACCACCCATCGCCTCGCGACGATCGCCCTTTCACTCGTGCTGATAACGGGCTCGATCGCCCTCGCGCATGAAGCTGCGAAGGGGCGCAATGGCGGGCTCAGGGTCGATGCTGGCAACTACCACACCGAACTGCTCGTCGACGGCACGACCAACGTGGCCGTGTTCTTGAGCGACGTCGATGACAAGCCGATCCCGGCCAAGGATTTCAAGGCCACTGCCATCCTCGTGATCGGCGGCAAGCCGCAGCGATTTGCGTTGACCCCTGCCGAAGGCTCGAAACTCGTCGGCACAGCGCCGATGCCCGTCAAGCCAGGCGTCAAAGGCGCTGTTCAGCTCACCGCACCGGACGGCACGACCGCTCAGGGCAAGTTCTGATTCCCTCCAAGAACATCATGGGTATGAAAATGAGCTCCCATAGCGCATCGCTTCCTTCGACGAGACGGTCATTCATGCAATCGGGCATCGCGCTCGGCAGCTTGATGGGGGCGGGAGCTTCTTGGAATCCTGCTTTCGCTGCCGCGCCCATCCTCAAGGTCGACTCGCGTATCATCGAGGTCGACAAGAAGGCCGCCAAGGTCTTCAGCGTGCTCGGTGCTGATGGCAGATCGGGGGTGTTCGCCAAGGAAGGCGATCGCTTCGCTGGCAGCCTTCTCAACGCCTCTGGCGAACCGCTCCAGATGCACTGGCATGGGCAGGTCAAGGCAGCCTTCGACCAGGACCGCGCCCGCCCGGGCGGTGGCGCACTTGCCGTTGGTCAATCCGATGTCCACGACTTCGAGCTGACCCCAGGCACGCACTGGATGCATTCCCACACGCTCTCCGAGCAGCAGCTTCTTGCAGCGCCCATGATCACTCGCGAGAAGGATACTGGCGATGTGCGGGATGTCGTCATCATGCTGCACGACTTCGCCTTCCGCTCACCGCAGGAAATCCTGGCTGAGCTGGGCGGCACCAACGCACACGCCGGACACGGGACGCCGCCTGCGAAAGATCCCCATGCCGCACACCGCACTTCCGCGCCTATGCCTCATGGCTCCGGCATGGGCCATGCCATGCCGGGTATGGGTACAGGGCACATGATGGGGATGGCGCACGCCAACGACGTGCGTTACGACGCCTATCTCGCCAATGACCGCACACTCGACGATCCCGAGGTCGTCAAAGTCGAGAAAGGTGGTCGCGTCCGCTTGCGCATCATCAACGGCGGCACAGCCACCGCATTCTTCATTTCGACACCGGGCCTCGACTCGAAGGCGGTCGCGGTAGACGGGACGCTGTGCCAACCGGCAAAAGCCTCATCTTATCCTCTCGCGCAGGGCCAGCGCCTCGATCTCCTTGTCGACATCCCGAAGGATGGTGGCGCCTTTCCTGTGCTCGCTCAGGTCGAGGACGCGCAGTTCCTGACAGGCATTGTACTCGCGACCCCAGGCGCAGCGATCATCAAGCGGTCAACCGCCGCCGTTAAGAAGCAGGGCATGCTCGATCTTGGCTTCGAGACAAGCCTGAGAGCCGCCAAACCACTTGCGGACAAACGTCCTGACAAGTCGTTCATGGTCATGCTCGGCGAAGAACCTGGATATCGATGGACGATCAACGGTCGCATTCATGGCGAGCACCAACCCTTCGAGGTTCGTCAGGGCGAGCGGGTCGAAATGACCTTCATGAACCCGACGATGATGATGCACCCGATGCACCTGCACGGTCATCATTTCCAGGTAGTCGCCATTGGGGGGCGCCGGTTCTCAGGTGCCGTTCGCGATACGCTCATCGTTCCTGCACACGCCCCCATCACGATCGCATTCGACGCGAACCTGAAGGGATCATGGTTCCTGCATTGCCATCACCTCTATCACATGGCGACCGGCATGATGACCGAGGTCAAGGTCGTCTAATGGGTGCTGACGCTTACTTCGAGCCAGCACATCGCCCAGGCCCTGCGCCCGAAATTGCGCAACCTCCGCTGCTCATCGAGGAGAGCTCCATGACGGAAAATACACTCACCCGCCGCGTCGTGATCGGGTTGATATCCACCACGGCGCTAGGCTTGACTCTCGGCGCGCAGGCAGAAGCGCCCTTCGCCATCAAGGTCTGGAAGGATCCGAATTGCGGCTGCTGTATAGGTTGGGCTGAACACCTGGGTCGGAACGGCTTCGTCGTAACAGTAACCGACACCGCTGCCATGCAAGAGGTCAAAGCGCGCCTCGGTGTTCCAAGCGAACTCGCCTCCTGCCACACCGCCGAGGTCGGCGGATATGTGATCGAGGGACACGTACCCGCTCATGCCATCAAGCGGTTGATCGCAGAGAAATCGTCCGGCCGTGGTCTTGCCGTTCCCGGCATGCCGATCGGCTCCCCCGGTATGGAGGGCGGCACACCCGAGACCTACAATGTCATTCTGTTCGGTCAGAAGCCGAGCCAGAGCTTCGGCCACTACAAAGGCGATCAACCGGTCTGAAGTTGGAACTGAACCGCAGACTCAACCGGAGTGCAAACCCGTGATGCACAATGATTGGATATGGGCCATGGGATGGATGCACCTGACTGGTGCCGTCATCATCGCTCTCGTGATCGCGGCGCTGGTCAAATACGTGTTCTTCCGCTGACGTGATTCGCTCAGAAAGCCTCCCGGTTTGGGGGCAGAACATCCCGATATTAGGGACATCCACCCTTCTCTTTACGGAGGCTCGCTCGCTCCATCACACACGTCCGCACTACGGATGTGACGTGGATGGTCTCCCGGCGCGGACCATGATGGGGACCAGATGTCCCGGTTGTCCCCGTCTCGCACTCTCACCCCACACTCCCCTCTTCCGCATCGGCACAGGTGCTCTACCGGAGGCCTCCAGAAGCGAGGCGCGGGATCAGGCAGGGGTGGTGTGTCGACGCGCGGCACACCACCGCTCGACGGCGACCAGCCCGGGGGAAAACCCGCGGTCCTGCGAGTGGTTTATTGGAGCAATACGGCGCCGGGTACAATTCCCGGTGCGGCGCCGTCCATTCATTCCGCGAGCTGCCGCCGCGTCGCGACGCCCCGGTCGGCGTTGCTGCCCGACATGATCGCTTCCGTCGCAGCGGTGGGAATGATAACCGCTGTAGAGGCGATATCCACGACGAGGACGACCGATGCCCACCGCCATGCTCGACGGCATCTCCACACGCTATGAGACGATCGGTGAAGGCCCGCCGGTGCTGATGTACGCGCCGGGTGGCTTCGATGCCACGCTCGACAAATGGCGCAACCAGAGCGTCTACGCGCGGATAAAGCTACTCGAGCATTTGCCCAGGCATTACACGTGCATCGTATTCGATCGGCGCGAATGCGGTCAGTCGGGCGGACGCCTCGAGCGCGTGACGTGGGCGCACTATGTTGCGCAGGGCAAGGCGCTGATCGAGCATCTGGGGTTTACGAGCGCGCACGTCTTGGGTGGCTGCATGGGCTGCGGTCCAGCCGTAGCGTGGGGCATCATGCATCCTGCGATGGTTCGCAGCATGGTGCTGTACTGGCCAGTCGGCGGCGCGAGATACCGTATGTCGAGCCACCAGCGCTTTGCCGAGCATCTGGCGTTCGTGCAGCAGAGCGGCCTGCGAGCGGTCGCCGATCTGGTCGAAAAGGACGGCAAATCGTTCGGTGCCGATCCGCGTGGCGGTCCGTGGGCGTCAGTGCTGAGACACGACACGGTGTTCCGTGAGTTCTACGTGGCCCAGGACGTCGAGCGATACAAGCAACTTGTCGCCGGCATGGGGCGAACCCTAGTCGACCGCGACACCGCACCCGGCGCGGAGGCCGAGGACATGCTGCGCTGTGACGTTCCAGCCCTGATCGTTCCCGGCAATGACGCTGCACATGCGACGTCGGCTGCGCGCTATCTGCAGGAATGCCTGCCGAAGTCGGAATACTGGGACGTGGCGCCAGCCGATCAGACCGAGGCCACCACGCCCGCACGCGTGCTCGAGTTCCTGGCCAAGGCCGAGCAGCAAGCGGTGCTGCGCGGTGGCTGAGGGCACGCCCTCAGGCGAGGCCATGCCGCTGTCGCAGTGGCTGCAGTTGTTGGCCTTGGCGGTGATCTGGGGCTCGTCCTACATGCTGCTTGGCCTCGCGCTGCGCGAGTTGCCGCCGCTCACCATAGTGATGCTTCGCCTGGGGATCGCCGCCCTGGTGATGGTGGCCGTGGTGCAGGCGTTGCGACTTGCCTGGCCCGTCTCCTTCCGCGCCTGGCTGCCGTTCCTGGTGATGGGTCTCTTCAACAACGTGATCCCGTTCACAGCGATCGGCTACGGCCAGCTCGAGATCGCGAGTGGCTTGACGTCGGTGATCGTGGCGACAACGCCGCTGTGGACACTGTTGCTGTCGCGGGCATTCGTCGCGGGTACGCGCATCGGCGGCCTGCAGGTCGCCGGGATACTGTTCGGGATCGTCGGGGTCTGCGTGCTGTTCGGACCGGAGATTCTGGCAGGAAAACGCACGACGCTTTTCGGCATGATGCTGGTGCTGTCGGCTGCGGTGTCATACGGCTGCGCTGGCGCTTGGGGTGGGCGTTTGCGCGCCGTACCTCCGATGGTGTCGACGGGTTGTCAGCTCATTTGCTCGGCGCTGGTCATGGCTGCTGTTGCGGTTGCCGTCGACAAGCCGTGGACGCTGGCTATGCCGGGGGGGACAACGGTGTTCGCCGTGCTCGTGCTCGCGGTTATTTCCACCGCTCTGGCCTATGTCGTATTCTATCGGGTGCTTGCGGCATCGGGCGGCACCAACGCCATGCTGGTGACGCTGATGATGCCGCCGATCTCGATCTGGCTCGGGATCGTCGTTCTCGATGAGACGTTCACGATGCGCTATGCGCTCGGGGCAGTGATAATCGCGGCGGGACTGCTCGTGATCGACGGGCGAATGCCGCGGGCGATGGCACGGCGAATGGCGGGCAGTTGAGCGGTGAAAAGACGGCGCCCCCGAGAAAGACCGCGAGTACCGGACCGGAATAGTCGCCATCATCACCGGCCACATTCTTCGAATGGCCCTTTGAGCCCGTAATTCAGCCCATTTTCTACCCTTATTTCCGTCCCCGATTTCGAGCCATCGGCGCGCGGCGCGTGGAGTGAGGGCAGACAGCTAAGACCGGCTTCTATAAAAATACCGGCTCCTACAGTCGCGACCGTCACGGCGCATCGACACGACATGGGCCATACCGTTCCCCTCGAAGTGGCACTATATTGCGACCATGAGTATCAAGCTGCCAGATCTGGATGCCCTCACGGGCCGTCTCTCCTCCTCCCTCGGCGAGGTCTGGCGCACCGTCGTCTCGCCCGGCCGGGATCCTGCCGCCGAGGCCGAGATTGCCGCAAGGGCGGCCGGCACCGCACCCGTCGTCTGGTTGATAGGTAAGGTGCAGTCGGGCAAGTCGTCAATCGTGCGGGCGCTGACGGGGGCCAGCGAGGCGGAGATCGGCAGCGGTTTCAAGGCCTGCACGGCCACGTCGCGCGTCTACGATCATCCAGCCGACGCACCCGTCATCCGCTTTCTCGACACACGCGGACTGGGTGAGGCAGCCTACGATCCGGCGGCCGACATCGCCGTTGCCGAGGACCAGGCGCACCTGATGCTCGTCGTGATGAAGGCTGCCGACGCCGGGCAGGCAGCTATCATCGACGTCGTACGCGCCGCCCGCCGCCGCCATCCCGACTGGCCGGTGCTGGTGGCCCAGACCTGTCTGCACGAGGCCTACACCCCAGGTGCCGGCCATAGGCAGCCCTACCCCTTCGACGCGCAAGGCAGGCCGGTCATCGAGCTGCCTGGAGATCTGGCGCGAATGCTCGCCTGGCAGCGCGAGCAGATGACCGACCTGCCAGGTAGCGGCGCGGTGGGCTTCGTACCGCTCGATTTCACCCAGCCTGGCGACGGTTTCGAGCCCCAGACCTACGGTCTCGACGCCCTGCGCGATGGCCTGCTGAAGGTCGCACCGGCCGCCGTTGTCACGGCCGTGGCAACCGGTGGCGGCGCTGGCGCGACGGCGCGCAAAGCTGGCCAGCACATCCTGGGCTATGCGACGGCAGCAGGTGCCATCGACGCCGTTCCCGTCGCCGGCGCGGTCGCAGTTCCAGCAGTACAGGCCAAAATGCTGCACAGCCTTGCCGAAATCCACGGCGTGGCGTGGGACAGGCAGATGGCCGGCGAGCTCGCCGGTGCGCTGGGTGCCGGCGTGCTGACCCGGATGGCGACTGCATTCGGCGCGCGCCAACTCGGCAAGCTCGTGCCCGTCTACGGCCAGACGGCCGGTGCGGCAGCAGCCGCTGCGATGAGCTTTGCGACGACCTTTGCGCTGGGTAAGGCCGCGAGCGTCTATCTCGAGCGGCGGCGGGCCGGCGGAAACGGGACCGAGGGGGTTCGCGAGGCCTACGAGGACGCACTGCGCAACGCCTTCAAGATGGCAGGCGACAGATTGAGCGGCAGTGATCGCGATCGCGGTGCCGGCCAATGAGGCGTGACAGTCCTGCCCTGCGCGTACTTCGCCTGAGCCTGATCGGCATCGGCTTGTCTTTGCCCATGTTGTCGCTGGTGCCGCTCGGCTCGCTGTGGCTGTGGGAGCGCGGCTTGCTCATCTGGTGGGCGGGCGCGGCTTGCATTTCGACCGTCCTTGCCTGGGGTCTGCAGCGCTGGTTGCTGTCGCCGATCAAGCCGCCGCCGGTCGAGCCGGCAGTGAGCGATACCGAAGCGGACAGCGATGAGACCGCCGATGCAAGCTGGACGCCGGGCGAGCGGGCGGCCTGGCAGCGCGTGCAGGAGATCGTGAAAGCGGTCGATCCCGAGCACTTGAAAACCCGCGCCGAGATCATCGAGCTCGGCCAGCGCACCATCGAAGCGGTCGCCACCTCGCTCCACCCCGAGCGCAAGGAGCCGCTGCTGCAGTTCACGGCACCGGAGGCACTGGCGCTCGTTACGCGGGTTTCCGGTCGAATGAACACATTCGTGCGCGAGAGTGTGCCGCTGGGTGACCGGCTCACGCTTGCCCAGATGCGCGCGCTTTACGAGTGGCGCGGTGCGATCGAGGTTGCCGAGCAGGCCTGGAGCGTGTGGCGCGTTCTGAGGTTGGTGAACCCAGCCTCCGCACTTGCCAACGAGGTGCGCGAGCGGATCAGCAAGGAGCTGATGGCTTGGGGCAAGAGCCACATCGCAAGAAAGCTCGCCACCGTGTTCATCGAGGAGGTCGGCCGCGCGGCGATCGATCTGTACGGCGGTCGCCTCCGCATCGCACCCGAGCGTCTGGAACGCCACGTCTCGGCCGGCTCGGCAAGCGACATTGTGGAGGCCGACACCGAGCTGGCAGAGCCGCTGCGTCTGCTCGTGGCAGGCCAGGTTAGCGTCGGCAAATCGAGCCTCGTCAACGCTCTTGGACAGGAGGCCCGTGCCGCTGTCGACGCACTGCCCGCTACAGCCCGCTTCACGCCCTACCGGCTCGAACGCGATGGCCTGCCTGCCGCACTCGTCGTGGACAGTCCGGGCCTTGCAGCCAACCAGCCGCCGAGTAACGCATTCATCGCCGAGGTGGCCCGCTGCGATCTCCTGCTCTGGGTGTGTGCGGCCAATCGCGCCGATCGCGAGATCGACCGGCAGGCGTTGGCGGCCGTGCGCGCACACTTCACGGCCCATCCCGAGCGACGGATGCCGCCGGTGCTCGTCGTGCTCACGCATGTCGACCGGCTACGTCCCTTCCAGGAGTGGAGCCCGCCCTACGACCTCAACGATGCCGGCTCGCCCAAGGCCGCCTCGATGCGCGCTGCGGTGGAGGCCGTCGCCGCCGATCTAGACGTGCCGGAAGGCGACATCGTTCCGTGCAGCCTGGCCGCCGATGCCGCCGCCTACAATGTCGATGCGATCTGGGCCGGCATTTCCGCCAGATTGCCGGAGGCGCAGCGCGCCCGTCTCGTCCGCACGCTGCGCGACGCGGCCGGCGCCTGGGACCTCGGCAGTATTTGGAGCCAGGCGCTGTCGGGTGGCCGCGTCCTCGTGGGAACGATCCGGCGTTAAAGTGCGATCGTCCAAGATGGAACTACCGAGGGCGTGAATCGCAGCACAATTCAAAGGCTGGAGTCTTCCTCGCGCTCCCACTGCTGCCGGCAAGCCCCTCGTGTAGCGCACCCGACGATTGGTTCCCGCGCACGACGGGTCTCCAATTCAAACGTCCGGTGCGCCTCACTCCCGCCCACCGCGCTTCTGGCGCAGGCTCTCCCACCAGGCCAGCCGCTTCCTGATCTCGCGCTCGAAGCCGCGTTCAGGTGGATCGTAGAACCGGCGCCGGCCCATGCTCTCGGGAAAGAAGTCCTGGCCGGAGAAGGCGTCCGGCGCGTCGTGGTCGTACTGGTAGCCGGCGCCATAGCCCTGGTCGTCCATCAGCTTCGTGGGCGCGTTGAGGATGTGCTTGGGCGGGGCGAGGCTGCCGTGCTCCTTGGCTGCCCGCATCGCGGCCTTGTAGGCGACGTAGACCGCGTTCGATTTCGGCGCGGTAGCAAGATACACGACGGCCTGGGCCAGCGCCAACTCGCCCTCCGGCGAGCCCAGAAAGTCGTAGGTGTCCTTGGCGGCCAGCGCCTGCGACAAAGCCTGTGGATCGGCAAGGCCGATGTCCTCGATGGCCATCCGCACGATGCGGCGCGCCAGGAACAGTCGGTCCTCGCCGCCATCGAGCATCCGCGCCAGCCAGTAAAGCGCGCCGTCTGGATCGGAGCCGCGTACGGCCTTGTGCAGCGCGGAGATCAGGTTGTAGTGGCTGTCCTCGCTCTTGTCGTAGAGGGGCGCGCGGCGCTGCACGAGGCTCACCAGCGCGTCGCGGCCGATTGGAGCGGCTCCTTCGGGAAGTGCTGCGAACACCTCGTCGGCCAGATTTATGCCGGCGCGGCCATCGCCGTCGGCCATCGCCTTCAACGCCTCGCGCGCGTCGGCCTCGAGCGGCAACGGTCGGCCTTCGGCGGCCTCGGCGCGGACGAGCAACTCCTCGATCGCGGCCGGCTCCAGCCGGTTCAGCACCAGCACAACAGCGCGGGACAGCACGGCGGCATTGAGCTCGAAGGACGGGTTCTCGGTGGTGGCGCCGACGAGCGTGATCGTGCCATCCTCCATGTGCGGCAGAAAGCTGTCCTGCTGGGAGCGGTTGAAGCGGTGGATCTCGTCGACGAACAGCAGCGTGCCACGTCCCTGCTCGCGGCGCAGCTTCGCCCGGTCGAAGGCTTTGCGCAGGTCCTGCACGCCCGAGAAGATCGCGGAAAGCTGCTCCAGCTCGAGTTTCGTCTGGTCCGCCAGCAGGCGTGCGATCGTGGTCTTGCCACAACCCGGCGGTCCCCACAGGATCATGCTCGGCACGCGGCCCGACCGCAGCATCCGCGTCAGCGTGCCGTCCGGCCCGACGATTTGCGGCTGGCCGACGACATCGGCCAGCGTCTGCGGGCGCAGCCGGTCGGCCAGAGGGCGTGGTGCGGTGGCTTCCAGGCCGGCAGCTTGAAACAGGTTCGTCATGACCGCCACCATACAGCGCGCGAACGCCCGGCAGAAGGCCACGCACAAGCCAATCCCGCCGATGCCCACTACCCGGCGGCCCAACGATTGGAGCATTGACGGCCGTGGCCCAGGTGCGCAACGTTGCGACAACCGGCCAGCAGCCGGCAAAAACAATAGAGGGAGGACTTACATGCCTATTCGCCTATCGCGCCGCGCCGCCGTCGCCGGCCTCGGCGGGTTCGTCGCGTGCTTCGTTGCCAGCCCGGCCATCGTGCATGCTGCCTACCCGGAAAAGACCATCACCATCGTACACGGCTTCCCCGGCGGCAACTCCGACCTACTCGCCCGCATCCTCGCCGACGGCATGACGCGGCACATGGGCGCCACCGTCGTCGTGGAGGCGAAAGCAGGTGCGGGCGGCACGATCGCCTCGACGCATGTGTCGCGGACGGCCGGCGACGGCTACACGCTGATGATCATGGTTGGCGGCCATGCGGTCTCCGCCGCACTCTACAAGCAGCTAGCCTTCAAGCCGGTCGACGATTTCACGCCGGTCTCGATGCTGACCGAGTTCCCGTTCGTGCTCGCGACCTATCCCGATCATCCCGCCAAAGACATGAAGGCGTTCATCGAAATGGCGCGCAAGGCGAAGGAGCCGCCGCTGTTCGGCACGCCCGGCAACGGCACGGGCCAGCACATGTCGGCGGAATTGTTCGCGGCGATGGGCAAGATCAAGCTCAAGCACGTGCCCTATCGCGGCTCGGGACAGGGCGTGATCGACGTGCTCGGCAAGCGCATCGATTTCATCGCGGATACGCCGACGGTGGTGGTGCCGCAGGTCACCGACAAAAAGCTGCGCGCACTCGGCGTGACCGGCGAGAAGCGCTTCTTCGCGCTGCCGGACGTCCCCACCATCGCTGAAGCCGGCGTGACGGGCTATTCGACCGGATCGTGGCTGGCGCTCGCAGGACCAGCGAAGATGCCCGCCGACGTCGTCGCCAAGCTCAATGGCATCGTCCACAAGACGCTGGCGGAAGATGTCAACCAGAAGCGGCTGCGCGCGCTCGGCAGCGAGGTCATCCCAGGCACGCCGCAGGTGATGAAGACACGTCTCGAGACCGACATCGCCAAGTGGAACAAGGTGGTGGCGGACGCCGGCATCCCACGGATCTAGTGGCCCGTCGCGCCTAAATCGTATCATAGCCGCAACCACCGTCCGATTTAGGCGCGACATGAGGCCCACTAGAATCAACAATGGCCTAATGAGGCGTTCATCGCGCCTTAGTTGACACCCACCGCGCCGCACCCTCGGTCAACTAAGGCGCGACGCCTCACTAGCTGCGATCAGAGGGCGTCGGCGCTCTCCATGATGGCGGCGACGCCCATGCCACCCGCGGTACAGATCGAGATCAGCCCACGACCGCCGTTCACGTGGAGCAGCTTGGCGAGGTTGCCCACGATGCGCGCGCCGGTCGAGGCGAAGGGATGTCCGACCGCGATGGATGAGCCCTTCACATTCATCCGTGTGCGGCAGATCTCGCCGAGCGGCTCGGCGAGCCCGAGCTTGTCGCGGCAATATGCCGGGTCCTCCCACGCCTTCAGCGTGCACAGCACCTGCGCGGCGAAGGCCTCGTGGATCTCGTAGTGGTCGAAGTCCTGCAGCTTCAGGCCCGCCCGCTTCAGCATGCGGGCAACCGCGATGGTCGGCGCCATCAGCAGACCATCTCCCGCCACGAAGTCGTTGGCGGCCGTCTCGACGTGAGTGAGCCACGCGAGCGGCTTCAAGCCGCGCTCGGCGGCCCATCCTTCCGAGGCAAGCAGCACGCTCGCGGCGCCGTCGGTCAGCGGCGTGGAGTTGCCCGCCGTCAGCGTACCTGCCGCCGAGCGATCGAACGCCGGCTTCAATTGCGCGAGCTTCTCTGTCGTCGTGTCCTCGCGCACGTTGTTGTCGCGGAACACACCGGCGAACGGCGCGACGAGATCGTCGAACCAGCCCTCGCGATAGGCAGCGGCGGCCTTGGCGTGGCTCTCATAGGCAAGTTGGTCCTGCTCGGCGCGGCCAATGCTCCATTGCTTGGCCATCAGCTCGCAATGCTGGCCCATCGACAGCCCCGTGCGCGGCTCGGCGACGGATGGCGGCAGGGGGCTGAGCTCGGAAGGCGCAAACCCCTTGAAGACGCCGAGCTTGGCCATCGTCGTCTTCTGCAAAGACGCATCGCGCAGGCGCGTGGCGAGCTTTTTTCCGACGACAAGGGGCGGGTCCGACGTCGTGTCAGAACCCATAGCGATGCCGCACTCGATGGCGCCGATGGCGATCTTGGCCGCAATGCCGCCTGCCGCCTGGAGCGAGGTTCCGCACGCCTGCATCATGGTGATGCCCGGCGTCGACGGTGCCAGCCGCGAGCCGATCACGGCCTCTCGCGCGATGTTCCAGTCGCGGCTGTGGGTGACGACCGCGCCGCCTGTCACCTCGTCGATGTGGACGCCCTTGAGGTCGTACCGATCGACGAGACCGCCCAGGGTGGCTGTCAGCATGTCGAGGTTCGTCTGGTCGATGAGAAGCGTGTTGGACCGGCAGAACGGGATGCGCACGCTCCCGACCACAGCGACACGGCGAATGGATTGGGTCATCGATCAGTGTCCTTATTCCGCCGCCGCGCGCTGCGCGCGGAATGGCTGGCTGGCGACCTCGCTTGCGCGAAAATGCAGCGGACCACCGCGGAACGGCGCAAAACCTGTGCCGAAGATAACGCCGGCATCGACCAGATCGGCGCTTTCAACCACGCCTTCGTCGCGGCAGCGCTCGCACTCGACCAGCAGCGGCTCGATCAACTCGCGGCCGAGCTTCTTCAGCTCGGAAGGCTCATAGGCCTTCTCGGTCTTTTGCGCACGACCGTCGACCCATTTATAGAAGCCCTCGCCCGACTTCTTGCCCAGCTTGCCGGCCGCGACCATCTCCTCGAGCTTGTTGCCCTCTGGCGCTTGCTTCAGGATCTTGCCGACGTGCAGGCACACATCGAGCCCGACCGCGTCGGCAAGCTCGATAGGACCCATCGGCATACCGAAGGTGCGGGCGGCCTCGTCGATGCGCTCCTTCTCCTCGCCATTCTCGAGCCGCTGCAGCGCGCCCATCAGGTAGGGCGCCAGTACGCGGTTGACGAGGAAGCCCGGCACGCTCTTCACGATCAGCGGGAACTTGTCGATCGCGGTGACGAAGGTGGCGCCCTTACGCACTTCCTCCTCGCGGCTGCCCGCGCCGCGCACGACCTCGACCAGCGGCATCTGTGCCACCGGATTGAAGAAGTGGATGCCGATCAGGCGGCCCGGATCGGCAAGACCGCTCGCGATGTCCTCGATCATGATCGAGGACGTGTTGGTGGCCATAACCGCACCAGGCTTGAGCTTGCCCTCGATCTCGCCGAACAGCTTCCGCTTGATCTCCAGCTTCTCCACGATGGCCTCGATCACCACGTCGGCGCGGCCGACGAGATCACCCTTGGGGTCGGCGATCAGGCGCGCCTTGGCCGCATCCCGCTCGGCCTTGGTGCGGAATTTTCGGGCCATGAGCTTGGCCTGCGCGTCGATGCCCTTCTTGATCTGCTCAGCCGAGATGTCCTGCAGCGACACCTCCATGCCGGAGGCGACGCACCAGCCGGCGATGTCCGCACCCATCGTGCCCGCGCCGATCACGTGGACGCGCAACGGTTTCCAGTCGAAGCCCTTGGGCGCCTGGGCCTTCATCAGCTCGGAAAGGCGGAAGACGCGACGCAGGTTGCGCGAGGTCTCCGACACCATCAGCGGCGCGAAAGCCCGCGTCTCCGCCTCCTTCATCGTCGCGAGGTCGCCGCCGTGGCGTTCGAACAGGTCGATCAGGCGGAACGGCGCGGGATAGTGGTCCTCGCGCACCTTGCGGCGTGTCTCGGTGCGCATCCGGCCGGCGAGCCAGCCGCGGACCGGCCACCTGGAGAGTGCCGACTTGACGAACGGCGCAGGTTTCGACTTGCGCTTCTGCTGAACGGCCTTGCGTGCGGCCCAGCGCAGCTCTTGCGGGCTGGCGACGAGCTGATCGAGATAGCCGAGTGCGCGCGCGACGTTCGCGCGGATCATCGAGCCCGTCAGCATATTCTGCATGGCAGCCATCGGACCAGCCTGGCGGATCGAGCGCGCGGTGCCGTTGAAGCCTGGAAAGATGCCGAGCTTGACCTCGGGAAAGCCGATACGCGTTGCCCCATCGCGCGTGGCGATGCGATAATGACAGGCCAGGATCAGCTCGAGGCCACCGCCGACACAAACGCCGTGAACCGCCGCGACCACCGGTACGGGCAGGCGCTCGAGCCGATCGAGCATCGTGTTGACGGGCTTGATGCCCTCGATCACCTTGGCCTCGGTGTCGAGCTGGTCGAACTCCCGGATGTCCGCGCCGACGATGAAGCTGCGCTCCTTGCCCGACATGATGACGAGACCGGCGATGCGGCCATCTCTCGCGCCGACCTCGACGGCCTCGACGATCGCGCCAAGCTCCTCCAGCGGACGGCGGCCCAGCGCATTGGCGCTTTCGCCTTCGCGGTCGAAGATGGCCCAGGCGATGCGTTCAATGTCGATCGCGTAACGCCAGTCCTTCAGCGCGTCGATGCCGACGGTCATGGTGGTGCTGTTGCTCATGCAAGCGTCCTTCCTGTCGACTTTGCCGCCACGCGTTTGCCGCCGTTGCTACTCGGCTGCCAATCCTTGGCCCGTCCCCGAGTTGTGGCCGACGCTCGTGTAGTTCGGCCTCACCTCGGCAGGATCGAAATGGTCGACGGCGATGACACGGGCGGTCAAATCCTCGACCTCGCGCAACTGCACCGCCTCCTCCGCCGTCAGCACGCCCTTGGCCGCGGCGTCTCCGATCCAGTCGATGCCGTGATAGCGGCGCACGACACCATCGCGGATCGCGCGCTCCAGCTTGCGCTCGACGGGCTCCGCTGCAACGACCTTCTCGAGCGTCACCTCGAGCAGGCCGGTCGGGTCGTCGACGTCGCGCGATACGAAGATGTAGCGCGTGAGGCGGTCGCGCACCGCGCCGGGCTCGATGGCGAGGCGGACGACCTCGTGGCCCAGCCGATCGGACGCCGGCCGCCACGCCCGCCCGAACGGGAACACCGTGGCCCGCATCAGCCAGCGCACCGGCGCGACGGGAAAGTTCTCGATCGCGCCGGCCAGCGCCTCCTCGAAGCGGTGAAGCCCGTTCTGGGCGACCAGCGCCACGATCTTGAGATCCTCGCGCGGCCGGCCATCGTCCTCGAAGCGCTTCAGCGCGCAGGACAGGAAATACAGCTCCGACAAGGCGTCGGCGAGCCGGCCGGTGATCTTCTGCCTGACCTTCAGGCCGCCGCCGAGCGTCGCCACCGTGAGATCTGCGACGAGGGCGAAGTTGCGGGAGGCCCGCCACAACCGGCGATACCACTCCGCCGTGCCGCCGGTGCTGGCGGGCACCCGTCCGAAAAGGCCACCGGTGACATTGTGGAACAAGGCCCCTGTCACGTTCGAGACGGCGAACGAGACGTGGCTCAGGAATGCCCTCTCGAAATCATCGAGCCCCTTGGCGCGATCGGCGTTCTGGACTGCAGCAATCTCGCTGTAGAGATAGGGATGGGAGCGCAGCGCGCCCTGCGCGAAGGTGATGAGAGAGCGCGTCAGGATATTAGCGCCTTCAACCGTGATGCCGACCGGCACCATCTGATAGGCGGACTGCAGATAGTTCGATGGACCATCGCAGATCGCCCGGCCGCCGTGCAGGTCCATCGCGTCATTGACCGTGCGGCGCATACGCTCGGTCGACTGGTATTTCATGATCGCGGAGATCACCGCCGGCTTCTCTCCGCGCGAGACCATCGCCGCAGTCACCGCACGCGCCGCCTCGTTCACGTAGGCCGTCTCGATCATCCGCGCGAGCGGCTCCTCGAGCCCTTCCATGCGCGCGACGGGCAGACCGAACTGGCGGCGGATCCGGCCATAGGCGGTGGTGAAGCGCAGCATCGACTTCGCGCCGGCAGCACCGGACGAGGGCAACGAGATCGCCCGCCCAGCCGACAGGCATTCCATCAGCATCCGCCAGCCGTTGCCGGCCATCCTCTCCCCGCCGATGATCCAGTCGATCGGAATGAAAACGTCCTTGCCCCAGTTGGGACCGTTCGGGAACGCCGCGCCGCAGGGAAGATGACGCCGGCCGATTTTCACGCCGGGATGGCTCGCGGGAATGATCGCCAGCGTGATGCCTACGTCCTCCCCCTTTCCGAGCAGGTTGTCGGGATCGAACAAGCGGAAGGCGAGGCCGACCAGCGTGGCGACCGGGCCGAGCGTTATGTAGCGCTTGTCCCAGGAGAGGCGAATGCCCACCACCTCGCGGCCATCGTGAAAGCCGCGCGTGACGTAGCCGATGTCGCGCATCGTCGCCGCATCGGAGCCCGAAGTGGGGCCGGTGAGGGAGAAGCAGGGCACCTCGTCGCCACGGGCAAGGCGGGGCAGATAGTAGTGCTTCTGCTGATCGGAGCCGTACTTCTCGATGAGCTCGCCCGGGCCAAGCGAATTCGGCACCATGACGATCGTTACCGCATCGGGCGAGCGCGAGGCGATCTTGCCGAGGATCAGCGACTGGGCCTGCGCGGAGAACCCGAGCCCGCCGTGCGTCTTGGAGATCAACATGCCGAGAAAGCCGTGCTGCTTCACGAATGCCCACACGTCCGCGGGGATCTCGCGGTTGGCGTGGCGGATCTGCCAGTCTTTCAGCATAAGGCATAACTGTTCGGTGGGACCGTCGAGGAAGGCCTGCTCCTCGGCGGTCAGAACCACGCCGGGTATCGCGTGCAGCTTGGCCCAGTCGGGCTTGCCCGCGAACAGATCCGCATCGAAGCCGACGGTGCCGGCCTCGAGCGCCTGACGCTCGGTGTCGGAGACACGCGGAAGAATGCGCTTGATGGCGGTGAACACGGGCTCGACGATCACCGCGCGGCGGATCGAGCCAATGGAGAGCAGCCCCAGCACCAGCGCGGGTAGCCAGCCGAGCAACGCCAGGACAGAGCCCCACCCGTCGTCCCATTCGAAGGAGCCGTCCGCGTAGCCGGCCTTGATCGACCAGGTTACGAGAAATGCCGCCAGCGCCCAAACCCACAAGCGGGAGCGCAGCATCGCCATTGTGAAGAACACCGCGACGCTGACCAGGAGGAAGACAATCTCTGGGAGGTTCATCACGGGGCCTCTCGTGCGACCGGGACTGCCGGCACTCTACGCTCCATTACTTGACAGCGTAAGTGAAACAACCAGTTGACGGACATCGGCAACTTCGCACCGATCAGACGCCAGCAGCGGGCCGACCGCCAATCACATTTCATATAGTTGCACTAGCAAGACTGACCAGTCGAGCCGGCCAGCCGTGTCCGCAGACAACATTAGCACGGAATACGCTGCAGGCGGAGCCGGCGGCAGCGTTGCAGCCTCAAACCTGGGTTACCGACGCCAGCACATCGAAATAAGCCGGGAACGTCTTGGCCGTGCAGCCGGGATCGTTGATGCGCACCGGCACTCGGCAAAGTGCCACGAGCGCGAAGCTCATCGCCATGCGGTGGTCGTCGTAGGTGTCGATCTCCGCGCCAGGCATCGGGTGTGCGGGCGGCGTGATCGCCAACCAGTCGGGACCTTCCTCGACGATCGCACCGACTTTGCGCAACTCAGTGGCCATCGCGGCGATCCGGTCGGTCTCCTTGACCCGCCAGCTACCGATGTTGGTCAGCCGCGATGGGCCGTCACAGGCGAGCGCTACGACGGCCAGCGTCATAGCGGCATCGGGGATGTGGTTGAAGTCCATGTCGAAGGCGGCGAGCCGGCCATTTCGGGGCGCGCGCGCCTCGATCCAATTGTCGCCGAACGCAACGGAAGCTCCGAGCCGCTCGAGCGCGGCGGCGAACTCGACGTCGCCCTGGATACTGTCGCGCCCGACGCCCTCGACGCGAACCGGCCCGCCACCGAGCGCGCCGGCGGCCAGGAAATACGACGCCGACGACGCATCGCCCTCGACCCAGATGGTGCCCGGCGAAATGTAGCCCTGCCCGCCCGGCGTAACGGAACGCTGCCCGCCCGGCGTAACGGAACGCTGCCCGCCCGGCACGACGAAAGCCTGCCAGCCCTCGCGCACGACCTCCACACCGAAGCGGGCCATCAGGCGCAGAGTCATTTCGATGTAGGGCTTCGATATCAGCTCGCCCACCACCTCTACGCGCGTCTCGACACCTGTCGACGGCAGCGCCATCAGCAGCGCGGTGAGGAACTGGCTCGAAACGTTGCCACGAATGCGCACCGTGCCACGGGCTGCAATCTGCGCGGGCCTGATCTCGAGCGGGGGGAAGCCGTCGTTTCCAAGATAGGCGATGTCCGCGCCGAGTTGGCGCAGCGCATCGACGAGATGACCGATCGGGCGCTCGTGCATCCGCGGCACGCCCGACAGCCTGTAATGACCGCCGGCCACGGCAAGCGCTGCCGTCAGCGGCCGGAAAGCCGTGCCGGCGTTGCCGAGGAACAGATCGGCCTGCTTGACGGGAAATCCAGACGGCGCCCCTGTCACGCGCCAGTCGTTGCCGACCTGACGCTCGATGCGGACGCCGAGCGCGGAGAGCGCCTCGAGCATCCGGTCGGTGTCGTCGGAGGCGAGCAGGTCCTTGATGTCCGTCACGCCCTCGGCCAACGCGGCCAGCAGCAGCGTTCGGTTCGAGATGCTCTTGGAGCCCGGCAGGCGCACGCTGCCACGCGCGGACTTCAGAGGTGGGAGGTCGATGTGGTCCATGGCGTGCTCCTACCATCGCCGCGCGGCGGGAGCCAGATCGGACGAAAGCGATGGGGCAGACCATGTGCTGTTCCCCCGCGCCCGCGCCCACAGCTCAGAGGATGGCTCTGGCGATGGCTCAATCGACGATCTCGACGCCCAGCGCGGGCGCCTTGTCGTTGGCCAGATATGTCATCGACGTCCAGGGCTTCTCCAGCATCATGCTCATGAACTCGATGCCGGCATCCACCGCACTCAGATAGTCGGCGATGGCGAGCAGGGTCTGCTGGGTGGAGGCGATCGCCTCGTGCATGTCCGTGACCATGAACTCCTTGTCGGGCACGATCCGGCGGAATGCGTGGAACCCGACCTGGGACTGACGCCCCTTGACGCGATCAGCCCGCCCAGCCGTGTCGCGGCCGGCGAGGAATGTCAGGGCGCAGGCACTGAGACATTCCCGGCCTGCGCCGGTCACGGCTGTGCCGATGCGGCTGGCATGAATGTGCCGCCCCAAACGCAACGCCTCCTCGATGCTGCCCCCGGACGAGTGAAGCTCGATGACGATCCGCGGGCCCTTCGGCAAACCGGCGAGGAAAGCCTGCACGCGCTGTGCATCGCCGCGCTCGATCGTCCCGCTGATCTCGACCCGGGTGACGGCGCGATCACTGCCGGGGATCGTCTTGACGGCGACGGAGGCGACAGCCGAGCCCGCGCCCAGCGCCAAGAGAGACGCCAGAAGCAGCGCGACTGCGGCGGAGTACTGGTGTGCGAAGCGAGTGATGAGCATGACTGAAATGACCTCGATGACGTGGTGAGCGCGGCAGACTTCGCGCCACCGTCAGTTGAGCGCGCTGACGCGCTGGGACTGGCTGCCGCCGGGTGGGATGAGCCGGCCACTCGCCTCTTCGAGCACGTGGAAGCCTCGCTCCAGGCTCTCGGCGTTGGAGATGACGTTCATGCTCTGGCTCGGCGCGCGCAGCATGAGCTGCAGCTTGGAAAGGTCCTCGCCGATGTGCTTGAGGTAGGAGACCACCATTCCCGTGATCTGCTGAGCGCGGGCGACCTCCGCGTCGTAGTCCCCGCGGGTGTAGACCTTCAGCGGATCGTAGGTGCGGCGGAACTGGTGGAAACCCAGATTGCCACCCGACATTTTAATCCGCATCGGGCGGCCGTTGCGGGCATCGCGTCCGCCCAGGAAAGCCAGTGCACAGGAGCTGTAGCAGATCGCACCGTCGCCTTTGACGATCGTCGTCACCTTTGCCGAATGGAACAAAGCCCCCAGCTCGAGCCCCTCGCTGACGAGGCCGCCGGGGCTCTCCAGGATCACGGACGCTGCCGTGCCGGGGGGAAGCTTGGCAAGTGCTGCCGACATCCGCTTGACGTCGCCGGCCACGATCTGGCCGTGGAAGAGAAAAGCTGCTGTGCCAGGCCGGCCAGTCTCGATGCGTGTGACGGTGGCCGCAGTTGCGGACCTCGCCGCGAACGCTGCCAAGGCCGCGGCGAGCGCGAGAACGATGGTGAGGGAAGATCTGAGCAATGCGGTCTCCCGGGGCTGGCAGGGCACCCGCGACGGGATCGCCGGGGCAAACTGCGGGGGAGAATGGCCGAGCAGGCGCCGGGCCGCTGTTCCAGAGGGTACAGAGGCTGGAAGATACACAAATGTGCAGGCATGAAGGCCCAGGCGCGGGCCGGCTCAGAGCGGAACGCTGATCACCGCGCGCAGCCCGCCCATCGAGCTTTCGCCGAGCATGATGTTGCCGCCATGGCCGACCGCGATGTCGCGGGCGATGGCAAGCCCCAGGCCGGAGCCGCCGGTGGCTGAGTTGCGGGCCTGATCGAGCCGGTAGAACGGCCGGAACACGTTCTCCCGCTCCTCTGGCGGAATGCCGGGCCCGTCGTCGTCCACCTCCACCCGCACGAAGCCGCGCTCGGTGGCGGCACGGATGACGATCTGGTTGCCATAGCGAGCCGCGTTGCTGACGAGATTGGTAATCGCGCGCTTGAAGGCCTGGCGCTTCAGCGGCAGCACGAGATCCTTGCGGCGGCGGCGCAGCTTCAACTCGATGGGCACCCCGTAGACCAGTGTGTCGTCGAGGATCTCCTCGAGCAGCTCGCGCAGGTTCGTGGGCTTGACCTCCTCGCCGCCGTCACCACGCGTGAACGCGAGATAATCCTCGAGCATGTGCCACATCTCGTTGACGTCGTCGTTCATAGCGCGCGTCTCGTGCGTGTCGCCGAGCAGGGCGACCTGCAGCTTGAAGCGCGTCAGGATCGTGCGCAGGTCGTGGCTGATGCCGGCGAGCATCGTCGTGCGCTGGTCGACATGGCTCTTGATGCGGTCGCGCATCTCGATGAACGCCTGCGCCGCAGCCCTGACCTCGCGGGCGCCCCGAGGGGTGAAATTGATCGGCGTCGGCCGCCCCTTGCCGAACGCGTCCGCCGCCTCGGCAAGACGCAGGATGGGGCGGATCTGGTTGCGCAGGAACAGCATCGCCACGCACAGCAGGACGACCGAGGTGCCGACCATCCAGATCAGAAAAATGTGCGAGTTCGACGCATAGGTCTGGCTGCGCCGGACTACGAATCGCAGCACGTGGCGGTCGCGCTTGATGCGCACTTCCACCTGATCGGACGCGCCGACGGTGTCGATCCAGAAGGGATGCTTGATCTGAATGGCGATCTCGCGCGACAGAGCCCGGTCGAGCAGGGAGAAGAACGGCCGCTGCTGATCCCGCGGCAGATCCCCTGCAGGAAGCACCTGGAACGAGATCTTCAAGCGGTCGCGGGCCAGCTCGATCAGTTGGCCGTATTCGTCATTGACCTTGTAGTCGGCGTAGAGATCGTTGACGGCGCCGATGTCCTTCACCGTCGCCTCCACGAGACGCCGGGTGACAGCCTGCCAGTGGCGCTCCATGAAGGTGTAGGCCACCACGCACTGCAACAGCACGATCGGCGCGATGATGATGATCAGCGCCCTGGCGTAAAGTCCCTTCGGCATCAGGTCGGCGAGCAGGCCGGCCACGAACACTCCGGCACGGCGGCCGACCTGTAGCATTCCAGCAAGCCGCGTGGCGGCTGGTGCAGAAGCTGGAGGTGCATCCCTGGCCGCGACCATCGTGTTTCTTTCCCTCCCCGGCACTCATCCCCGCACTCATCCATGAACGGCTCAGTCCGTGAACAACACGTAGCCCTTGCCGCGTGCCGTCTGCAGGTATACCGGGCTCGACGGATTGCTCTCGATCTTACGGCGAAGCCGGTTGATCTGCACGTCGATGGAGCGTTCCGACCCGGTGGTGACATCCTCGCCGGCGCCCGGCGACAACTCGTGGCGCGCGATCGGCAGCCCCGGGCGGCTCGCGAACTGGCGCAGCAGGTCGCGCTCGCGCTCGGTGAGCTTGATCGTCTCCTCGCCGCGGCGCAACTCACCGCGTCCGATGTGAAACGTCAGATCGCCCATCCGGATCTCGTCGCTAGGCCC
The DNA here is from genome assembly GCA_945862355.1 of Devosia equisanguinis. Classification (GTDB taxonomy): domain Bacteria; phylum Pseudomonadota; class Alphaproteobacteria; order Rhizobiales; family Hyphomicrobiaceae; genus CAMDPA01. Next base: position 492 of record CAMAYR010000048.1, on the reverse strand, counting down.
AGGCGCGGGGCCGCCCCTGCGCAGAATATTCTTGATGCGCAGGATCAACTCACGCGGCTCGAACGGCTTCGTCACGTAATCGTCGACGCCGGCCTCCAGCCCCTCGATCCGCTCTTCCGTCTCAGAGCGCGCCGTCAACATGCAGATCGGCAGCGGCGACTGGGACTTCAGCTCGCGCGCGAACTGCAGGCCAGATTCACCGGGCATCATCACGTCGAGCAGCACGAGATCGAAGGAGAGCGAGCGCATCGCGGCCCGCGCGGCGGCGACATCGCCAGCCGGCGTCACGCGGAAGCCGTGGTCGCTCAACACGCGGGAAAGCAACAGACGAATGCGGTGGTCGTCGTCCACGAGCAGAATGTGAGGCGCGTTGTCCGGCGGCGGCTCTCGACGGGCACCGGAATCTGGAAGGAAGGCTGCGCTCATGATCTCTCACCTCGCCTTGATGGAACGCGGCGGCGCTGTCGCCTCAGCCTTCGCCGGACCATGTCT
>CAMAYR010000047.1 GCA_945862355.1 Devosia equisanguinis | reverse complement strand
TCGGCCCGGCTCGATACGAGCAAGACGGATCACTATTCGTCCTATCCGCTCGTGCAGGTGCTGGCACAACCCGATCTGCCCTATGACCGCACGCAGCCACGTCTCAGCTACGCCATCGCCGCCGGCCTCGTCGGCACGTTCTTTGTTCTGCTCGCCTGGGGGGCGGCATGGGTCCGCAGTCTGTTCAACCGGAGACGCTCGAAGAGCGTCTGATCTACTGGGCGATCGTGGGCACCTGGGGCTTCTGGCTGCTGGGTGCGCTCTACGTCCTCTCGCCGCTGCTCGGCTTCGGGCTGGTGGCGATCGTCATCGCGCGCGCGCTCGGGCTGACGGGCGAGCCGGAGATGCCGCGGTTGGCACCTGCGGCGGTGGTGTGGGTGCTCGGCATGGTGGCGATGCTGGTGGCGCTCGTCGTAGCCCACGTCGATTTCGAGCTCGGCCTGGCGCAGACCATCAAGTCGATGTTCGGTTGGGGCAAGGGCTGGGCGCTGCTCGCCGTTTTTATTCTCGCCGGGTCGGCGATGCGGATCAGGGCCGAGGTCGTCTACAGGGCGACGGGCATTCTCGCCGCGCAGACGCTGGTGATTGCGCCGGTGTTCGTTCTGGCCGGTACCATCGGTTTGCCGGCAGAACTCTATGTTTCGCCACTGCGCGCGATCGGCGGGCCGGGGCCGGAGTTCTTCGACGTATCGCTCTATACGATCGACGACACGTCGGGGCGGTTGCGCTGGCGCTTCTTTGCGCCGTGGTCGACGGCGGCGGCATTTCTGGCCGGCATCGGCTTCATGTTCGCGCTCTATGACCGTTTGCCGGCGTGGAAGGTGGTCGGCATCGTCTCCGCGGTGGTGGTGTGCATCATGGCGGGCTCGCGGCTGTCGGTGGTGGCGATGCCGGTGATGCTCGTGATGGTGATCGCGATCTCGAATGCGCGCCGGCCGGTCGTTCTGGCGGGCATCGGCTTGATCGCTGCGGCGCTCGTTCTGATGAGCGACGAGGTCGTGATGGCCTACCAGGACTTGAACGAGGCGTTCACGGCCGCGCGTGCTGCCTCGAGCCGCGTGCGCGCGACGCTTGCCAGCATCGCCTATCACCGCTGGATCACGGAGGCACCGGTGTTCGGACACGGCATCGTCGAGCGTGGACCGAAGCTGGTGCATTACATGGCGATCGGGTCGCATCACACCTGGCACGGGCTGTTGTTCGTGAAGGGCGCGGTCGGCTTCGTCGCGCTGGCGGTGCCGCTGGCGTGGAGCTTCGTGGAGCTGTCGCTGAAGGCGCAGGCCGACCGGGTGGCGCGGGCGGCGCTGGGCGTGGTGATCGCCGTCATCGTGTTCTCGTTCGGCGACAATCTCGAGATCGTCGCTTATCTCGTCTGGCCGGGGCTGGTCGTGGTGGGCATCGCGCATGGCCGTGCGCTGCGCAACCCGTATGTCGCATACCTGGGGCAAGCGAGCGGCAGTCGATCGAGTCTAGCGCCAACGAGTGCCTGAGGCGTGGCGGCGATCGGGCGCTACACCGCGTCGAGGGCTGCGAGCACGATGTCGGGCTTCCTGAAAGCGGCGGCGAAGCGGCTGGCGGAGTGGAAATCGGCCGCCTTGTCGGGGCCGCGGTTGACGTGCCAGCCGATCAGGTCGTCGGCGCCGTCCGAGCAGGTGTAGTGGCCGGCCGGCGTCCACAGCACCCAGCCGAGGGCGCGCGGCGCGCGGGTCGGATAGTCGTCCCAGGCGACGTGGATGAAGCAGGCGAGCAACTCCGCGCCGTCGTCTGCGCGATGCCAGCGGATCGTGCCGTCGGCATAAGCGGCGATGACGAGGCGGCCGTCGCGGGCGAGATTGACGCCCCAGACCACGCCGGGCACCTGCCTCTCCCAGATCTGCTTGCCGGCGGCATCGAAGCGGCGCAGGCGCCAGTCGGCCCCGAGAATGAACGACTTGGCGTCAGGCGCGATGGCGAGGCTGCGCGCGGTCTCGTATTGCCTGAGCGGCAGGGGGACGTCCTTCGAGCCAACTTTCAATTTCGGCGCTGTCGTATTGATCCAACCTTCGATGGCGAGCAACTTGGTATCGGCCTGCCGAAGGTCCGGCGGCGGCGCGGCAGACGGCGTCAGCGATGGTCCGCCGAGATCGAGCAGGTGCGGTGTGCCCGACCACTGCTGGAGGCCAAAGTGCACTCGCCTGCCATCGGCCGAGACGAGGAAGTGCTCGAACCGCTTGTCGCGCAGATCGGCCATCGGCGGCCCGAGCAGGCAGCGGCTCCCTCCATCGGCCGCAAGCAGGCCGAGAGCGGGATCGGCGCTGCCGTAGGCGAGACCGGATCGCGTCGTTGCGAGGTCCAACACAGTATCGACCGGACCGAGCCAGTTCGCACGCGCCTTATTCCCGTTGCCGGACCACACCACGATCGGACTTCGGCCGTCGATGTCGTAAGTTCCCGCTGCCGCGATCCGCCCATTGGCGAGCCACGCGACACTGAAAAGGCTACCGTTATTTACGCCGTTGGTGTCGAGCGTCTGCACAACCGCCAGCGTTCGTGAATCGAGCACGTCCACCCGCGTCGTGCCCCAGTAACCGACGACGAACCGCACGCCGTCCGGCGAGGTCGCGATCCCGTGAGGCCGCTCCCCGCCCGGCGCCTTGGCCTTGGCGAGCCGGCGACCGTCCAGCGCGTAGACGCGCAAATGACCGTCGTAGCTCGTCGTCGCAAGACGGCCATCCTGGGCGAACGCGAGGCCGCAGACGTCGCCCGCGTAATCCTTGTCCTCGAACGCCAGCCGCCACCGATCGCCCTCGCGGGGAGAGGAAGTGACCTCCCACACGCGAATGCCACCGTCTCCAAGCCCGGCAGCCAAGCGCCGACCATCCTGCGAGACCTCGAGATCGAAGATCGCGTTCGGCAGCGGGCCGAGACGGGCGGTAATCTCGCCGCTGGCAACGTCGAAGATGGTGACGAAGTGCCTGCCGCTGCGCTCCCATCCCCCCGCCGCCACCCAGCACCCGTCCGGCGCCAGCGCCACCGCGAACACCTTCCCGTCGTCGCCGTCGCCGATGGCGGGCCGCAGCGTGCAGACGAGCGACAGCGCGCCGTCGTTGCCGATGCGCCACAGCCGCACGGTCTTGTCGTCCGAGCCCGAGGCCAGCAGCCGCCCGTCCGCCGACACCGCGATGCGATTGACCGTCGCCGTGTGCATCCCCGGCTCGATGCGCAGGATCACGTCGTCGGCGACGGCCTCCACCTCCGCCTGGGCCGGCAAGGCCAGCACCGGCACCGGCACCGGCAGAGGCACGACCTCCGCCGCCACCACCGGCGGCACCCGCGCAGGGGCCCCCGCCCGCAACGCCCGCATCCGCTTGGCCGCCAGATGCGCGAAGAACTTGTGGGCGTCGCCATAGTGCGCCAGGAACGCCTCGAAGTCGTCCGGATCCGGGGATGCCTTGATCTCGGCCCACGCCAGCGCGATCTCGCCCGCCGCGTTGTCGGCCGCCGCGAGCGGAGCTGCCAGCGGCACCGCGCTGTCGGCTGGCCGCGCGAAGCCGCCGTGCGCCGCCGGCACGACGCCGAGCCGCGCCAGCCCGTCGTAGACGTGCTCGCGCTCCGTCACCAGCGACAGGCTGTAGGTGTTGAACGGGATCGGCACCTGCGTCGGCGTCACGTCGAGCGTGCGCACGCACATCAGCTTGCCCTGCTCGTGCGCCAGCTTGGCCTCGCCGTAGACCCAGTCGGATTCGACGGCCGGCGGCGTCCAGATCACGATCACCGCCTTGGCGTCGGTGATGCGCTTCATGATTACGCGCCAGAATTTGTCGGTCGGCAGCAGGCGTGTGTCGAACCAGTAGGCGAAGCCGCGCGTGGCGAGATCGGCAGCCAGCGCCTCCGTCGGTTCGGGGGCGCGCTGCGCGTAGCTGATGAAAACGTCGGCCATGTCGGGCGGGCTTCCGGTGCGGGCGTTGAACCCGCCCACACTAGCGCGATCGTCGGGCCGCGGACAATGATGCGACGGCATCACTTGTGCGCGGATCGACGACGCGGGCCGCGCCGCGCGCTGCCCACACTCGCGGTCTCACTTCGCTGGGCCTACTTCGCCAGCTTACTTTGGTGGTGTGAGCCCCGCCTTCTTGTAGATGTCGGCGTGCATCGCGATCTCCTCGCGCACGAACTTGTCGAACGCTCCCATCGCCATCGGCATCGGCTCGGCGCCGAGCCCGTCGATGCGCTTGACCACGTCCGGATTGGCGAGCGCCTTGATGATCGCGGCGTGGATCTTCTCCGACACCGCCTTGGGCGTCTTCGACGGCACGAAGGCGCCGGCCCAGAAGATGTAGTCGCTGCCCTTGACGCCGGCTTCCTGCAACGTCGGCACGTTGGGGAAAGCTTTGGTGCGCTTAGGCGTGGAGACGGCGAGGGCCGCCACCTTGTTGTCCGCGACGAGGCCGACGACGGACACGACGGGGCCGGGGAACATGTCGAGGCGATCCGCGATGATCTCGGTCATCGCCTCCGGCGTGCCGCGGAACGGCACGTGGGTCATCTTGATGCCGGTGGCAAGCGCGAGGCGCTCGGCGAACAGCATCCCCGAGGTGCCGATGCCGGCCGAGCCGTAGTTGATCTTGCCTGGATTGGCCTTGCCGTAAGCGATGAAGTCGGCGAGCGACTTGTATTTGGTGCGCGTCGTGATGACGAACGGCTGGGCTGCAAGCCCGCTCAGCGCGGTGAAGTCCTCCGCGACGTTGTAGGACAGGCGCGGGAAGGTCGTCGCCACGACCACGTGGGAGGTCGAGTTGACGAGCACGGTGTAGCCGTCAGGATCGGACTTCGCGACCGCAGCCGAGCCGATCGTCGTGCCGCCGCCGCCGCGGTTTTCCACCACCGCGGACTGGCCGCCCACGCGCCCGATATGCTCGAACACGGCACGGGCGACGATGTCGGTCGCGCTGCCCGCCGTGAAGGGCACGATGACCTTGATCTGCTTGGTCGGCCATTCCTGTGCGTTGGCGCTCGAGGCCGCGACCACGACCGTCAGAGCAGCTAGAACCTTCGTCACGTTACGCGCCATCCTGAATTCCTCCCATGTAACACTGCGGCATTCGCCGGGCGGCCGAACATAAGGCGTTTGCCGCGCGCCACTATCCCCCAATGGGCCTATCTTGTGGAGCGATCTGGTCGGCCTATTTCGGCCGCGCCTCGACGGTGACCTTGCCGGCTTTGTCAGCGACCAGCCGATAGACATGACCGGGTTTGGCCTCGTGGCGCACCGTGACGGGTTTGGAGACGAGGCCGGCCGGGGCGAGTTGGAAGGTGAGTGAGGCTGGCTCGCACTCGGTGTGCTGGCGCACGATGCGGGGCTCGATGCGGGCCTCGCGTCCGCCGACGGCGTAGGTCAGGGGCTTGGACGCCGCGTTGACGACCTCGAACGTGAAGCTCAGCGTCGATGGTCGCGCGAACAACTGAACGGCGAAATACTTCTCCTCGCGGCTCGCTTTCACGATCGCCACGCCGGTCTCGGTGGCGTGCTCCATCAGGAGGTTCTTGCGATGTCCGGGCGAGGACTTCCAGCCCTCGACCATCTGCGTGGCGAGCGCGAGCGTCTCGAAACCGCGCGGATCGCTGCGCCAGGCGAGGTTCTCGGCAGTGGCGCATGGGGCATAGCCGGCAGCCTTGATGCGGTCGACAGGGCGTTGCCCGTCGGCCTCGTGGCTGAAGATCGGCGCGGCGGCAAGGAAGCGGGCGTAGTCTCGTGCCGCCTTGGTCAGGGATGGTGCCGCCTTCACGGCCTGCTGCTTGGCCGTGGCGCGAAACGCGTTCGTCTGAGCCACGATGGCGGCCTCGACCTGGGGGATGTCGGGCATGATGGGCATGGCGTGCTCCTGGCCACGGTGAGTTGCGGCGGCGGTCCGGGGTCTCACGCTGATACCCGAATGCGGGGCAGAGGTCAGCTCAACTCAATGGCGAGGGCGGCAGGCGCGCTTCCCGGACGTGGCGCTGGCCGGATGCCGGTGAACGCCCAACTGGCGCCGTGCGGAGGGGCGTGCGGGGATCGTAAATGTCTCGTCGACTGACGGTCAGCGCTAGGATGAGTTTCCAGGTCGCGCTGCGGATGCAGAATGGGCACATGGAAATCGTTGCAATAACATTACGATAGATCGAATTTTCACTGAGTGTTTTGGTTCGGAAACGCTGGAAAGCTGGTTGATAACTGGTTTATGGCGTGGGCTGAAGTTGGTATGAGCCCATTAACGCGCAGGTGATAACCATATCGTCGGGAGCGTATCCCTGGGGCGGAGATCGTGGCTGTGGCCGCATGGTCTTCGGCCAACGAGCGTAGCTGGCAGCGCAAGGCAGTATAGGTTGGGCACTGCGTATCACAACCTGAAATAGCAGTTTCTGCGACCATCTCCAACTGATCGGGGGCGATGGGGAACCCGCGCGGCCTCGCGCGCGCTGAGCCTCGTTGCCATGGCCTCGGGGCTTGCCCTTGCCGGGTGCGTCCGGATGAATGCGCCCGATAATCTCACGAACCAACTCTATGGTCCGGAGAAGGGGAACGGCGGCAAGCTCCGCCAGGAGAACCTCAGTTATTCGAGCAACCTGTGTCCGCCAGCGGGGACCGCAGCATTCTTGATGCCCGCAGCCTCGGCGAAGGGCCGGATCCGGGGGCATCGCCCTCCGCCGATGCGTTATTCGTCCGGCGACCGCTTCAACCTCGTCGTCTACGGTAACCCGGAGATGTCGGGCGACTACGTCATCAACGCCGATGGTACCGTCAGTTTGCCTTTCGCCGGGCAGATCTCGGCGGTCGGTCTCACGAACGCCGAGCTCAGCGCCCGGATCGAGAATAACTTCGTGCGCGCCGGTGTGTTCCTGGCTGGCGGCGTGAAGCTCGCCGTGCGCACCGTGCAGTTTGCGGCCGTGAACGTGACGGTGGCCGGTGCGGTGTTTTTTCCCGGTCGGCACACGATCGGTGGCGTCAAGGATTCCGACAAGCTCGACCGGATGATGGCGAAGTTCGGCGACAACCCGCTCGAGCGCTTTGTTCCTGCGGCCCTGCGTGCTGCCGGCGGGGTGCGGCCGGATGCCGATCTTTCCCGCGTGCGTGTCATACGGCACGGCAAGACGATGACGCTCGACTGGCGCGGTGCGATCACCGGTGCTCCCGTCGACGACCTGCCCCTGATCGAGGGCGACCACGTCCAGATCGAGGATGCAGGCTGCTTCCAGTCCGCACTCGTGCGGCCCTCGCAGATCACGCCGCCCGGCGTTCGCATCTCCTACTCGAACCTTGCCGGCCCCGTTTATTCCAACGCTGCCTCCATCCAGAGCCATCAGTTCGCCGGCGCCGTCCCCTATGGCACGCGGCTCCTCCAGGGGCTGGTCCAGGCCAACTGCGTCGGCGGCACATTCACCACCAACGCGCATCGCTATGCCGTCCTGATCAGCCGCAATCCGAAGACGCAGGAAACAGAGGTCATCCAGCGCTCCATCGAGCAGCTTGTGCGCAGCGCGGACCGCGATGCGATCAACCCGTACCTGATGCCCGACGACGCGATCGCCTGCTACGACAGCACGGTATCGGAGGTGCGCGACGTACTCTCGTTGCTGCAGGCCGCCGTGCTTCCAGCCAACACGCTGCGGGGCGCGCTCCCCGCCGGCCGGTAGCGAGCGGCTGCGGGCTTTGGAGGATTACCGAGGAGGCGTCGGGTGATGCTCGGCGTCGGGCCGTCACAGAGCGGACAGCATCGCCTCGACCTTACGGGCGATAGCCAGACTGGCGGTCAGGCCTGGGCTCTCGATGCCGAGCAGGATCACGAGGCCTTCCGTGCCATGCGTCTGGGGACCGTGGATCGCGAAATCCGGCACGGGCTCGCCATCGCGGTACAACTTGGGCCGAATGCCGGTGTAGTCGGGGTGCAGGCGGCTGGCATCCAGGCCTGGATAATAGCTGCGGATGAAGTCCAGGAACTGGGCGAGCTTCTCGGGCTTGAAGGCATAGTCGATCTCGGGAATCCACTCGATGTCCGGGCCGAACTTGCAGCGTCCGCCGATGTCGATCGTGGCGTGCAGACCGAGCCAGGCGCCCTGTGGCATAGGGTAGATGTGGCGGCTGAACGGGGAGCGGCCGGAGAGCGCATAGTACTGCCCCACGGCGTAATAGGTCGGCGGCGGACGATAGCCGGTGTCGAGCTCCAACGTGTCGGCGAGCTTCGAAGCGTGAAGGCCGGCCGACATGACCAGGCGTCGGCAGGTGATATGCGAGGCCTCGCCGCCGTCCACGCCCACCTCGAGGCGGAACAAGCCGTCGGCGGAGCGCCGAGCCGCCCGCACGTGGGCTTGCAGCACGACCTGCGCGCCGTTCGCCTCCGCCTCGCCCTGCAAGGCCAGCATGTAGGCGTGGCTGTCAACGATGCCGGTCGAGGGCGAGAGGAGGGCTGCCACGCACGAGACCTCCGGTTCCAGCGCGCGGGCCTGCTTTGGCGTCAGCTCGACCAGATCCTCAACGCCGTTGGCGATGGCCGTCTTGTGGAGCCCTGAGAGCTTGCCGAGCTGCTCTGTGCCCGTCGCGACCAGCAGCTTGGTGCAGGGGCGCGCCGGCACGCCGTGCCGCTCGCAGAAGCGGTACATCTCGTGTTTGCCTTCGACGCACAACTCGGCTCGGAGGCTGCCTGTGGGGTAATAGATTCCGGCGTGCACGACCTCGGAGTTGCGCGAGGAGGTCTCCGAGCCGATCAGGTCGTGTTGCTCGAGAACCATTACCTGCTGGCCGCCGAGCGCCAGTGCCCGGGCGATCGCCAGACCCACGGCTCCGGCGCCAATAACGATGGTCTCGACATCGGCTTGCATGAGGCAGGCGGCTCCGGGGAAACTGTCGGTGAATGGGGTAGCTCTTCAAAGCCATGTCGGCCGGCACCGGGTCAAGTGTGCTGATCTGGAGTGGCGCGAGTTGGTGCCTGTTTGCGAAATGCTTGCACGTCTGATGCCGATATCGGAAGATCCGTAAGCGCATCAATGCCCTGCTCGAGCCGGCTGCTGTGGTGCCGCTCTTGCCGGTGAGCAGATAGTGGAGGTTGGCGCAGCATGAGTGTGTCGCTGAACAATTTGCGCCGTACCGGGCTCGGGGGCGGCGTAGCGCACTCGAGGCGGGGCTGGCTCGACGAGATGGGGCGGCGGGCGCTTCTGGCATGCGCAGCGGTGTGCCTGCTGGTCGGCGGCATCGGGGGCTGGGCCGCCACGACGCCGCCCGACCGGGGCATCGTCGCCAAGGGTACGGTGGTGTTCTCCGGAGCGGTCGAGAAAGTCTTGCATCCGACGGGTGGTATTGTCGCGGAGATCCTTGTTCAGGACGGAACGAGGGTCGAAGCAGGCGATCTGCTCGTGCTGCTGGACGACCGGCACGCGCGGGCTCGTCTCGACGGTATCGTGCGACAATTGGATGTGTTGGCCCTCCGTCATGGCAGGTTCGTCGCCGAGCGGGACGGGGCGGCGGGGCTGGTGCTGGCCGACAGCATCACGCCGCGGGTCACCTTGCCGGAGGTGGTTCGCATGATGGTGGTGGAGACTGAGCTTCTGGTCGAGCGGCGCGGCAGCATGGCGCTTGGCAAGCGACGACTGGAGGACCGGATCGTTCGGCTCGAGGAGGAAGTCGGCAGTCTCGAAGGGCTGCTCGCGGCGAAGGCAGGCGTGCTTGGGCCCGCAACGATCGATCGGGGCAGGAGTGGGCCGCCGTTCAAGAACGGCCGCGCTGCGTTTTCGTTGAGCGTCATTCTCGATCTGGCGGGGACGCGTGCAGAAGTGGAGATCGAGAGGCTCGTGTCGGCCATTGCCGAGGTTCGTGCCGGCATTTCGCTGCTGCGCGGACAGATCGTGCAGCTCGAAAGCGATGGCAGGTCGGTGTTGCTGGACGAGCTCGAAGAGGTGGAGGCTAGGATCGCGGCACTCGAAGAGCAGCGGCTGGCCGAGGAGGAGCAACTCGCGCGCATCGATATCAGGGCGCCTCAGGGCGGCGTCGTGCATCGGCTTTCCGTGTTCACGGCCGGCGGCGTGATCAACGCCGGCGAGCCGGTGATGCTGATCGTGTCCAGCGGCGACACGCTTGCACTCGATGTGGCCATCGCGCCTGGCGAGGTCGGCCGCGTTGGCCCAGGGCAACAAGCGAATGTCAGGCTCAATTTCTCCGATGGGCGGCTGTCGCCTGAAATCACGGCGCGGGTGGAGAGTATCACCACGGATAGCGAGCAGAGCGGGCCGAAGAGTTCGAGCGGCTCTGTCGTGCGTCTCGTTCTGGATCCAAGCGGTTTGAATGGGCTCGGCGCTCATGCGCTGGTGCCGGGCATGAAAGGGGCGGTCTACATCGAGGCTGAGGAGCGTTCCGCGATCTTCCGCTTCCTGGAAGCGATTTCGGATAGAATCGTGCGGGTCTTTGCTGGCAACGTGTCGTGGTTCGACAATCGATCATGACCTTCCTGCCGATTGCAGTACGCGCCAGCTCTGTAAGCAGCACGCGACCGTAGTGGCAGGGGAGCGAAGCCGCGATCATTCCATGCGTATCAGGCGAATATGGTGGTCTCCGTGAGACCGCCGCATGTATGCGTAAACGTCGATTTGCCACGCCCCCCGGACCCGACCTGAAGCGGATATTCAACGACAAGCCCGCCGCAAGCCACCGCGTTGGTTTTACGGGTCGGAATGCCTGGGGTCTGCAGATGTTCCGTGGTCTATTCGCGGCGATAAACGAGTGTGATGAGGAACGATTTCGGCATGCCGGCGCGATGGGTCAGGCGGAGGTACATTGTATCGTCGAAGTCAGCGAAGCTCTCTTCGGTCTTTGATTTTGACCTTGGTTGTGGAGTGGCGGTGCGGTTCACGAAGTTTTCAGTGATGAACGAGAACTTGGCTCCGCTATCACTAAAAACTCACAGTCGAGCGAGGCTGCCAGCGTTCTCTGCGCGCTGGGCAAATGCTCATGCACGCTCGATCAGGGCGGGCACGTTACGCACATCCGGGGCGTAGGCTCCGCCGCAAGCCGGCGTGTGCAAGCCACCGCGTTGCATCGGGAGGTCATTCGGCTTAGTTTCCGCGCCGCCAACTCTTTTTCGTCACGAGAAGGGGCGGGTTCGGGAGGGGCTCCTTACCGAGCGGGTCAATGTCGCGCCAGGATGGGCGGCAGCCCAGTCGCGCGAGCGAGATGCACCCGCTCGAAACGCACGGAACGCTGGAAATGCCCACGATCAAGCTCACCAACAAGCCCGACGTCACCTTCAACTGCGCCGACGGCGACACGGTGCTGCGCGCCGCACTCCGCGCCGGCCTCGGCTTCCCCTACGAGTGCAACGTCGGCAGTTGTGGCAACTGCCTGTTCGAGATCGCGGAAGGCACGGTCGAGCACGAGCGCAAGGACGCACCGGGCTGGAACGAGCGCCATAAGTCTCGCAACCGCTGGCTCGGCTGTCAGGCGCGCCCCAAGGGCGACCTCGCGATCAAGGTCAACCTGCGCGATCATTACGCGCCGCGGTTCAAGCCGGCCCGCACCAGCGCACGCGTGGAGAGCATCACCGACGTCACGCACGACATTCGCGAGTTCCGCCTGAAGCCCGCCGCGGCGACGCGCTTCCTGCCGGGACAGTACGCGCTGCTCTACGTGCCCGGTGTCGAAGGCGCGCGGGCCTACTCGATGGCCAACATCACGGATGATGGCGCGATCTGGGATTTCCAGATCAAGAAAGTGCCGGGTGGGGCTGCGACCGAGCGGCTGTTCTCGGGCGTCGAGGCCGGCGAAGAAATCGCAATCGACGGCCCGTTCGGCATGGCCTACCTGCGTGAGGATGCGCCGCGCGACATCCTGTGTCTGGCCGGTGGCTCTGGGCTGTCGCCGATGGTGTCGATCGCGCGCGGGTTCGCGGCTTGCGGGGCGTTGCAGGGGCAGCAACTGCATTTCGTGTACGGCGGGCGCCAGGTGCGCGACATCGCCGGCGAGCAGTTCCTGACGGAGCTTGCCGGGTTCGGCAGCCGCATCCACTACTATCCCGTCCTGTCGATGCCCGAAGGCGAGAATTGGTCCGGCCGCACGGGGTTCATCCACGATGCGGCACTCGCCCTGTTCGGCGACAAGCTGAAGGAAATGGAGATCTACTTCGCCGGCCCACCCGCGATGGCCAATGCCGTCGTCAAGATGATGCACGAGGCGAAGGTGCCTCAGGCGCAGGTGCACTACGATCAGTTTTATTGATCGAGCTTCCCCCTCTCTCCGTCAGGACGGGGTGAGGAAAAAAATACGAAGGGACCGAAATGACCAAGCTCAATCTCAACTTCGCCTGCTGGGGCTACGACCGGATGCAGCCGCTGGCCGACGGCCGCGTCAAGCCCGACGGCATCGATCTCAACTTCCATGACCTGGAGGTGGAGGAGACGTTCTTCCGGCAGGCGCGCTTTCGCGAGTTCGACGCCTCGGAGATGTCGCTGTCCTCCTACACGGTCTCGCTGTTTCGTGAGCAGCCCCCGTTCGTCGCGATCCCGGTCTGGCCGAGCCGGTTCTTCCGTCATTCGTGCGTCTACGTGAATGCCAAGTCCGGGATCAAGACGCCGAAGGATCTGATCGGCAAGCGGATCGGCACGCCGGAGTTCCAGATGACCGCGCCGGTGTGGATACGCGGTATCCTCGACGAGCACTACGGCGTTCCCGTCGACAGCGTCACCTATCACACCGGTGGCGAGGAGGAGCCGGGGCGCATCGAGAAGCAGAAGCTCGATCTGCCCGCCAACATCAAGGTCTCGGCTATCCCCGACGACAAGACGCTCGCCCAGATGCTGGCGACGGGCGAGATCGACGCGCTGCACACCGCGCGGATGCCCTCGACTTTCGACGGCAAAAAGGTCGTGCGCCTGTTCCCGGAGTATATGGCCGAGGAGAAGGGCTACTACAAGAAAACAGGCATGTTTCCGATCATGCACACGGTCGTGATCCGCCGCGACATCTACGAGAAGAACCGCTGGGTCGCGCAGACGTTGATGAAGGCGTTCCTCAAGGCGCAGCATCTCACCTACGAGATGCAACGCCAGACGGCCGCGCACGCCGCGATGCTGCCCTGGCACAACGCGCACGTCGAGGAGACGCGCGCGCTGATGGGCAACGACTACTGGCCCTACGGCTTCGAGGCCAACCGCGCCACGCTCGAGACGTTCCTGAAGTACCACCACCAGTGCGGGCTATCGAAGCGCCTGCTGAAGCCCGAAGAGCTGTTCGCGCCGGAGACGCTCGAGAGCTTCAAGATCTGAGGCGCCGGAGCCCACGACATCGCGAGTGCCGGGTCGAGCGCGAACCGCGACCCGGCGCAAGAGAGATGCGGATGCCGTGCAGGGGACGATTGCGCTGCCGAGCAATGCAAGGGGCGTCTGGCTCGGCAGCAATCCGGCGCGACACGCGCCGCAGTCGCCGTGCCGAGGAAAGGCCCCTTGCAAACCCGACGTCGTGCGGATGGCACGCCTCTCCGACGTCGTGCGGATGGCACGCCTCCGGCATGACGGACGCGACCTTCGACCCGCGATTTTGGGCCGGTCGAGCGAGAAGCGGGCGCGAGGCGCCCGGCGAGGCTAGCCTCGCGCTCCACCGGAGGGACACCCTCCGGACCGCCCGTCTTTTTCCGACTTGGACGAGGATGAGCGGTGTGTGACTGAATGGCGCTGAAGCCTGCCGTTGTCGAGGCGGTACGATGCGTTCGGCCGATCCAAGTTTCACTCTCGGCTGCTGCCCATCGGAACGAAGGGGGCTGGGATCGGCTTACCGCGAACCCTCACTTCAGCATCCACCGTCCCCGCTCCGGGTCGCGGTCGAGGCGGCCGGCTCGGCGTAGAACATCGAGCGTGCGGACGATCTCGCGACCGTCGTCGCTCGCGGTCGCGGCCATCAGCTCCTCGAAGAATTTTGGCCCGTCGGCGAGGGCTGCTTCCACCGATGGGTAGCGCTTGCCCTGGCAGGTCGGCGGGGCTGGGACCTGGAACTCGAGCTTGCCGGCAGCGCCCAGCGGCCAGGTGAGATCGTAGCCAGCCTTGCCGCCGACGCGAGCGCCATCGAGCGAAGGGTCCAGCGCCAGCGTGCGCGTGCCCGAGGCGATGACGAGGTCGCGATCGGGCTGGAAGCGGGTGGCGAGTGCCCAGTCCATCTGCTGGTCGCTCGAGATGTCGATGTCGGGATCCACGACGAACACGTTCTTGACGTTGGCGAGGCAGCCAAAGCAGGCGTGGATGGCGTTGCGCGCCTCGCCCGGCACGCGCTGGCGCATTTTCACGCGTACGTTGAAGCTGCCGCCCGAGGAGCCGGTGACGTAGACGCCGAGCGGCTCACGCACGGCAACGGCAAGCGCGTTCCACACGATGACCTCGGTGCGGATCGCGTTCAGCATCGCCGTGTCGGTGCCGGAGAGGGAGGCGCCCGAAATGGTGCTCGTCTGGAACAGCGCGTCGCGGCGATGGGTGATCGCGGTGAGGCGGAAGACCGGGTTGCGCTTGACCGCGCCGTAATAGCCGAGGAACTCGCCGTAGGGGCCTTCCATCTCGGTGTAGCCCTTGGCGTCGAAGTAGCCTTCCAGCACGTACGCGGCATCGGCGGGCACGCGGATGTCGCTGGTGATGCATTTCACTGTGGCGAGGGGGGCCCCGCGGAGGGAGGAGATCAGCCCCAGCTCGTCGACCGGCAGCCGCATGGTGCCGGCGACATGGTCGATCGGGTGACAGCCGACGACGAAGGCGACGGGGAGGTGACGGCCGGCGGCCACGCTCGCCTCGTACATCGCGCGCAGGTCGGAAGGGGCGATGAGATCGACGCCGGCCTCCTGTGGTCCGCGTAGCATCAGGCGGCGAATGCCGACGTTGGTGAAGCCCGACTTGGGGTCGATGGTGAAATCGAGCGACGAAGATATGTAAGGGCCGCCGTCCGAGCCGTGCTGGAGGTGGACGGGCAAGCGCGTCAGGTCTGCCGCTTCGCGTTCCAGGACGACCTGCTGGCAGGGCGCCTCCGCGCGCGGGACCTCGATCAGGCGCGGGATATTGCGCGTGCGGCGACCGACCTCGGCGGCGAGTTGGTCGACCTCGACACCGAAGGCATGGGCGAGGCGGGAGCGGCTGGCGCAGACGCCGCCGACCAGCTCCTGGGCGTCGGGGCCGGCCTTGCGGAACCAGACGGCGCGCGGGTTGCCTTCGAGGCCTGCTGCGATACCGGCGAGAGGAACGGGCTCGCTGCGGGTATCGAGTTCGTCGGTGTTGGCGAGCCGCTCGATGAACCGGCGCAGGCGGAAGCGGTCGGTGTCGGGCTTGGTGTCGCTGCCCGCGCTCGTGCCGTCTGCGGTCATTCGGTGGTTCCTCCGGGGGTGTACGCCTCGCGGGGCGGACTTTTCATCACCGGCAGTTGGGACGCAACCCAAAAGGTTGGAATTCAGGCCGGGGCTCTGCTTCTGCTCCAGCGTTCCACCCGCCTGTCGACGAAGTATTCGGCTGCCTACAGCAACTTTCAGAACCACCCAGAGTAACCCCTCGATGGCTACCAGGAGCGCCCCCTATTCGGAGCCGAGATCGTCGGCAGCTTCCTGAGGCCAGCGGCGATCCATGCCGCCCGTGGTGCGCTTGATGCGCCGCCGCGCCAAGCGGCCTGTGTCAGCTTCGACCCGTGTCGGCCTCGATGCGCCAAGGAGCCCTGTATCTGCGGACCGCGGCTGGTCGGTCAAGGTGGGACTGCCTGTCGGCTGGCGATCGGCCGGCGCTGTTTGTCCCGACAGCGGCGGCGGGGCTGGCCAGGGGGCGCAGCAATGGCCGCAGCTATGGCTTGTCAAATCGTGGCTGGGGCACTATACGGCGCACCATCTCACACGCGGACTTTCGCGTTCGGGCGGACAGACAGTCCCGCTCGCGCGCTCCGGTGGGCTTGCTCGTCGATACAACTGATCATGCTTGGTGATCATGGTTGGCTCGGTCGGGCGCGCCTTCTCCCGTCCGCGGCGGCAAACCGGAAAAGGAAAATACCTATGCTGCCTCTGTTCAACATGCGTCAGCTGCTCGAAGCTGGCGTCCATTTCGGCCACCAGACTCACCGCTGGAATCCGAAGATGCGCGACTTCATCTTTGGTGCGCGCAACAAGATTCACATCGTCGACCTGACCCAGACGGTGCCGCTGCTGCATCAGGCGCTGGTCAAGATCTCCGACACCGTCGCCGGTGGCGGCCGCGTACTGTTCGTGGGGACCAAGCGGCAGGCCTCGGACGCCATCGCGGAAGCAGCCAAGCGCAGTGCGCAGTACTATATCAACCATCGCTGGCTCGGCGGCACGCTGACCAACTGGAAGACGATCTCGCATTCGATCCGCCGCCTGCGGCAGCTCGACGACATTCTCGCCGGTGAGGGCCAGGGCCGCACCAAGAAGGAGCTGCTGAACCTGCAGCGCGAGCGCGAGAAGCTCAACGAGGCGCTGGGCGGCATCAAGGAGATGGGCGGTACGCCTGATCTGCTGTTCGTTATCGACACCAACAAGGAGCAGATCGCGATCGCGGAAGCGCGCAAGCTCGGCATCCCGATCGTGGCGGTGGTCGACACCAACTGCAGCCCCGACGGCATCGACTTCCCCATTCCTGGTAACGACGACGCGGGCCGCGCGATCACGCTCTACTGCGATCTCGTGGCGCGTGCGGCGATCGACGGCATCGAGCGTGGTCAAGCATCGGTCGGCATCGACATCGGCGCTGCCGAGGTGCCCATTGCCGAGGCGCTGCCGGGCAGGTTCGTCGGCATCGAAGGCGCACGCGGCGAGCCGAACGATCTCAAGCGGATTTCCGGGATCAGCCCGCGTATCGAGTTGCGGCTCAACGACGCCGGCGTGTTCCACTTCTGGCAGATCGCCGAGCTCGATGCAGACAACATGGCGCTGCTCGACAAGCAGCTCCGTCTCAAGGGTCAGATCGCCAAGGACAACTGGGTCGACCAGGCCAAGAAGCTGGTTGCCGAGCAGGCGGTCTGACGCAAAGGGGAAAATGGGGACAGCCACCATTTTCCCGCTAGGCCCTTTCAGAAGACGAGCAGCCGCCACGCCATGTGGTGGCTGTCCCCATTTTTGGAGAACACCATGGCAGCGATCACCACCGCGATGATCAAGGACCTGCGCGAGCGTTCCGGCGCGGGCATGATGGACTGCAAGCAGGCGCTAGACGAGAACGCCGGCGACATGGACGCCGCCGTCGACTGGCTGCGCAAAAAGGGGCTGTCCAAGGCCGCCAAGAAGTCCGGCCGCGTGGCCGCCGAGGGGCTCATCGGAGCGATCGTCGCGGGGAGCACGGGCGCGGTCGTGGAGGTCAACTCCGAGACCGACTTCGTTGCGCGCAACGACAAGTTCCAGGACATGGTGCGCAAGATCACCTCGCTGGCGCCGGCTGCGGGCGGGGATCTGTCGAAGCTGCTCGCCGCTTCCTACCCCGGCACGAGCCAGACGGTCGAGGCGTACGTGCAGGAGGCGATCGGCACCATCGGCGAGAACATGGGCGTGCGTCGCACGGCAGCACTCAGCGTCGGGCAGGGCGTCGTCGCAGATTATCTGCACAACAAGATCGCCGACGGGTGCGGAAAGATCGGCGTGCTCGTCGCGCTCGAAAGCGCTGGCGACAAGGACAAGCTGCTCGCTTTCGGCCGCCAGATCGCGATGCATATCGCCGCGACCGCGTCCACGATGGTTGTGAACCAGGAGGAGCTCTCCACGGACGTGATCGACAAGGAGCGTTCGATCTACGTCGAGCAGGCGAAGGCGGAGCCGCGCAACGCCGGCAAATCCGACGAGATACTCGCCAAGGCTTCCGAAGGGCGGCTTCGCAAGGAGTTCTTCGGCTCGGTCGTGCTCACCCAGCAGGTGTTCGTGATCGACGGCAAGGCGACGGTGGCGGAAGTCGTGAAGGTGGCCGAGAAGGACGTCGGTGCACCGATCAAGATCGCCGGGTTCATTCGCTATCAGCTCGGTGACGGCATCGAAAAGAAGGAAGAGGACTTCGCGGCCGAGGTCGCCAAGGCCGTCAAGGGCGGTTGAGGATACTTCCAGTTCTGCCTGCTGACCGGCCGGTGGATCTCTCCGCCGGCCGTTGCCGTTTCTGTGGGGCAGCGGGCTCCCCGCCCGCGAGCGCTGCAGTTCGGCGGTTTGCGCTCGCCCGGCAATGTGATTAGAAGGGCCGCCAACTCTCATCTCAGTCGCGAGACCTACGCCATGAGCCTTTCCGGCCCCCTGCGCTACAAGCGCCTGCTGCTCAAGCTTTCCGGCGAAGCGCTGATGGGCAAGGGCCAGTACGGCATCGACAACGCGGTGGTGAACCGCCTGGCGGGAGACATCAAGCTGGCACTGGAGGCGGGCGCGCAGCTCGGTGTCGTGGTTGGCGGTGGCAATATCTTTCGAGGGCTGGCGGGGGCCGCGGCGGGCATGGAGAGGGCGACGGCTGACTACATGGGGATGCTGGCGACCGTCATGAACGCTCTGGCACTGGGCAACGCGCTGGAGAAGATCGGCATCGATGCACGGGTCGTTTCGGCCATCCCGATGCCCACTGTTTGTGAATCTTACGTGCGGCCCAAGGCGTTGTCGCACATCGTCGCCGGGCGGGTGGTTATCTTTGCCGCCGGCACGGGCAATCCGTTCTTTACGACCGACACGACGGCTGTTCTGCGCGCCGTGGAGATGAGCTGCGAGGCCGTGGTCAAGGCAACGCAGGTCGACGGCGTCTATTCGGCCGATCCCAAGAAGCACCCCGATGCGGTGCGCTTCGACCGTCTGACCTATGCCGAAGTGCTGTCGCGCGACCTCAAAGTGATGGATGGAGCGGCTATCGCGCTTGCTCGGGACAATGATCTTCCGGTAATTGTAGTCTCGATCGACGAGCCTGGTAACCTGCTCAAGCTGTTGCGTGGCGATGCGCGGGCCACGGTCATCGCCGCCTGAGAACCGAAGCCTGCTTGGTGTGTTCGGCCTGGTGTGTTCGGCCTGGTGTGTTCGGCTTGGAGCGATCGGCTCGGCTCGTTAGAATTGGGCTACGTCGGCTCGGGCTACGGTGATGCGTGCTACGGTCTCGCCGCTGCCTTGGTGCAGAGGTCGCAAGAAGGCCGAGGCGGGGCTAGGATACGCGGCCCCGTTCAGAAGGGCCTGGAAACGAGGTGACGTCATGGCCGCCGAATTCAATCTGAATGAACTCGAGAAGCGGATGCGAACCGGGCTCGACGGTTTGAAGCGTGAGCTTACGGGGCTCAGGACGGGACGAGCCAGTGCTGCGCTGCTGGAGCCGGTTTATGTTCAGCTCTATGGCCAGCGAATGCCCCTCAACCAGGTCGGCACCGTCAGCGTGCCGGAACCGCGCATGATCAGCGTTCAGGTCTGGGACAAAGCCGCCGTATCCGCCGTCGACAAGGCGATCCGGGAGGCCAACCTCGGCCTCAATCCGATTATCGATGGCCAGGTCCTGCGGCTGCCGATCCCTGCGCTGACCGCCGACCGGCGGGCAGAACTCGCCAAGCTGGCGCACAAGTACGCCGAGGCCGCCCGCGTCGCCGTGCGCAATGTGCGCCGCGACGGCATGGAAGCGCTGAAAAAGGCGGAAAAGGACGGGATGAGCCAGGATGAGGCCAAAAAGAACTCTACAAAGGTCCAGGAGTTGACCGACAAGCTCGTCAAGGAAATCGATACGATGCTCGTGCAGAAGGAGGCCGAGATCAACAAGATCTAGTGTAGCGCAACTGACGTTAGGCACTCGCTTGCGGCTGGGGTCGCAACCAAGGTTCAGATCAGACGTCAGATGAAAAATCTACACTAAAATCATAGGCTTGCTGGTGTTCCTTGGGGTTCTGACATTGGCTCCGAGCCTTGCCGCAACGGGTAGCAAATGTCAGAACCGGAACAAGGAGTGTGGCGATCCAAATGTCGGCTACTTACTATCGGTCGAGGAGGCTGGTGGGCCTGTCGAGTTCGATCACCAGAGTGAACCGGTTATGACCTGTTCGGACACTGATGCCTGGTTACTTTCGGGCAACCTGATCGTCAGTTCTGCACCCTTGCTACTCCAATGCTCGTGTTCTGGGTTCACGAGGGCTTGCCTACCTGCACCTGCTGAGCGAGCTTTTCGTCCAGAACAATCAGGAGTTTGATGTCGCCAGGGTTCTTTCGGCCTTTTGGGGAACAGGCTCCGAGGTCGGCAAGCACTCTGAGTTATTGGATTGGAGTCTGCTCCAGGCGCGCGCGTACTTTGCGTGCGCTTCCTCTCAACCTCGAACCCGCTTGTGTCCGGCACGTGGAGACCATCGACAAAGATTCAAATTCCAAAGCGGATGCCCCGAGCCGGGTGCCCCGCCATGTCGCCATCATCATGGATGGCAATGGGCGCTGGGCGCAGTCGCGGGGGCTGCCGCGCGCGATCGGCCATCGCATGGGGGTCGAGGCCGTCAGGCGGACGGTGCGTGCGGCGATCGAGCTCGGGATCGGGTTCGTGACGCTCTACAGCTTCTCGTCGGAGAACTGGTCGCGACCGCTGGCCGAGATCGACGACCTCATGGGCTTGATGAAGCGCTTCATCCGGCGCGATCTGGCGGAGCTGCATCGATCGGGAGTTCGTATCCTGGTGATCGGGGAGCGCGAGAATGTCGATCCGGAATTGCTCGGTCTCATGGACGAGGCTTGCGAGCTGACCAAAGCGAACTCGGCGCTGACGCTGGTGATCGCTTTCAACTACGGCTCGCGGCGTGAGATTGCGAGCGCGGCGCGCAAGCTCGCGGAGAAGGCGGTGCGGGGGGAGATTGCGCCGGCAGACATCACGCCGGAGATGCTGGGCGCCGAGCTCGAGACGCACGGCGTTCCCGATCCGGAGCTGTTGATCCGCACGAGCGGAGAACTCAGGCTGTCCAATTTTCTGCTGTGGCAATCCGCTTATACGGAGTTCGTCTTCCTCGACGCCTACTGGCCCGATTTCGGGCGCGACCTTCTGGTCGAGGCCATCACTAAATTCGCTCAGCGAAACAGGCGGTTCGGTGGTCTGGCTCAGCGCTCGTCGGCATGAAGGAGAAAAGGTTGGGGGAGGTGATGCACAGCGTTGGAGGGGGTGGGCCTGCAGCCCTGCCCAAGGATCTTCTGCCGCGTGCGCTTTCATCCGGCGTGCTGGCAGCGGTGGCCTTGGCGGCGACGTGGGTCGGCGACGTCTTCTTTACGGCGCTGGTGCTTTCGATCGGGCTGATCATGTCCTGGGAGTGGTCCAGGATCGTCAAAGGTGGAGCCATCGATACGGCACTGGTCGTACACGGGGCCGTCGTCGGGGTGGCGGTCGTGCTGGCGGGGATCGGCAAACCGTATTGGGGCGTCGGGCTGATGCTGGTGGGCTCAGCGCTCGTCGCACTCGTAGCGGCGCGGCCGAGGGCGTCGATGTCGGCGCTGGGCGTGCTCTACGTGGGGTTGCCTGCGATCTCTCTGGTTTGGCTCAGGGGTGGGGACGCGCATGGTGCCGCGGCGATCCTGTTCATTTTCGCGATCGTGTGGACGACTGATATTTTCGCCTACGTGTGCGGACGGATGATCGGCGGTCCGAAGCTTTGGCCGGCGCTGTCGCCTAGAAAGACCTGGGCGGGCACACTAGGCGGTGTCCTGTTCGCGGCGCTGGCGGGCGCGGCGCTGGCAACGTTGCTCGGCACAGCCGCTCCGGTGTGGCTGGCTGGGGTGGCGATCGGACTGTCGATCGTGGCGCAGATCGGGGACTTCGCGGAGTCCGCACTCAAGCGTGCCTATTCCGTGAAGGATGCGAGCAGCCTCATACCCGGGCACGGCGGGTTCATGGACCGGATGGACGGCGTCGTCACGGCGGCAACGGCGGCGGCGCTGCTGGCGCTCGTCAGAGGGGCGCAAACGCCGGGCTATTCGCTGCTATACTGGTCCTGAAGGCGGCAAGCTCATGTCACTCGATAACTTCACGGCCGTTGGAGCAGCAGTGCAGGCACAGTCCATAGCGCAGGATCGCACGGTGTCGACCGTCACGAGGCGGCTGACGGTGCTGGGCGCGACGGGTTCGATCGGACGGAGCACGCTCGATCTGGTGGCTCGCAACGAGGCGGCCTTTTCGGTGGAAGCGGTGACGGCTCATTCGAGTGCGCGCGAGCTTGCCGAGCTCGCCAGGCGGCACCGCGCGCGCGTGGCAGTGGTTGCGAACCCGGATTGCTATGCAGAGCTCAAGGCCCATCTCGCCGGATCGGGTATCGAGGCGGCGGCTGGGCCTGAGGCCGTGGTGGCGGCCGCATCGCTGCCGGTGGATTGCGTAGTCGCGGCAATCGTCGGGGCGGCAGGTCTGGCACCGACGTTCGCGGCCGTTGCGCAGGGCCGGCGGGTAGCGCTCGCCAACAAGGAATGCCTCGTCACGGGAGGGGCGGTGTTCATGGATGCCGTGGCGGCGGCGGGAACGGAGTTGCTGCCGGTCGATTCGGAGCACTCGGGCGCGTTCCAGGCGATCGGCGCGGCGCGTCTGCAGGATATCGAGCGGATCACTCTGACAGCCTCCGGGGGCCCGTTCCGGACATGGGATCGGGCGCGGCTGGCGGCGGCCACGCCGGCGGAGGCCTTGAAGCATCCCAACTGGTCGATGGGGCCGAAGATCACGATCGACTCGGCAACGCTGATGAACAAGGGTCTCGAGCTGATCGAGGCTTTCTATCTTTTCCCCGTCGGGGTCGAGCGGCTCGGCGTCGTCGTACATCCCCAGTCGATCGTGCATTGCCTCGTCGCCTACAAGGACGGCTCGGTGCTCGCGCAACTCGCCAATCCGGATATGCGCACACCGATTGCCTTCAGTCTGTCCTATCCAGCGCGGATGGTGGCGCCGACCGTGCCGCTCGACCTCGTGAAACTGGGACAACTGACGTTCGAGGCCCATGATCCGGAGCGGTTCCCCGCAATCGGTTTGGCGCTCGATGCGCTTGCGCGCGGCGGCAGCGCTCCCGCGGTGCTGAATGCGGCCAACGAGGTGGCAGTGGCGGCATTCCTGGAGGGACGGATCGGCTTTCTTGACATCGCCCGGACAGTCGCCACATGCCTCGACAAGGCGGAGCAGGCCGCGCTCGTCATGGAGCCTTCGAGCCTCGCGGACGTCATCGCGGTGGACGGGGCGGCGCGGATCTTGGCACGTAATGTGATTGCTGGCGTTCAATAGCCGCCTGCATGACCGGGGCCGGCACAGTCTTCGCTGGAACGAGATAGGAACATCTATGCTCACTTTGTCTGGACTGACCGGCGGGATCTCCGGGGCGCTGTTCGTCGCGGGGGCCTTTCTGTTCGTGCTCAGCATCGTTGTGTTCATCCACGAGATGGGGCATTTCCTCGTCGCGCGCTGGTGCGGCGTCAAGGTCAGCGCCTTCTCGATGGGGTTCGGCCCGGAAATCTGCTCGTTCACCGACCGGCAGGGCACGCGCTGGCGGATCGCGTGGATACCGCTGGGCGGTTACGTCAAGTTCATGGACGACGAGAACGGCGCCAGCGTGCCGAGCCGTGAGACGCTCGAGCGGATGACGCCGGCGGAGCGGTCGGAGAGCTTTCACGCCAAGCCGCTGTGGCAGCGGGCGGCGGTCGTCGCCGCCGGGCCGATTGCCAACTTCCTGTTGGCCATCGCTATTTTCACCGCCGTCTTCTCGATCTGGGGAGTTCGAATCACGGAGCCTAGGGTGGGGGAGGTGATCGCCGATTCACGAGCGATGCAGGCCGGCTTCCAAAAGGGCGACCTCATTTCCAGCATCGACGGCACCCGGATCGGGTCGTTCAACGAGGTGCTGCGGATTGTCAGCGCCAGCCCGGAGCGCAAGCTCACGATCGGCGTCGAGCGCAACGGCGCTGCCATCAGCATTCCGGTCGTTCCCGAGCTGAAGGAAATTCCTGACACGCTGGGTGGTGTCATTCGCCGCGGCATCATCGGTATCCGTCCAGACCTGGGGCCGGGTAGCACGGAGATGCGGCGGACAGGCGTGGTCGAGGCGATGGGGCTCGGCGTCAAGGAAAGCTGGTTCGTCGTCAGCTCCACGATGCAGTACCTCTACAAGCTGACCCAGGGCAAAGAGCGGGCCGATCAGCTCGGCGGGCCGGTGCGGATCGCGGAGGTGTCAGGCCAGGTCGCAAAGGTCGGATTGGAGCCGCTGCTGCAACTCGTGGCTATAATCTCGGTCAGCGTCGGGCTCATCAATCTGTTCCCGATTCCCCTGCTCGATGGTGGTCACCTGATGTTTTACGCCATCGAGGCCGTGCGCCGCCGTCCGCTGAGCGAGCGGTCGCAGGAGATAGGGTTTCGAATCGGACTGGCACTGGTGCTCTCGCTGATGGTTTTCTCGTTCTGGAACGATCGGTTCATCGTGCTCAAGTGGTTCACCGGCGGTGCCGTGGGCTAATGCATCATCCAGCCGGACGGAGTTCCCCAGTGGGAGGCTGTCCGGTCGGATAAATAAGACGTCAATTCAGCATTCTAGGGCAGCTCCATCGGTTCGGAGCATACCGGCCGCGATCGCGTCCGAGAGGCTCCTCGCCAGTTGAACTGGACGGCTGTCAAGCAGATAGAACCAGGCCGCTGAAGCAATCTTGCCACTTCCAATGAGGTCACCGAGACGTTAAACATCGCATTGCTCGGTTTGGAGTCGGCCGGTTGCGTGCGGGGCGCGCGCCGGTTGTTCCACGAAGGGACGAGACCTTGCGACGTCGTTGCCGACGACATCGCGATGGCATGGGGGTTCGGCATTCGCAGGGGCAGATCGGCACATGCCGAAGCACACGTTCAAAATAACGGCTTGCTTGCGCGCCCTGGCGCTGGGCGTTGCTGTGTTGGGAAGCACCATCGGCACGACTGGTGTGCTGATTCCCGGCGTAGCAGTTGCCCAGGCCATCAGGGACATTCGCGTCGTCGGCAATCAGCGGCTCACCGCTGAGACGGTTCGTTCGTACCTGCAATTTTCGCCGGGTGAATCCTACGACGCGGGGAAGGTCGACCGGTCGCTGAAGGCGCTGTTCGGGACGGGCCTGTTCGCCGACGTGCGGATCGATCGAGACGGCGGCGGCGTTCTAGTCACCGTCGTGGAGAACCCTGTCGTCGCCCAGGTTGCCTTCGAAGGGAACCGTGAGGTCGAGAACGATTCGCTTCGTTCCGAGGTGCAGCTCAAGCCGCGGACGGTCTACACGCGGGCTCGGGCTTTGTCGGACGTGCAGCGGATTCTGGACATTTACCGCCGCCGCGGGCTTTATTCCGCGACGGTCGAGCCCAAGCTGATCGAGCTCGACCAAAACCGCGTCAACGTGGTTTTCGAGATCAACGAGGGTAAGACCACCAAGGTCAAGAGCATCAGCTTCGTCGGTAATCGCGCGTTCTCCGATGGTCAGTTGCGCGATATCATCTCGACCAATCAGGCTGGGTTGTTCGATTTCCTCAAGAGCAACACGGTCTATGATCCCGACCGCCTGCAGCTCGATCGTGAACTGCTGCGGCAGTATTACCTGAAGAACGGCTACGCCGACATGCGTGTCGTTGCGGCAAATGCCGAGCTCGAACGTGACGGCACCGGTTTCATCATCACCTTCTCGCTGGACGAGGGCGAGCTGTATCGGTTCGGCGAGGTTCGGATCGATTCTCGGTTGCCCAATCTGAATACGCAGGCTTTGCAATCCGATACCCTTACCAAGCCGGGCGCCTACTTTAACGCGAGCGATCTCGAGAAGACGGTCGAGCGGCTCACGCTTGCCGTGGCAGAGCGCGGCTTCCCCTTCGTGCGTGTCAGGCCCGATACCGATCGTCAACCTGCGCAGCGCCAGATCCATGTCACTTATCACGTGGAGGAGGGGCCGCGGGTCTATATCGAGCGCATCAATATCCAGGGCAACACGCGCACGAAGGATCATGTGATACGGCGCGAGTTCCGGCTGGCTGAAGGTGATGCCTTCAACCCCGCCATGGTCGATCGGGCAAAGAAGCGGCTTCAGTCGCTGGGCTTTTTCAAGACGGTAGACATCAAGCGCCGACCAGGCTTTGCGCAGGATCGAGTCATCCTCGATGTCGATCTGGTCGAGCAGCCGACAGGAGAGTTGTCGTTCGGTGCAGGCTATTCAACCACCGAGGGTGTGATCGGCGACGTGAGCTTCACGGAGCGCAACCTGTTCGGCAACGGTCAGTTCCTGAGGCTGAAGGTCGGCGGTTCGACGACGCGTCAGCAGGTAGACCTGAGCTTCACCGAACCTCGCTTTCTGGATCGGAATCTCGCGGCGGGCTTCGATCTCTTCTACAAGGACGTGAATTTCACATCGACGTCTTCTTACAAGAGCCGCAAGGAAGGTGGCAGCGTTCGCCTCGGCTTCCCGCTGTCCGACAATCTTTGGATGAACACCGCTTACACGCTGTCGCACGACGACATCTATTATGTGGACGAGTCGACAGCATCTCTGGCCGTTCGCATGGCTAAGGGATCGGCGCTGACCTCATCGGTTGGAACGTCGTTGACATATGACACGCGCAATCATCCGCGTAATCCGAACCGCGGCCTGTACCTACAGGCGGGACCTGAGTTCGCTGGTCTTGGTGGCGACGTGCAGTACGTCCGCTTCCAGGGTGAAGGCCGGGCTTACTATCCTGTCGCTGACAAGGTAACGTTGGTTGGCCGGGTGATCGGTGGCCACATCGAGGGGTGGGGTGGGCAGGACGTTCGGCTGCTCGACATGTTCTACAAGGGCGGCGAGACGGTGCGCGGGTTCTATCGTGCAGGGCTTGGACCGCGCGATGGGAATACCAACGATACGTTGGGTGGGCAGACGTTCTGGGCCGCAACGGCAGAGTTGCGCTTCCCGATACCACTCATACCTGAGGAAATGGGCATCTCGGGCGCCGTGTTTGCCGATGCGGGCTCGGTGTTCGGCGTCAGTGGGGCCGTCAAGAAGCTGCCCCAGGGCGCTCAGGATATCGGCAATCGCAATCAGATCTGGTTGCTCGACTCCGACTCGATTCGGTCTTCAGTCGGCGCGAGCATTCTCTGGCAGTCGCCGGTGGGACCGCTTCGGCTTGATTATGCCCATGTGCTGTCCAAGGAGAGCTGGGACCGTACCCAGGCCATCCGGTTCGGGGCTTCGACCAACTTCTAAGACCCGGGGGGCCGGCGTTGGCCGGCCTTTGCGGCTCGGTCGGTTGCGGTCTACCTGCGGGATCAGGTTTAGGCTGAGTGTGGGGTGTGTGGACGCCTGTTGCTGACGATGGAAAGCAGCCCATTCGCCTCGGCGGGTGGGTTTTTCGTTGGTGCGCGACCTGAGACGTTCTGGTTGGTGTTGGCTGCTGGGGCGGCGCGATAGGCTTATTGGTTGTGCTCTGCACCCACTCGGTGATCTGATCGCAGTTCGTGCGGTGAGGTGGCTGGTCGATGCGAGTGGGTCCTCACGGGGTGGTGCTCGAGGTGGGGGACTCACCTTGTCGCTTGGTTGTTTCTGGGCCGAGGTGGTGGTTGGGCGCTTGGGTGTCGCGGTCTTCGAGGGAGTATCCGTTTGTGATCTGGGGCTTGTGGGACTGACGTTCGGAGCCGCAGGCTTGGAGCTGAGATTCTCGAGTTGGATTTGCCGTGTTGGGGCAGGAACGTGACGAGCCGTTGTCGGCATCTGTTGCGTAGGCGCTAGTGTTGCGTCACTGACGCTTGGTCCCCGGTTGTTGCAGGGTGGTCTGCCAAGCGTCAGTGACAACTGCAACACTAGAATCTTAGTGTTGCCAGTGTTCCTGATGTCTCAGACATTTGCCCGGAACCCAGACGCAGGGGGTAGCAAATGTCTGAGACGGAACACTAGG
>CAMAYR010000046.1 GCA_945862355.1 Devosia equisanguinis | reverse complement strand
TCATTGATCAGAGTCGGATCAACGCCCGCCATATCCGGCAGCTTTGAATCCCCCATCGTATTACCCCGCTACTTCTTCTTTGGACTACGTTTGCTCGGACACTTCACATGTCGTCCCGAACCGTCCGCCTGAGGGAGCCGTAATCCTTGCCCCTCGACGGGTCGGTGACGGAAACCCGTAAACCATAAGCGGCGGGGGGAGGGCAAGCTGCCGTCGCAAAGTTGTCAGATCGATTCTCGAGGCTCGGGGAAAAGTAGGTCTCAGTGC
This sequence comes from Devosia equisanguinis, assembly GCA_945862355.1. GTDB lineage: Bacteria > Pseudomonadota > Alphaproteobacteria > Rhizobiales > Hyphomicrobiaceae > CAMDPA01. The sequence goes on along the minus strand of CAMAYR010000046.1, from coordinate 27,715 downwards.
ATTGTTTTATATGTATATATTCCACGCGCGGCGTCCTGGGAAAAGTGTGGCACCGGCGCCGGGGAAACACCGTTCGCGGGGTGATAGCGGCGTCGCGCGTATCGATTTCCGCGGGGTGATTCTCTGGGCCAGGATGCCCGACGATTGGGCAGTTCTGCCGATTGCTGAACGGTCGTCAATCGCGACTGGAGCTGGCTCATTTTCATCTGCGGATGAGAGCTTGTCGAAGACAAAGTCGTTAGTGTGCTGTGAAGCATTGGAAAGTTTGATGTGCTGTCGATTTTGCACGGCAGCATTCGAAATTCTGCTCTTCGATTTTGCGCGTTCAAGAACTGAAATCGAAACGAATGTACCAATTGTGCAACATCGGAATGTCGTGGGGCGTGCTTGGCCAGGGGCAGGGAAGGGAGTGGATGGGGAATGGGCTCTCGTGCCGATTGATGCAGGTTCAATCAGGCGCGCCCGGCCGCGCTCCGGTGCTGTCCGGTGCTGATCTGCGTAGCGGGCGAGCCAAGCAGCCACGGCCATGTTAGACTGTCGGGCATCACAATTCCTGGAAGGCGGGCCCGGACGGATGGGACTGCTGATCATGAGGCTGGCATGAGCGACAACGAGGCAGCGGAGCAGGAAGCAGCGGAACGGGCCGCACGCAGGCAGAAGGCCGCCGAGCATCGGATGATCGTCCAGGCGACATTGCAAGCCAAGCGCGCGGGCAAACTTCCAGTGCGAAAGAGCAGTGCGGCCTCTGATGCGGTGACGGCTATCATGGTGATCGGGGTCGTGATCGGCACGCTGGTGCTCGCGATGCGCTACGGCAATTGAATAGAGCCGGCCCGGAAGGTTCAGGACACTTCAAGACGATAGGACGCCAGGACGGTGGGAGGCGATATGAAGAGCGGCAGGGGCATTCCGGTGCAGAACGAAAGCACGGGCGGGATGGCGTCAGACCGGCGGACGGTTCTGGCCGGCGGCGTGGCGGTGGCGGCCGCGGCCGCTGGGGCGGGGTGGCTGTTGCCGACAGCGCGTGCCCAGGCGCCGGCCGCGGATATTGCAGCCGGGCTCGGCCGCTTGGTCGCCGGCTCGCAGCGCACGGCTGGCAACGCGGCGCGCGATGGGTTCCGCAAGCCCCTCGAGGTATTGCAGTTCCTCGGTATAAAACCCGACAGCCGCGTGATCGAGATCTCGCCGGGTGCTGCGGGGTATTGGACCGAGATACTGGCACCCTATGTCAAGGACCGGGGTCTCTACGTCGCGGCCAATCCGGCGCCGCGCTCGCCGGCTGCGAAGGCCGGCATCGAGAAATACAACGCCCAGTTTGCCGCCAAGATGGCGAGCGATCCGGCCAGCTTCAGCAAAGTCAAGGTAGTGGCGTGGGCGCCAGAGCTGCCCGACACGTTGGAGCCGGGTAGCGCCGACTTCGTGCTGACGTTCCGCAATCTGCACAACTGGCTGGATCGCGGCGTGGTCGAGCGTGCGCTGGTCTCCTTCCACCGGGCACTCGGCAAGGGTGGTTTCCTGGGCATCAAGGACCACCGCGGCGATCCGGCAAAGCCGCAGGATCCGGTGGCGCAGAGCGGTTACGTGCGGCAGGACTACACGGTCAAGCTGGTCGAGAGCGCGGGCTTCAAGCTCGCCGCGTCATCCGAGGTGGTCGCCAACCCGAAGGATACGAAGGACCATCCGGCCGGCGTGTGGTCGCTGCCGCCGACCTACCGGCTGAAGGACAAGGATCGGGCGAAGTACGCCGCGATCGGGGAGAGCGACCGCTTCCTACTCAAGTTCGTGAAAGTATAGCTGCTCTTGTCGACGGGGTCTTGCAAGTGCCAAGCACGCTCGATGCGACGCTCGCCGTTCTCGAACGGCTCGTGGCGTTCGATACGACCAGCCCGAACAGCAATCTCGCGCTGATCGAGTGGATCGAGGCCTATCTGGATGCTGCTGGCGTGGGGTTCCGGCGGATACCCGATCCGGTGCTGCCGAAGGCATCGCTTTGGGTGACGATCGGACCGGTGGACCGGCCCGGCTACATCCTGTCGGGCCATACCGACACGGTGCCGGTCACGGGCCAGGCGTGGACCAGCGATCCCTATCGGCTGCGGCGGGCTGACGGGCGGCTCCATGCCCGCGGTGCGGTGGACATGAAGGGGTTTCTCGCCGTTTGTCTCGGCATGGTGCCGCGCATGGCGGAAGCAGACCTCGCCCAGCCGATCCATCTTGCCATCTCCTACGACGAGGAGGTCGGCTGCAAGGGCGTCAGGCCGATGCTGGAGGAGTTGGCGCGGCTGCCGGTCAAGCCGCTCGGTTGCTTCGTAGGAGAGCCGACACAGATGGGCGTGGTGGTCGGCCACAAGAGCAAGCATTCAAAGCGCGCTATCGTGCGCGGCAAGGCATGTCATTCGGCGCTGACGAGTGAAGGCGTCAACGCGGTCGAGGCGGCGGCGGAGCTGATCCTGCTCATTAAGCGCAAGGCTGCGGCGCTGGCGGCGACCGGCGCGCGCGATGCCGCCTACGAGGTGCCCTACACCACAGGACTCACCACGATCGTGGCGGGCGGCATCGCCAACAACATCGTGCCCGACCGCTGCGAGATCGAGTTCGAGTTCCGTGGCATCGCGGCGGACGATCCGCGGTCGATCTGCGAGGCGATCGAGGCGGAGGCACGCCAGACGATCGAGCCGTGGATGAAGGCGCGCGATCCGCTGGCCGGCATAGATTTCGACGAGGTGCTCGACTATCCCGCGCTCGAGACACCGGTGGGGGCGGTGGTGGCAGAACTTGCCTTGCGGCTCAGCGGATCGACGACGACTTCGAAGGTTTCGTTCGGCACGGAGGCGGGGCTTTTCGACCAGATGGCGGGCATTCCTTCGGTGGTCGTGGGGCCTGGCTCGATCGTCGAGGCGCACAAGCCCGACGAATGGGTCGCCGAGGATCAACTGGCACTGGCGGCGGTGTTCGTGGAGCGGCTGATCGCGCACTGCAGGCGCGTGTGAGGTGACCGGGGAGGTTTGTCGGGGGATCGGTTTTGCGACCCGGGCTGGCAATTGGCGTTGCGCTCGGGGCCTGCTTGGGTTTCATTGCGGCACAATCAATGCTTGGAGCCGTCATGAAAATCGTCGCCGAGGAGCACTGGGTCGAGAAGGGCCCGGTCAAGCTGTACGTCTACCGCAAGCACGATGCGGAGCGGTCTGGAAAACCCGTGCTGTTTCTCGTACACGGCTCGACGTTCTCGAGCCGCGGCACCTATGACCTGATGGTCAACGGTCGTGGTGATTATTCCGCGATGGAGTACTTCGCGGGCCTGGGCTACGACGTCTGGACGATGGACCACGAGGGCTACGGCTACTCGGACCGCACTGACAGCGCTTCGGGCATCATGGTCGGCGTGGCCGATCTCCAGGCCGCGATCCCGCTGGTGCTGGAGAAGTCTGGCCGTAGGTCTGTGATGATGTTCGGTGAATCGTCCGGGGCCATCAAGGCCGGCGCTTATGCCAACGCAGAGCCCGACAGTATCGAACGGCTGATGCTGCACGCGCACACCCACCATGGCAGGGACGCACCGGAGATGGAGCGGCGGCGGGGAATCATCGACCAGCTCAGGGCGAGCCCGCGACGTCCGTTCGGCAAGGCGCAGGTCGATAACGTCTTCAATCGCGACAAGTCCGGCCAGACCGATCCGTCGATCATCAAGGCGCTGGAAGACTTCGAGATGAAGTTCGGCAACACTATTCCGGCGGGCACCTACGTCGATATGGCGGTCAACCTGCCGCTGGTCGATCCAACGAAGATTACCTGCCCGGCTTGCATCTCGCGACCCGACCACGACGGCAACTCGACAGAAGAGGAACTGTACGAGTTCTTCGCGGAGCTTGCTTCTCGCGAGAAGCAGTTCCATCTGCTGCGCGGCCTGCCGCACGGCGGCGCGATGGTCGGGCATCAGCGCCATCGGATGTGGTACGTGATGCACGCGTTCTTCGGCGCGCCGAAGGCGCCGGAAGGGCACTGAGGCGGATGGGGATGGGCGCTGTTTCAGCGCCCGTTTCTTGTTGCCTGTCCGAGACTTGCCGGCGCGGGGCGCTGCGTTGCCAGTCTGCCAGCTTGCGTTGACTGCCGTTCCGCTGCACGCTCTACGCAAGTGCCGATATACTGCGGTCGGCAGTTCTGTTCGCCGTGTGTGGACTGTATAAGCGGGGACCACCGACATGAAGTTCTCGTTCTTCATGATGCCGATGCACGATCCGCGCGAGAACCCGACGCTCGCGTTCCAGCGGGACATCGCGCTCATTCAACTCGCCGACAAGCTGGGCTTCGACGAGTTCTACATCGGCGAGCATCACTCGGGCGGGTGGGAGACGATGCCGGCACCGGAGATGGCGCTTGCGATGGCGGCGGCCAACGCACATCGCATCCGGCTCGGCACCTCGGTGCTGTCCGTACCGTTCCACCATCCGTTTCATGTCGCAGAACGGATGTGCTTCCTCGACCATCTGACGTTCGGGCGGGCGATTCTCGGCGTCGGGCCGTGCAGCCTCGTCACGGACAAGATGCTGTTCTGCATGGACGACAAGGCGCTCTATCCGATGCTGCACGAGGCAATCGACGTGATCGTGCGGCTTCTGGAAAGCGATGAGCCGATCTCCCATTCCGGCCAGTTCTGGCAATTCGATAACATGCGCCTGCAGCTGCGCTCGTATCAGCGGCCGCGGCTGCCGCTGGCGCTGCCGTCGGCGGGCACGCCCGCCAATCTCGATCTGATCGGGCGGCACGGCATGATCTGGCTGTCGCCTGCAGGCCGGACCGGCCGCGGCGGTATCAAGCGCAACGAGCAGTGGGCGCTGGTGGAGAAGGGAGCGAAGGCGGCAGGACGCACGGCCGATCGCGGGAACTGGCGGGTGGTCACGAACATGTATCTGGCCGAGACCCGCGAGCAGGCATGGGCCGACATCAGCGACGGACTGATGCGGGAGACCAAGTATATGAGCTCGATCGGCTTCGAGGGGCATGCTGCGGCCTATCCCGGCCAGCGCTACGACGAGTTCACGCCTCAATCGATCGTGGCTGCGCGTAACTGGGTGATCGGCACGCCTGACGACGCCATCGCTTGGATCGAGGGCATGGTCGAGGAGACGGGCGGCTTCGGCGGCGTCATGCTGACTGCCAACGAGTGGACGAGCTTCGAGAAGATCAGCCGGTCGGTCGAGATGTTCGCGCGCTATGTCATCCCCAGGTTCGCCGGGCGGGGGGGAGCATCGCTCGGCGATGAATGGCAACGGACGGAGAGCCGCTGGCGGGACGGTGTGACGGGTTTCGACGCCAAGGGCCGGCCGAGCAATCTCTGGCGCGGTTGAACGCGTGGCGCGACCTGGTTGAGGCAATCGGGCAACTGCCTGTCTCGAAAGTGGTCCGAGTGCCGCGGCGGGGCGGGGCGGCGACGTTCGCCAGTGAGGATTCCAGCTAAGATAAGTGCCTTGCAGCTTGTTCTGCTATGTTCAGTATCGTCTCGTGGAGGGATCGACATGAGCCTGCGTGTGAGAGCCCCGCTGCCGCCGGGCGAGGTCCGCCGGAGCGCCGGTGGCGCGCCGATGCCGGCGATGGACGACGGCTACATGAGCCGCCTCGTCAAACTGGTGCCGGCGGAGGCCATCGGTCCGTTTCCGTTTCTCATGGACTATGCCCGGCAGGTGCAGACGCAAATGCCGGAGGGCTCGCCGCGCTGGTCACTCTATTTCGTGGCCTGGGCGCTGCTTATCGTGGTGATCGTGTTGCGCGCCAGGGCAACCATGGCGCCGGAGCTCAACCAGGGGCCGCAGTGGGGCAGCGTGCTGATCGCCGGCGTCGCCTTCTTCATCTGGGTGCACGTGATGGGGGGAGACTTCGGCTTGGAGATGCTGGCCAACCAGATAACTGCCGCAGGTGTGGGCCCCGATGGGGTCACGCGGTCGCCGGGCGCCATGCAGCAGCCAGCCGCGGGAATGGCCGAGCTCAAGGCATTCATGGCAAACGTATCGCTGATGCTCTGGACTACACTGGCGCCAGTCGTCTACCGAGGGGAAGATCCAGCCTGAGCGATGCGCGACCGCCGGGCGGGGCTGTTCCCAGCCCCGCGACTGGCGGGCCATGCGGTGAGACGGGCCTGTCTGCAATTCGGAGGGATGCGCGGCAGGATTGATCGGAGAGACGGCGCGTGCCGGGCTCTAGTGGCCCGTCGCGCCAAAATCGCACCATAGCCGCAACCTCTTGCGATTTTGGCGCGACATGACGGCCACTAGAATTGACAATGACTTAGTGAGGCGTTCATCGCGCCTGAGTTGACACCTGCCTCGCCGCACCGTCGGTCAACTAAGGCGCGACGCCTCACTAGAGGCCCCCCACCGCGCTCGCGGACCGCGGTGGGCAGGCCTGAGGTGAAGTTTGATGCGGGGCTGACCGGTGCTCGACGAGGCGCCGCGTCGGCAGGCAATCGGGACAACCCGGGGCACTCGCATGTTGCTGCGCGCAGACGAGCTGACGGGACGGGCACCAGAATCCGGTGACGACACCGAATGCGATACCGGACTGCTGCGCGTTCACGATCGATGTGGACGGCGATTGTCGCCGACATCCCGATGCGGCATGACCTCGAGGGCGAGCGAGGCCCGGTGGCGCGGATCGCCGTTGGTCTCGAGGCGCGGTGTCTGCGTGCGCGCACGCCCGCTTTTCCAAGCCTGCTTCTCAAGCATCGATAGTGGAGCATAGCAACATGTCGAGCCCCGATTTCGATGCCCCGCCGCGCGACGAAATCCATCCCAGTGAGGAGGAGGTGCGCCGCTCGCCGATCTCCCGTGCGCCGCATCCCGACGAGTTCGACGGGCCCGACGACCTGGAGATCGACGAGGAGCAGATCACACGCTCGCGCATTCCGCCCGCTGCATGGCCAAAGGCTGATGCAGAGGCGCCGGACTATGCGCACCTCGAACCGGCCGGTCGCGAGCCGTTGCCTGGCGCGAAGCGCTTCACGATCGGGGTCGGCGACATCGAGCTGCTGATCAAGGCGAACGGTTTTGATCCAAAGGGACCCGACAGCCGGATCGTGTTCGGCTTGCGTGGCGCGATGCTCATCGACGAGGGCGATGGAATGAACGACGGCGTCATGGCCGGCGTCGACACGATCACGCTGGAGGACATCAGGCCCGATCACCGCGCCTTTCGCTGCACGATCGGCTACCTCAATCGCGAGACGGGCAAGATCTCTGCGTTTCGCGCCTCGACGGTGCCGAACGTCCAATATCTGACCAACTACTACATGTGGAACAACGGGCTCGGTGGTAATTCGAGCACCGGGGCCAACATGCTGCCGACGGGGTGCTACGTCTATCGCATGGGCGCACATGGCGGCGGCCGTATCTATCCCGCGCTGCGACTGACCGATCCGGATCGTCTCGCCGAGGACGGCCAGGCCTGCGTGCTGCGAACGAAGAACGACCTGACCTTCAAAACCGACGACATCCTCGACCACTGCACGCCCTACGACAACATTCACTGCGCCTACGCGTTCGATAAATTTTCCTCGGCGGGTTGTCAGACCATACAAGGTCCGAACGGTGAAGGGCCGTGGGGACAGTTCCAGGCCGTGCTGCGGACGATGAAGGTCAATACGCGGATCGACTACATGCTGCTGACTGGCCGGGATGCGGCGCTCGCGGTGTGGTTGCGGGAAACCGGCAAGGCGGACGATCCGGAGATGGTGGCAAAGTGGCTGGGGCGTTTGCGTCCTGGCTCGCGCGGCGAGGCCGTTGGTCGCCTGCAGCAGCAGTTGGGCATGAAGCCGTCGGGCTATTTCGGCCCCAGCACGAAAAAGAAGCTTGGAGAACTGCAGCGCGGCAAAGGTCTGCTGGCGGATGGGATCTGGTCGCCAAGGACAGAGGACAAGCTCGGTTGGTCGATCTTCCAGGTGCCGCCGCAGTCCACCGTGCCTGCGAGCCAGCCTCCGCCAGCCGCGGCCGAGCCGCCGAAGCCGAGCGGGGCCGAGCCTGATAAGCCATCTGAGCCGGTGGCAGTTCCTGTGGCTCCAGCAGTTTCGACTGTGTTACCGGTATCCAGCGTGCCGAGCGTGCCGGCGGTCAAGCCTGCCTCACTCGAGGAGGTAGCGGCGTTGCCTGTGGCAGAACCGGCTTCGGCACTGGGGGCGGCCGCCGCTCCAGCGCCAGATGCAGTTTCGGTTCCGTTGCCGGCACCGGCTAAGCCGGACGAAGCGAGCGCCGTGGCAGCCGCGCCGTCATCGGGCATTGCCGCCGTCGTCGGCGCGGTCGCGGCAGTGGCCGCGACGACTGTTACGGCTGCTGTTACCAGTACCGAGAAGGCTGCGGATGAAGCTCCCGTCTCGCCGCCGGAGCCTTCGCCGGCGGTAGCGAGTGGCTTTTCCGGTTCTGTTCCCGCCGAGCTGGATAAGCTCGTACCCGTGCCCGATGGGTCGCCGGAAGCACCCGGTATCGTCGATCTCGAGGTTGCGTGCAGCCCCGCGCAGGAAGCTGTGGAGGCGGGGCCTGCCCGGAGTGCAGCACTCGCCGTCGACATGGCTGAAGCGGCGGAGACCACAGCGCCAGCGGCCGTAGCAGCCGGGCTCGTGGAGGCGCAGGTCGCTGCAACTGATGCTGTCGTGTCGCCAGTGCCGGTTGCGATCACTTCCCTGCCGGCAGCCGGCACGGGTAATGGAAAGCTGATCATCGATGCGGAGCGGCTGACGCGGTTCGCAGGCGATGCGCTGCCGCAGTACCGGGAGGCGCTGCTGGGTGGCAACGATACGCTGACGCGCTACGGTATCAATCATTCAGCGCTCAGGCTCTGCCATTTCCTGGCGCATATCAGGGTCGAGAGCGGACGCCTGACCATTCTCGATGAAAACCTCAACTACCGCTCGGCACAGCGGCTGCGCGCGGTGTGGCCGATGCGCTTTCCAACGGTCGCGTCGGCGGAGCCGTTCGTCAACAATCCGCAGAAGCTCGCCGAGAAGGTCTATGGCGGCCGGTTCGACAACAGGCCGGGCGATGGTTGGCGCTATCGCGGGCGGGGGCTGGTCCAGCTCACGGGGCGGACGGCTTATCGTGAGATCGGCGGGAAGCTCGGCGTCGATCTAGAGAACCAGCCCGAGCGCGCAAGCGATCCCGCCCTTATGCTGGCGATCGCCTGCGAGACTTGGCTGGCCAGATCCTTGCCGGGGGAGCGCGACATGAACCGTCTGGCGGATGCCAACAAGTTCGAGGCGATGGCTTATCGGCTTGTGGGCGGGCACGCCGGGATCGACGACCGTCGCGAGGCATTCGAAGATGCATGGCGGGTTTGGGGCTCAGGGGAGCCGCCGCGGCGTGCCTTGGATAGCGAGACGCTGGAGCGGGGCGACTGGGGGGTGCGGGTCGAGGAGCTCAATGCGCGGCTCGGCGAGCTTGGCCTGCTTGAGGGCGCGGCGGGTGTGAGGGCGACGCCGATCTATGATCGGACCACCTTTGCAGCGGTGCGGCGGCTGCAAGGGGAAGCCGGTGTCGCCCTGACAGGTGTCGTGACGCCAGATACCTGGGCGCTGATCGATAAGGCGCTCGAGGCCACGGCTGAGGGCACGCGAGCGCCAAGTCAGCGTCGGGGTGGTGTCGGGCTACCTGCGCGCAAACCGATCTCGGGCCGGTTGAAGGAGATCAGAGCCTGGTCGGTCGCGCTGTCGCTGCTGGCCGTCGGCTTCGTCGCATCCTACATATACGCCTTGACGCATTCGACGGGGAACACACCGCTGTGGATGCCATTGGTATTTGCCGGCATGGTGTTCGTGACAGGATTGGCTATGCTATTGGCAGTGCATATGAAAAGCGATGTGGATGGTGATGGCCAGCCAAGCCCTCCCCGGGGCGGCAGCGTACAGGGCGGCAGGGGGGGGCAGGCAGGCGAAGTTCACGGGGGCGTGCCGGGGGAGGATGAGCCGGCCAGACTAGGCGTCAACATCTAGCCGCATGAATGCGGCGAAGTGATCAGTCCGGGGGCGCTGTTTCTGGCGGCGCGCCAGGGAGTTCAATCACCAGGCAAGGGCGGTTGGTATGGCAAATCTATTCGGATGGCTGTTCGGGGCAGGGCAGGGTGCTGGATCTGGCGGCGCTGCTATGGCTGGTGCGGGTGTGCCCAAGCCAGTGGGCGGTGCCGTTGCGGTCAGCAAGCCAGTGGCAATGCCCGCCGCGCCACCCGCTCCGACTGCAATGGCGGCTCCTGCGGGAGCGCACGGCGCGGCCAACGTCTCTTCCGCGCCTACGCCTACGCCTACGCCTACGCCTACGCCTACGCCTACGCCTGCGGCTGCACTCGTCTCGCCAGGAGTGGCCTCTTCAAGCGTAGCCGCGTCGAGTGAAGTTGCGTCGGGCGGGCCGATCGGCGGCATTCCAGGACTGCCGCCCAGCAATGCGGTGGAGACCATCACCGTCGATCAGATCAAGCCGTTTCCGACCCGGCTGCCGGATGCGGAACTCGTCATCATTCAGATGTTCGGCGGCGACAACAACCTCTCTGCGTTCGTCTACGAGGACCTGCAGGAGATGGCGGCGGGAATTCGTGGCAGTAAGATCGCCGTACTGGGCATTGCCGATCTCGCAGGCAAGCCGGGCTCTATCGTCGAGGTGACGCCGGACCACGGCATTCAAATCATCGAGGAGATCGGCGAGATCGACACCGGCGATCCGCTCGTGCTGCATGCGTTTCTGGTCCGCGCACTCAAGACACATCCCAAAGCCCGCAAAGCGATAGGCTTCTGGGATCACGGCACCGGCGTGTTCGACGAGACCGACAGCTCGGAGAAGATCATGACACGCCGGATGAGCTCGGTGGCGCGGGAGGACCGTACCCGCTCGCGGCCCGCACGCCATCTGTTCTTTCCGAAGTCGCGGCTGGAGCGGGACAACGATACGCGGGCAATGCTGCACGACGACACCAACGGCGGCGTGCTCACCAATCTGGAGGCTGGCGCGATGCTGCGCGCAGCCTTGAAGGACGCTGGAGTTGCAGGAAAGATCGACATGATCTTTTCCGACACCTGTCTCAACGGCATGATCGAGGTGCTCGACGAAGTCGCCGATGTGGCCAAGGTGGTCGTCGGTTCGCAGGATCTCGAGCCGGGCGACGGCTGGGATTACAAAACGTTCCTCACGCGCGTCGTCGCCCAGCCGCCGGCTACCGCAGAAGATTGGGGGCAGCACGCAGTGCAGGCGTTCCACGACGCCTATCTGCCTTTCCCGAAGAAATGGCCGTGCACGCAGGGCTGCTTCCGCACCGACCACGGCATAACAGCCGCATTCGCGGATCTGCTAGCCGCTTGCCGGAAGGCCAACGGCTTCGCGGCATTCGTCTACCTCGATCACGCGCGGGCGCAGAGCCAGGGGTTTGCGCAGCGCGACAGCTACGATCTCAGGGATTTCGCGGCGAAGGTGGCGGTGGTTTCGCAGCAAGGGATGCCGGAAGTGTCGGCGGCGGCGGCGAAGGTCGTGGCTGCCTACGATGCAGCGCGGGTCCACTCGATCACTCTGGGCAAGTTCGTGCCGAACGCGACGGGGTTGTCGTTCTATTTTCCCGCCTCGCGCTCACAGATGGCGCGCGACATGGCCACCTACGAGCGGCTGGTCTTCGCGAGGAACTCCGGCTGGGCGGACTTCCTCAAGCAGTTCCGCTGAGCTGTATAGCTCGGGCAAGGACAAGGGGAGCAGCCGGGTTACGGCTGCTCCCCTCTTTTGCAACAGCGCTATGTCGGGGCTCTTACTTCGAGCCGATGCCGGCGTTGGCCATCATCTTCGCATACTTGGCCGCATCAGACTTGATGAGCCCGTCGAATGCGGCCGGGGTCATCGGAGCTGGGAGTGATCCAAGCTTCTCGATGCGCTCGACGACATCCTTCGACTTCAGGATCGAGGTCACGTCGGCGTTGACCTTGGCGATGACGGCCTTCGGCGTGCCGGCAGGCGCCATCATGCCGAACCAGCCGTTGCCGCTCCAGCCCTTCAGACCCGCCTCGGCGATCGTGGGGACATTGGGGATCTGCTTCAGGCGTTTAGGCGCGGAGACGGCGAGCGAGCGGACCTTGCCGCCTGCCGTCTGGGCCTGGGCGTCCGTGATCGGCGCGAAGTAGAATGCCACGTCGCCGCGAAGCACGGCGGTGACGGCCTCGGGGACGCTCTTGAACGGCACGTGGACCAACTTGATACCAGCTGCCTGGGCAAAGCTCTGACTGACCAGGAAGGTGGAGCTGGCGACGCCCGGTGTCGAGAAATTGTATTTGCCGGGATCCTTTTTGGCCATGTCGATCAGATCCTTCAGCGTCTTGGCCGGGGAGCCCGGCGGTACGATCATCGTGAAGGGCGTCTCGACGACGCGGGTGATGCCGGCGAAATCCGCGACCGGATCGAACTGGGCGTTCTTGTTGATCGTTCGCGCGACGGTATGGCCGTTGGACGTCAGCATCAGCGTGTAGCCGTCCTTGTCGGCCTTGGCGACGGACGTCGTGCCGGGAAGGCCCGGCCGATTTTCGACGACGACCTGCTGTTTCCACATCGGGCCTAGCTTGTCGGCGATGATGCGGGCGAGATTGTCGGTGATGCTGCCGGCGCCGAACGGAACGACGATTCTGACGCTCTTGCTCGGATAGGTCTGCGCCTGAGCGCTCGCGCCGAATGCGGCGAGTGCGACGGCGCTGACCAACAGCTTCTTGACCAAGCTCATATGTAGTCCTCCCTTTGGAACCAACCCATTTATTTTGCACTGCCGCCTCGTAGGACGGCTGACCGGGCTTGCAAGGTTCCAGTCCGCTGGGGACAGCCGATACTTCACCGCCAAGTCCGGGTGAAGAGGTGCCGCTGTCCCGGGGGGCAGTCAAGCCTTACGATGGGCTTACGATAGCCTGAGGATGGTGTTCGGCTCATTTGTGCTGAGCTTTTTTGCGATGTCGCCTCGCGTTTCAGACGTCGGCGGGGCTTGCAATCTCGGCCGAGCTGTGGGCCTTGATCTCCCGGACCGGGGCGCCACCCAGGATGTTCCGCCCGGTGGGCAGCCAGGTGCAGACCTCGGTTTCATCGACCCAGATCGTCTTGTACTCGCCTGGCACGAAGAATTCTGAGAACGCCAGCTCGGAATCGTCGTCCGCCTTGAGGTAGTGCCGCTCGAGATCGTGGTAGTAAACGACGTCGCCGGCGCGCACCTGGAACGGCTGCTCGCTCGCCCAGGCAGTGCCACGTCCGCGCAGGATATACATGAAGTGCTCGGCGCCCTCGTGGTGATGGTTCGCGGCTTTCGTGCCCTCGGGATAGATTATCATCTCGCCTTTCAGCACCTTTGTACCGAACATTCGGGGCGTGACGAGATAGATGCGCTTGCGGGCGTCATGTTGGCTGTCGAGCACGGGTTCATGGCGCCAGTCGACGGCGCGGAACGCGGGTGGGGCTGCACTGAAATTCTTGTCGAAGCGCCCGGCGTCGGGAACGGTGGCGTGGATCAGCGTCGCACCGTTCGGCGCAGCGATCGTCGCGCAGGCGCCTGGTGGAAGGAAGGCGACGTGGGCGCTGGAAAGCGACTTTGTCGCGCCGTCCAGAGAGAGTTGCGCATCGCCATCGAGCATCTGGAACCAGGCGATGTCGCCGGGCGCGACGGTCAGCGGCAGGGTGCCGCCGGCAGCGATGGTGAAACGATCGAGCAGAATATTGGTGCGGGGATCGCGGGCTCGCGTGAGCAGCCGCTGGCGCATCGCCCCCGTGCCGAGGCTTTCGCCCACCACCGTGCTCTCGTTGAACGAGATCGCCATCCTTGCCTCCACCATCGAGCGTGCGAATTTCCAGAAAGGTATGTCGCGGCCTGTGGCGTCGTAAAGGGGGCGTCTGGCGAGCGACGTCTGGCGATACGAGTGCGCGGGGGAAGCATCATCCGCGTCGGGCGCGCTGGGTGATCGGGGCCGGGTTCGGGGCCGGGGAACCGCACCGCTCCATCGGCAGCGCGGTCGTCGACCAGCCATCCTTGGTAATCGTAACGACGTAGCGCCGGCATCGGGGCGCTGCGCCGGCGACGAAATGAACCTTGAACAGGGCTTGCCGAGGCGCGCGTTGGCTTGGCCAGACGAGTTCGCCGTCGTCGGGTGTCTCGGCGATGGCCTTGCGAATGGCGGTGGCGGCGCTCTGGAAATCGGCCGTCGACAAGCGCGCGAGGATGGCACGCGAGAGGCCGGCATGGAGGCCAGCGGCGGCTGCCCGCTGCAGGAGGGGATCGGTGTCGGGCTGTGCTGCCGGCAGATAGGCGGCGCCAGCCGGCGTGCTCGTCGCGGAGTTGGCGGCAGGCGCAGGCGGTATCGTGCTGGCATGTGGCAGCGAGGCTGGACTGGCCGGCTCGGTCTGGTCGGTGGTGGGGATGGTAGCGGTCGTGATCGGCGAAGGCGTGGCGTCAGCGTGCGCGCTTGGCGAGGCGGTCGGCGGATCAGGCGTGATTGGATCGGAGGGCCTTGAGTTTGGCGCGCCAGTCCAGGCCTTGGCGGATGTCAGGACCTCCTGGACGGACGACACCAGCCACGGACCGAAGGTCTCATGACGAAGAGCGGTCCATCCGCCGCCGACCGCGAGTGCGAGGAGCACCACGCTCAGCAGGCGTGCGATGCGGCGCCTGCCGGTCACCGGAGGGCCGACGCGGTCGTCGTCGGAAAGGTGCCAGGAGAATTGCTCTGCAGGTGGATTGGTTGCGGAGGGTGCAAGTCTCCGCGCGGACGAATGCATTCCAGGAACCATCGTGCCCCCTCTTTCAGGTCAGCAAGCCGGCTCCCTCCCCCGCCGAGACTGGCCGGACATTGCGGGCCAAATGATGGCAGCAAAGCTGGCGATCGAGCCCTCGGCTATTCCGCGGCGGCGCGCTGGATCGTCGCGTAGTGCATGATGATCGAGCGCAGGGCTGCTGCCTTCAGCGGCTTGTGAAGCACGGGCACGCCGGCCTCGCGAAGCAGACCCTGGACCTCGGGGGTGTTGTCTGCAGTGATGACGACCGCGGGGACGCTGGTGCCGATGTGTTCGCGCACGGCGGCGATGGCGTCGAGGCCTGTGCCGCGGTCGAGGTGATAGTCGGCGAGGATGACCGAAGGCCGCTTTCCTGATTGCTTCAGGGCCTCGATTGCCTGCTCGGGGCTGGTGGCGGTCAACACCTCGCAGCCCCAGCCTGCGAGCAGGTGGCGCATCCCGTCCACCACGGCGGGCTCGTTGTCGATGCACAGCGCGACGCAACCCGAAAGAATGCCGGAGGCAACCGATGTCGCGGTCTCCTCGATTGAGACAGCCTTGTCGAGGGGGGCTGCAATCGGCAGCGCGATCCAGAAGACGGCGCCTTCGCCCGGGGTCGAGGAAAGCCCGAGGGGGATCTCCAGCACGCGGCAGATGCGCTCCACGATCGATAGGCCGAGGCCGAGGCCGCGGGTCGATCCGGGGGTGCCCTCACCGCGCTGGAACTCGCGGAATATCAATGCGTGCTGAGAGGTTGGAATGCCGGGGCCGGTGTCGCGCACTTCCACGCGGACGCGCGCGCCGTCCGAGATCGCGCTGACCGCGACGCTGCCATTGTTGGTATACTTGATGGCATTTCCGATGAGGTTCTGCAGCACCCGTTTCAGCAGGCGGCGGTCCGAGGAGACCCACAACGGACCGGTCTCTATCAGCAGGTCAATCCCTTTCTCGTGCGCCAGAGGTGCGAACTCCACGGCAAGGCTCTCGAACATCGAGGTCAGCGGCTGGGATGTCACCTCGGGCTCGAGGCGGCCGGAATCGAGGCGGGAAATGTCGAGCAGCGCGGAGATTATCTCCTCTACCGAGGTGAGGGATGCGTCGATGTTGCGGGCGACGACGCGGTCTGCGTCGGGCAGGCGGCGCTCGACGAGGCTGGAGGCATAGAGGCGCGCGGCGTTGAGCGGCTGCATCAGGTCGTGGCTGGCGGCGGCAAGGAAGCGGGTCTTGTCGAGGTTGGCCTCCTCCGCCTTGTTCTTCGCCTTGGCGAGTTCGGTGGAGGCGGCCTCGAGGGCCTGCGTGCGCTCCGTGACGCGCTGCTCCAATGTCTCGTTGGCGCGGGCGAGGTCGTTTGCGGCCTGCATCCGCTCGGTGATGTCGGAGAAGGTGCACACGACACCGCCCTGTGGCTGGGGCATCGATGAAATGCGGAACTCGAGAAACTGCAAACCACCCTTGAAGCGTTCGTAGAATGTCGACTGGTTGCCGGCGAAGCGGAGGATACGGTCGGCCACCAGCGCCTCGACCTGTCCTGGTCCGAAGTCGCCGCGGGCAGCGCACACATGCAGGATCTGCCGCAGGGGGGCGCCGACGCGGCCGAGTTCGTCGGGAAGGTCCAACAGCTCGCGGAACTGCCGGTTCCAGCAGACGAGCCTCATGTCCTTGTCGAACACGCCGAGGCCGTGGCGCACCTGATCGAGCGCGGATTGCAGCAGGTCGCGGTTGTACTGCAGCGCCTCGGAGGCGTCGTCGAGTAGCTTCAGCGCGGTCGGGCTGCCGACGTTGCTGCGACGCAGTAGAAGCGCCATCACGAGGCGGGCGGACGCAGCGCTGATGGCGCTCGTCAGCAGATGCTCGGTGAAACGCAGCGTCTGGAGATCGGCTTCCGCCTGCGGATCGAGAATAGCGTTGCGACTGACGGCGTATTGCGCGAACGAGCGCTCGGCGCGCTCGGCACCGAGATAGCGCGTAACGGTGGCCTGCAGGTCGGCCACGGTGAGAGAGGTGCGCCAGAGTCGGAAGGCGAGCTGCGGCGAGCCCCGGGGCAGGTCGTCCTGCACGAACAAGTGGGCCTGGAGCCGCTCGATCGGCTCGGGCGCGCGCCACAGCGATACGGTGACGTAAGCGGCGATGTTGGCGAACATACTCCAGAAAACGCCGTGGGTCAGCGGCTCGAACGACAGGAAAAACAGCGCCTGGGGTCGCAGCGCTGCAACGCCGAAAGGCCCCATCAGCAGAATTTCGGCGGGCAGAAGACCAGCTTTCACGATCCAAGGAAGGAGCAGGGTGTAGCCCCACACGGTGAATCCGGCCAGCATACCGGCGATGGCACCCCGCGCGGTTGCGCGCCGCCAGACTAGGCCGCCGAAGAAGGCGGGCGCGAGCTGGGCGATTGCCGCGAACGAGATTAGGCCGATCGCCGCCAGTCCCTGGGATTGGCCAAGCAGCTTGTAGAACCCGTAGCCTGCGATCAGCACGAGGACGATGGCGATGCGGCGGATGACGAGCAGCAGGCTCGCGAGGTCCTCGCGCTGCTCGATCTCCAGCAGGCGGTGCTTCAACAACATCGGCACCACGAGGCCGTTGCAGATCATGATGGAGAGCGCGACGCTCTCCACCACGACCATCGCGGTGGCAGCGGATAGTCCGCCGATGAAGGCCAGGATCGCAATCATGTCGTAGCCCTTTGTCATCGGCAGGGCGAGCATGAACATGTCGGGCTCGACGAGGCCCTTGGGCAGCACGATCAGTCCGGCGGCGGCTATCGGCACGACGAAGAGATTGATGGCGACGAGATAGCTCGGGAACAGCCAGCGCGCGCGTCGAAGCTCGCGCTCGGAGTGGTTCTCCACTACCGCGACGTGGAACTGGCGCGGCAACAGCAGGATGGCGACGGCGCTCAGAAACGTGACCGTCAGCCACATGCCGCCGTTGAAGCCGCGATCGAAGATGTCGAGTACCGCGCTGTTGGCACGGAACGTGTCGGCGAACGACAAGGGGCCGCCGAAGATGCTGTAGACGACGAAGATGCCCACGCCGATGAAGGCGGCGAGCTTCAGCACGGATTCGGCGGCCACCGCGATCATCAGGCCGGACTGATGCTCGGTCGCGTCGATATGCCGGGTGCCGAACAGAATGGCGAACACGGCGAGCGCCAGCGCCGTCACCAGCGCAGTGTCGAGAAATCCGCCCAGGATTACAACCGGCTGCAAGGGCGTGTCGCCGAGCAGGGTGCCGGTCGAGATCACGATCGCCTTCAGCTGCAGGGCGATGTAGGGCAGCGTGCCGACGACGGCGACGACGGTGACGATGGCGGCAACGGCGGGGCTCTTGCCGTAGCGGGCGGCGAGGAAGTCGGCGATCGAGGTCAGGTTCTGGCTCTTGGCGAGGCGCACGATGCGGGTGATGAGCGGCACGCCGAGCATGAAGACCAGAACGGGGCCAAGGTAGACCGGGATGAAGTCGTAGCCCGTCTCCGCGGCGAGGCCGACGCTGCCGTAGAACGTCCATGACGTGCAGTAGACGGCGAGCGAGAGCGAGTAGATCAGCGGACGCGCAGTGCCGGTGACGCGCAGCCGATCCCCGTACCAGGCGAGCAGGAACAGGGCTCCGACATAGCCCACCGCGAGTGTGGCGATGGCCCACCCTTCGAACATCGAGTTCGTGCCCCTGCTGCTGTGAGCCGCAACGCGGCTCTGACGTGCGGCGATCTTGCTCTACGGGGCGGCTGGAACGGAAGAGAAACTTTAGGTCATGGTGGGCAGAGTCGTGGACGCGGGCTTTCCAGCTCGACACGTGCGGGGGTAGGGTGCTGTTTCACCATCCTTTCCACATCCCCTGCCATACGAGACCCCCATGCGCACAGCTATCGTCAACATCGGCACCATCGTGTCGGGGAACTGGAAGAGCCCGTTTGTTGCCGGCGATACGATCGTCATGGCGGACGGCCGGATCGAGAGCGTCGGCACGGCTGGGGCTGCGGCAGTCGAAAGCTGCGACGTCGTCATCGACGCGGGCGGAACGACGGCCATCCCGGGTCTGATCGACAGCCACGTCCACATCACTTTCGGCGATTACACCCCGCGGCAGCGGACGGTGGGCTATCTGGAGAGCTATCTGCACGGCGGCATCACGACAGCGATTTCGGCGTCTGAGGTGCATGTGCCGGGCCGGCCGAGCGACGCCGAAGGCGTCAAAGCGCTGGCGCTTGCAGCCCAGCGTTGCTTTGCGGCTTACCGGCCCGGGGGGATTCGGGTTCATGCCGGCTCGATCATCCTGGAGCCGGGCCTCACGGGGGATGACCTGACGGAGGTCGCACGCAAGGGCGTGTGGCTCGCCAAGGCAGGGTTCGGTGCGGTCGCGACAGCCTTCGAGTACGGCCCGCTCGTCGCTGCGGCCAAAACGGCTGGCATGGTGACGACGATGCATACCGGCGGATCGTCGATCCCGGGCTCGGGCGCGATCACGGGCGATCACATTCTTGCCGTGCGGCCCGACGTGTCGTTCCACATCAATGGCGGGCCGACGGCGATGCCTGATCGCGACTTCGAGCGCGTGGTGCGTGAAACCGACATCGCCTTGCAGGTGTGCACAGCCGGCAATCTGCGCACGACGCTGCTGTGCGCCCGGCTTGCGCGGGAGGCTGGTGCCTGGGACCGTTTCATCATCGGCACCGACACGCCGACGGGCAGCGGAATCATGCCGCTCGGCATTCTCTACACGATGGCGCACATCGCGAGCCTGGCCGACATTGCCCCAGAGCAGGCGGTGTGCGCGGCGACGGGAAGCAACGCTCGTGTCTATAGGCTCGACACGGGTGTGCTTGCGGCCGGCAAGGAGGCAGATGTGGTGCTGATCGATGCGCCGGACGGCGGCACGCAGACGACTGCACTCGCAGCGATCAAGCACGGTGACATAGCAGCCATCGGCGCGGTCGTGACGGCCGGCGTGCCGCGCTTCGTCGGCCGCAGCCGAAATACGCCGGCGACAACGGCGAAGGTGCGGGTTGCGAGCTGCCGTATCCCGCAGGACTTCTCCGGCACGGGGCATTGATCGCCGCGCGCCGTTGCCTCACGCGCCGACGTCGACGAACAACTCCTCGAGGGTCGGCTTCCGCGCGATCATGTCGTGGCGGTGGAGATAACCCGTCAGCGTCTCCAACGTCTTGCGGTTCGGCTCGAGGCCATAGGCGAACGGCTCACCGCCGAACACGCGATTGATCTCCTCGACGTCGTCGTAGACCCACGGCAACATGACCTTCGATGCGCCCGTGAAGCTGAGCTGCTTCCAGGCGCGCGATTTCGCCTCGACAAAAGCCTGATAGAGCGGCTTGGCGATCCAGGGGTTCTGATCGAATACAGGCCGGCGGATCACCAGGAGGTGCATGATCGGGTGCAGCGCCGTGCGCTGGTAGTACTCGCGCTCGGTGGCGCGGACATCGGGGAAGAGGCGGACGAGATCGGGATGCTTGCCGAGCGAAGGGGGGAGCTGGGCACCGAGGTAGGCGTCGATCTCGCCGTCGCAGAGAAGCTGGTCGAGAGAACGATCCGACTTGTTGATCTCGAGCTTTATCGGCTTCAACAGCGGTGGCGGCTTCGGGCTGCCGTGGGAGCCGGCAGACGCAACGGCGCCCTGCACCCATGTCACATCCGACAGGTCGACGCCGTGGTCGTCCTCCAGCATGCCGCGGATCCAGACGGCGGCGGTCATGGTGTAGAGCTGCACGCCAATCCGGCGGCCGGCGAGGTCCTTGGGCGATTTGATGCCCTTCTTCCTGTTCAGCACGATGAAGCCGTGGCGGAAAACGCGGCTTGGGAACACGGGCAGCGCGACGTGCGGGCTCGTTCCAGCGACGGTGTTGGAGATGTGCTCGGAGGAGGAGAACTCCGCGATGTCGAAGCCCTCGTTCGACATCACGCGATCGAAGATCTCGCGGGGGCCCATGCTGGGCAGCACGTGCAGGTCGATGCCGGCGGGCGTCACCTCGCCCGTTCTAAGCGCCTCCATCCGGTCGTAGGGGCCGATAGCCAGCGTCAGCTTCAGATTGCTCATGACGGCTCCTCCATGTCGTGTCCTTCCCGTGCTCGCTGTGCTGCGATAGTGTCGGAGCAACATCAACAGATGCCGGGGCCGACGCCAAGCGCCATTGTGCCCGGTATCCGATGGCCGAGGCCTTGGCCGAGAGCTTGGACGGGGGAACGCTCGAATGACCGCCATGCAAGGATACATCGCGCCCCGCAAGCGGCCGGGCGAAGTCGGCGTTCACTCCCTCGATCAATTCGCACTCACAGTGCCCGACCTCGAGGTGGCCCGGCGCTTCTATTCGAGCTTCGGTCTCGGCGTTCGCGAAGAGGGAAATGCGCTCGGCATGTACATCGAAGGAGCCCCGCATCGTTGGGGCACCATCGGCGAAGGACCGCGCAAGAAGCTTGCACACATCTCGTTCGGATTGTTCGAGGAGGACCTGGCCCCCTTCCGCAAGAGATTGCAGGATCAAGGCGTCGTCGAACTCGATCCGCCCGCGGGCTCGCAGAGCAATGGCGTTTGGTTCCGCGACGTCGACGACAACCTGATCGAGGTGCGGGTGGCGGAGAAATCATCGCCCAACGAGAAGAGTTCGGTGTGGATCAGCTCAGCGCCGGGAGGAGCCCGCGGCGCGCCGGGCCGGTCTGCTGCGCCGAGCGTGAAGCCGCGCCGGTTCGCCCACCTGCTGCTGTTTACGCCTGACGTGGCGAAGGCGATCGCGTTCTATTCGCGCGTGCTGGGCATGCGTCTGTCGGACCGCTCCGGGGACATCATCGCGTTCATGCATGGCATTCACGGCTCGGATCATCACATGGTGGCGTTCGCGAAGTCGGATGCGCCGGGCCATCATCACTTCAGTTGGGACGTCGGCTCGGTGATGGACATCGGGCTCGGTGCCAAGCAGATGCTGGAGGCCGGCTTTGCCAAGGGGTGGGGGCTCGGCCGACATGTGCTCGGATCGAACTACTTCCACTACGTGCAGGATCCGTGGGGCAGCTATTGCGAGTATTCGTGCGATATCGACTACGTGCCGGTCGATTGCGACTGGGATGCGGGCGACCACCTGCCGGAAGATTCGCTCTACGTGTGGGGCCCTGATATGCCGCCGGAGTTCATCGAGAACGCGGAGGCGAAGGCGTGACTGGTGAGGGCCGGGGGCAGACCCCGATCCTTACTCGGTCGATCTGGTCCCACGAATTCTGACGAGCATGCGATCCGTCAACGCCTTCGTTCATCATCCGGAGCAGCCATGTCCCGTCCGAGCTACATCCTCTTCATCACAGATCAGCATCGCGCCGACTGGCTCGGGTGCAACGGGCACGGCATCGTTAAGACGCCGCACATCGACAGCATCGCGGCCGGCGGCGTGACCTTCGACAAATTCTTTGTCGCAAGCCCGGTGTGCATGCCCAACCGCTCGAGCCTAATGACCGGGCGCATGCCGTCGGTACATGGCGCGCGGGCGAACGGCACGCCGCTGTCGCGTGATGCGGTGACGTTCGTGGATGTGCTGCGCGAGGCTGGCTATGCCACGGCGCTGGTCGGCAAGAGCCACCTGCAGACGTTCACGGGAATGCCGGCGCTGATGAAACCACCGGCGCCCAAGCCAGGGCACAAGCCCGTGCCATCGAATCTCGCAGAGGCGCTGCGGCATGATCTCGGCTCGGCCGAATATCAAAACGAGAGCCCTCAGTTCTGGGCGAAACCCGGCGCAAGCGTGGCGCGGCCGTACTACGGCTTCGATCATGTGGAGCTGGTTGCCGGACACGGCGACGACGTCGACGGCGATTATCGCGCGTGGCTGCTCGAACGGGAGCCCGGGGCACTGGAGATGATCGGGGCTGCCAACGAGCTCCCGCACGACTACATCTGCCCGCAGGCGATCCGCACGCGGCTGCCGGTCGGGCTCTACCAGACGAGCTACATCGCCGAGCGCGCCCGAGCGTTCATCGCGGCGCACGTCGCGCAAAACGGGGACCAGCCGTTCTTCCTGATGGTGTCGTTTCCCGATCCGCACCATCCGTTCAACCCGCCGGGCAAATACTGGGACATGTACAAACCCGATCAGTTCCCGGTGCCGGAGGCGTTCGGGCGCAACGACTGGGTGCCGCCGCCGCACGTCGCGGCCGTTCTGGCCGAGCGCGAGCAGGGCAAGGCCAATCTCGGATCACAGTTCTCGTTCATGACGACAGCGCGGGAGGCACAGGAGGCTGCGGCGCTGACGGCTGGCATGATTGCGCTGATCGACGATTGCATCGGCGGCGTGTTGGAAGCGCTGGACGGGAGCGGTCGCGCCAAGGATACGGTCACGATTTTCACCAGCGATCACGGCGAGCATCTGGGCGATCACCGGTTGCTGCTCAAGGGCTCTGAGCAATATCAACAGGTGCTGCGGGTGCCGTTCGTGTGGTCGGATCGAGCGACGCGCTCCGCAGTCGAGCCGCGCGCGAAGCGAGCAGGGGCGATCGGCTCGACGATCGACATCTCCGCTACGATCCTCGATCACGCCGGTCTGCAACCCTCGTTCGGCATTCAAGGCCGCAGTCTTCTGCCGGTCATCGCAGGCGACGATGCGCAGGGCAGGGATGCTGCATTCGTCCAGTACGAGCACCAGCGCGTGAACGAAGCGCTGGGCGGGGTTCCGCGGATACACACCCTGGTCGACAAGCGATGGCGGCTCAGCGTCTTCGACGGCGTCGAATGGGGCGAGCTGTACGACCTTGAGAACGATCCCGGTGAGTTCGTCAACTTGTGGGAGGATGCCGGCCACGCTGCGGTGAAGGCGCGACTGATCGAGCAGTTGCTGCGCTTCGAGATCGCCCACATCGACCGCGTGCCGATGCCGACTGGCCGTGCCTGAGATAGAATGATTGGGCCGTCTCACGCTTGCTCGATGTCTCGCCGTTACCCCACTTGCCGATGCGCTGGCCGCGCCATGCCGCGCGCCATAAACCTGGAACGCGTCCATGCATCTTCGCGCCGAGCACAAAGGCATTTTGCTGATGATCGTCGGGGTCGCCTTCATCAGCGCCAACGACGCGGTCTCGAAATATCTAGCAGAGCGCTATCCGCTGGGTGAAGTCATCTTCCTGCGTCAGCTCGCGGGGCTCGCGTTCATCCTTCCCTACGCGCTGATGACGACGGGTGCGGCGTCGTTCAAGATTGTCGACCGCGTGGGGCAGGGGTGGCGAGCGGTGGCCTTCATCGCGACTTCGGTGCTGATGGTGGCCGGCCTTGCCTATCTGCCGCTCGCCATCGTCACGGCGATCGCGTTTTCAAGTCCGCTTTGGGTGGCGGCGCTGGCGGGGCCAATGTTGGGCGAGAAGGTGCCGCTCAAGCGTTGGGTCGCCATCCTCATCGGCTTTGCTGGCGTGCTCGTCATCGTGCGGCCGGGTGGGCCTTCGTTCTCGTGGTTCTTGCTGCTGCCGGTGGCCACGGCGCTCGCCAACGCCGCTCGCGATATTCTCACGCGCAAGCTGTCGAGGACGGAGACGTCGATGTCGGTGCTGCTGTGGTCGGCGCTGTTGATGCTCGTCGTGTCGGCTGCGGCGTTGCCCTTCGGATGGGTGACCCCGACGTTCGAGGATGGGCTGTGGTTCATGCTCGCGGGTTGCCTCAACATGGCCGCTCACCTCGGCATGATCTCGGCCTACCGCCATGCCGATGCGTCTGCTCTTTCGCCTTACCGCTACACGTCGCTGATCTGGGCGATCACGCTCGGTTGGCTCGTGTGGAGCCATCTGCCGGACCTGTGGTCGCTGGTGGGAACGGCGGTGATCGTCACGGCGGCGGTGCTGGCGGTCGATCGGGGCGGAAAGAAAGCGACCGGGCGGGCGACGAATTAGCCGTGAGCCCTACAACTCGTAAGGCTCGCGCGGCTCGGCGTTGGCGAGAGGTCTGCCGGCGTAACGAACGCCTTCCCAAAGGCCGATCAGCGCGCCGATGATCGCCAGAGGCAGTACGAGCTGGGCAGCGCAATTGCCGCCGGTGCAATCAGGGCGCAAGAGACTGGCGAGGGGGATGCTCGCGAGGCCGCCTGCCAGTGCGCCGCCAACGAGCCAGACGCTACCGAAGACAACGCTGCGGAAGGCGCGTTGCTGCATCGGTGGGACAGCGGAAGGGGCGGTGGAAGTCGTGGTATGGTCCACCGGCAACGGCGTACCACCGAGCGATACGGTCTCGGGGGGGAGGGGCGAGAAGGTCGACGGGTGGGTGCCGGGCGTTGGCGTTACGGCTGCCGCCGGAGAAGCTCGCTCGATTATCGCTTTTCGTCGCAGGAGCCCTTGCAGAGCGAACCGCGAGCGATGCGGGCGAAGCAACGTCTTCGACCAGTCGGCGACTGTTTGCGGGCGCTGGGCGGGCGCGAGCCGCAGTCCGGCGTCGATGGCGGCGAGGAAGTCGGCCCGGTAGCGGCCTTGGGCTGCGGTTGCGGCGGGTGGCATGGTTTTGCCGTCGGCGCGTTCCACCGCGGCGGGGGGCGGTTGGCCTGTGACGGCGAGGTAGAGCAGGCCGGCGAAGGAATAGATGTCGGTCCAGGGGCCGACAGGGCCGCCGGTTCTTGTGAGCAATTCGGGTGCGGCATAGGTCTGGGCGGCGCGATTGCCGGGTGGCAGCCGGCGGCGCAGGCCGACGCGGAACACGCCGAAATCGACGAGTACAGGCGTATCGTTCTCGCGGACGATGATGCTGTCGGGCGTCAGATCGAGGTGGAAGACGCTGGCGGCATGGGCCTCGGCCAGCCCCTCGAGCAACGAGGCGAGGATTGTGTCGAGCTCCTCCTGCTGCGCGATCTTCTTGCGCTCGTGCAACCAGATGCCGAAGTCGACGCCCTGCTCATAGGACATGCCGACATAGCCGGTGCCGCCGAGCTGGGTGATGCCGAGAATGGATATGATGGCGGGGTGACGGACTTTCTGGAGATTGCTCGCCTCGGTAAGAAATCGCTCGAGGCCCCAGGCATAGGCTGCTGCTGCCGCCGGCTGCCGCGGTTTCAGCGCCAAGCCCTCGCGGAAGGCAATCTGGCGCGGGAAGTATTCCTTGAGCGCGTAACGCTTGGACCGCTTCTCGTGCTCGGCGATATAGGTGATGGCGAAGTCCCCGGCGCCGAGCACGGATTGCACGACGAGCTCGCCGATGCGCGTACCGGTTGGAAGAGGGCTGAAGCCCAGAACGCCACCGGCGCCTGCGGGAGCGGGAACGCCCGTTCGCGACGCGTTGCCGGGTGGATCCTGGCTCATCATTCCTCCTGTGCGTGCCATGCGCGGGTATTCGCGCAGCGACGTGCCGAGGGCTAGTGAGGCGTCGCGCCCAAATCGCATCATGGCCGCAATCTCTTCCGATTTTGGCGCGACACGAGGGCCACTAGTAGAATTGCGGTGGTGTAGCATGCTGGGCCTGTTCGGCGCCATCAGGTCGCGCGAGGTGATCTGGCAGCCTGCAATAACCGCTAGTGAGGCGTCGCGCCTTAGTTGACCGAGGGTGCGGCGAGGTAGTTGGCCGCGGGCAATCTCGCCATGTCGGCGATGTCGTGATAGGGACGGGCCGCGCCGTGAAGGTCCGGCGCTCGAGAACCGCTCAATCAGAAGCGCTGCGGCGCGCGAGGCCATGACGAACGCTCCCAGGTGGCGGGTCGACTGCATCGTCGGCGCGCGGCCGAATTTCGTGAAGATCGCGCCGATCATGCGGGCATTGCGCAGCGATGGTCGGTTCGACGTGCGGCTGATCCATACCGGCCAGCACTACGACGTCGCGATGAACGATGTATTCTTCCAGGAGCTGGCGATCCCGGCGCCGGACATCAATCTCGAGGTAGGCTCCGGCACCAATACGGAGCAAACCGCGCGGATAATGCTCGGGCTCGAGGGCGTGCTCGCGGCCGACAGGCCGGACATGCTGGTCGTGGTCGGCGACGTCAACTCGACATTGGCGGCGGCGCTGGTGGCGGCGAAGCTGCTCGTTGCGGTCACGCACGTCGAAGCGGGGTTGCGCAGTGGCGATCGCACGATGCCGGAGGAGGTCAACAGGCTGGTTACCGATCGGCTCGCCGACCTCCTGCTGACGACGGAGCGGGAGGCGGAAGTAAACCTCATCAGGGAAGGGATCGCGCCCGGGCAGATCGCCTTTGTCGGCAACGTGATGATCGACAGCCTGCGCGCGAGCCTGGAGCGGGCGCGTCCGGTGCGTGAGACGCTAGAGGCGCACGGTGCGAGTGCGGCATTTCTCGATGCGGTCAAGGAAGGGTACGGTTTCGTCACCCTGCATCGTCCCTCGAACGTGGACGATCCGGCGACGCTTGGGGGAATTCTCGCGGCGCTTTCGGACATCTCGCGCGATCTGGCGCTGGTGTTTGCCGTGCATCCCCGGACGCGGGCGACGATTGCAGCCAATGGTCTCAGCACTCTCATCGAAGGCGGGCGTATCCTGGCGACGCCGCCGCTCAGCTATCTGCAAGCGGTCGGCCTCATGCGCGAGGCGAAGCTCGCCATCACGGACAGCGGCGGGGTGCAGGAGGAAACGACAGCGCTGGGCGTGCCCTGCATCACCGTGCGGGATAATACCGAGCGGCCGATCACGGTGAGCGAGGGAACCAACGCTCTGGTCGGCAGCGCGCCAGAGCGGATACGTGCGGCGGCGGGGGAGATCGCGCGGTCGGGCGGCAAGCGAGGTCGCGTGCCGGAAATGTGGGACGGCAAGGCTGCGCTGCGTGTCGTCGAGCATGTCGCCGCGTTCCTTCTCCGACGCGGCTGCTGAGCTTCTCAGACGGCGGCGCCTGCGAACGACCAGGGTTGCACTCGGGCCTTCGACCGTCTGAGCGGCGCCACGTGGTGGTCGGCTCGCGGCAGCCTCGGTAGTCGGCCGTGAAGTTTCGTTAGGTCACGCGGCAGCCGGGCGCTGGGTTACCAGCGACAGTAGCGCCATCACAGCGAGCAGGTCGCGCCAAAGCTCTCTGAACCAGC
>CAMAYR010000045.1 GCA_945862355.1 Devosia equisanguinis | reverse complement strand
GCCGAGAACATCCTGCAGTTCGCGCGGCTGCTCAGGGCCGCGGGTATGCCGGTCGGTCCGGACCGGGTGGTGCTCGCCACGCGGGCGGTGATCGCGGCCGGCATCGAGCGGCCGCAGGTGCTCTACTGGGCGCTGCACGCCAGCCTCGTGTCGCGGCCGGAGCACCGGGAGATCTTCGATCAGGCGTTCTATCTGTTCTGGAAGGACCCGGGTTTTCTCCAGCAGATGCTCGCGGTGATGTTGCCCTCGATGCGGGACGACGCCGGGCCCAAGCAAACCGAGCTTTCCCGCCGGCTGCGCGAACCGCTGCTGGGCGACCGCCCCAAGCCGCAGGTTGTGCCTCAGGAGAAGATCGAGCTCGACATGTCCGGCACGTGGAGTGCCGACGAGCAACTCAAGGCCAAGGACTTCGAGCAGATGAGCGCAGAGGAGCAGGCCCGCGCGCGGGCTGCTATCCAGCGCATGGCATTGCTCATCGAGCAGATACCTACAAGACGGTTCACGCGGTCGGCGCGGTCGTCCTCGCGGATCGATCTGAGGCGCGTGATGCGCGATATGGCAGCTCGTGGCCCCGACAATATCGTGCTTCGCTTCAAGGAGCGGCGTTGGCGGACCCCGCCGCTCGTGGTGCTGTGCGACATCTCCGGCAGCATGGATGCTTACGCGCGGATGATGCTGCATTTTCTCTATGCGGTGACCAACGCGCGCGACCGCGTATCGGCCTTCCTGTTCGGTACGCGGTTGACAAACGTGACGCGCACGCTGAAGGGACAGGACCCTGACCGGGCGATCGCCAAGGTCGCCGGCGACGTCAAGGACTGGGCCGGAGGCACCCGCATCGGGCAGAGCCTGGAGGACTTCAACCGGTTGTGGGCGCGCCGGGTGCTCGGGCAGAACGCGACGGTGCTGCTCATTACCGACGGCCTCGACCGCGAAGGCGGCGCGGGGCTCGGCGAGGCGTCGCGGCGGCTCAGGGCGTCGTGCCGGCGGCTCGTCTGGCTCAATCCGCTGATGCGCTACGACGGCTACAGTCCGCTGGCGCAGGGCGCGCGCCTGTTGAAACCGCACGTCAGCGAGATGCGGGCCTGCCACAATCTCAACAGTCTCGAGGCCCTTGCGGGCTCGCTTGGAAAGCGCGGCTCGCTGTAGCATCCGACGGTATTGCCTATTGCCTATGGCGCTTCGCCTCCCCAAACTAGCAACATGAAATTCGGGACCGTCAGGATCGACGAAGCGCGAGGCGCCATACTGGCTCACTCGCTGCAAACGCGCGCGGGCATCATCAAGAAGGGCCGACCGCTGTCCGTCGCGGACATCGACAAGCTTCGCGAGGCTGGCTTCGAGCAGGTGATGGCGGCCCGCCTCGATGACACCGACATCGGCGAGGACGAGGCGGCGGCGCTGGTCGCACGGGCTATCGCGGGGAGCGGTGTTCGCGTGGCCGAGCCGTTCACAGGCCGGTGCAACCTCTACGCCGAGGAAGCCGGCGTGCTGACGCTCGATGTGGGCACGCTGCATACGATCAACCGGATCGACGAGGCGTTGACGATCGCCACCGTTACCCCATTCGAGCGGGTCGAGGCCGGCCAAATGGTGGCGACGGTCAAGGTTATTCCGTTCGCGGTGCCGGAGCCGACCGTGGCCAGGTCGCTGGTGCTGGCGGAGGGGGGCCTCGTTTCAGTCGCTCCGTTCACGGCGAAGCGCGCGGGCCTCATCCTGACGCGCCTGGCAAACACCAAGAGCAGCGTGCTCGGTAAACGCGAGCGGGTGATGGCGGAGCGGCTGGCGGCGCTCGGCAGCGAGTTGGAGGCGACGCTCTCGGTGGCGCACGAGGCGGGAGCGGTGGCGAAAGCGATAGCGACGCTTCACGCGCAGGGGCGTGATCCGATCATCGTGTTCTCAGCCTCGGCGATCGTGGACCGCAACGACGTCATTCCAGCCGCGCTGGTGGAAGCCGGTGGCGAGGTCGTCCACCTGGGCATGCCTGTCGATCCGGGCAACCTGATGATGACGGGAAGGCTCGGGACTGCGGACGTGCTGGGTGCGCCGAGCTGTGCGGGGAGCCCCAAGCTCAACGGCTTCGATTGGGTGCTCGAGCGACGGATGGCTGGCCTGCCTGCCGGGCCATACGAGATCCAGGCGATGGGCGTCGGCGGGCTGCTCAAGGAGATCGCGACGCGGCCACAGCCGCGCGAGGCGGTCGACGAGCCGGCTCGGCGGGAGAAGCGGATCGCATGTCTGGTGCTGGCTGCGGGGCGCTCGACGCGAATGGGGCAACGCAACAAGCTGCTCGAAGATCTCGGCGGGCGCCCCGTCGTGCGGCGGACGGTGGAGGCGGCACTTGCCAGCCGGGCGCGGCCGGTGGTTGTCGTGACAGGGCATCAAGGGGATCGGGTAGAGGCCGCACTGGCCGGGCTCGACGTCACTTTCATTCGCAATCCGGACTTCGCGAGCGGCATGGCGAGCTCGCTCAAAGCGGGCGTGGCGGCGCTGACGGACCGGCTCGACGGGGCGATCGTGGCGCTCGGCGACATGCCGGAGGTTGGGCCCGCGCATCTCGACCGCATGATTGCAGCGTTCGAGCCGAAGGAAGGGCGCTCGATCATCGTCCCTGTCCACGACGGGCGACGCGGCAATCCCGTGCTGTGGAGCGCGGAGCTGTTGCAGGCGATGGAGAGGCTCTCCGGTGACGTGGGGGCGCGGCAGCTCATCGCAGACAATGCCGAGAGCGTGGTCGAGTTGGACCTTGGAACGCCGGCCGTTCTCGTCGATCTCGATACGCCCGACGCCCTGGCGGAAGCCCGCACCAGACGCGGCAGGTGATTCGTTGGGCAATGGCAGCTCTACGAGCCGGATGCGTTCGGGATCGCGAAGATATCCCCTGCTAATCGTCGACGTGACAGACTTGCAGTCGCAGTGCCTGCAAGCCGTTGCAATCTCCCGTTTTCCAGGTGGGATACCGGCGACGCGCACACGACGGATGCGTCCAGCCTGCAAGGCCGATGGAATATCTGTCTGTTTTTTGAGCCCCCATAGTTTCGGCGCCAGCATATCATCACACCGTCGTCGTACTTCCGCCCGATGGCGAGCCGATGATGAAAGGCTTGCAAATGCAGGAGGTGCGACGCCGTTGCAGGCGGGCGTCATCTGGCGGCGAAGGCTGAGGACGTCCAAATAAGTTGTTGCTTGCGGCTACAAGCAATACCCATATTCAGGCAAGGAGGATTGAAGATGTCTTCATCTGGTCCCCCACCGACGTGGAAGGCCGCGAACGCTTGCCGGGTTCATGCTGCCCAGTGGCGGGTGACGCGGGCCGCCGTCTGTCCACGCGACGTGTTTTCGGCAGCGGGACTTCTGGCCACTGCGAGAGGTTCGATAGCGGGCCGTCAAGGTCTCAGGCCTTCAACCGGCGGTGCTGATCGCTTCGTGCGGTATCGCTTTACGCAGCCTCGCTTCATGCAATCCGGACTTGGCGCACGTGAGTATCAATAGAGGTAGCCAGAGGCAGCCGGACACAGAAACCGCAACACATCAGAGCCACGCAAGCAGCAACGTTCGACCCATTCTCCAAGAACGCTCGAGCAACAGGTGCAAGCATGACAGTCGCTGACGAGATCTTCGAGCTCTATGCCCAGAGCTATGACCGCAACAAGCAGTCCGAGGTGCCGCTGAAGCAGTTCCTGGAGAGCTGCCGCGACGATCCTATGCTCTATGCCGCCGCGGCGGAGCGCATGATCCGCGCGATCGGCGAGCCCGAGTTGGTCGACACATCCAAGGACCAGCGCCTCGGGCGCATCTTCCTCAACCGGACGATCAAGGTCTATCCGGCATTCCGCGATTTCTACGGCCTGGAGGAGACCGTCGAGCGCATCGTCGGCTTCTTCCGGCATGCCGCGCAGGGGCTCGAGGAGCGCAAGCAGATCCTGTACCTCCTCGGCCCGGTAGGCGGGGGCAAATCGTCCCTTGCCGAACGGCTCAAGGAGTTGATGGAGAAATGCCCGATCTATGTGCTGAAGGCGGGCGAGGAGGTGAGCCCGATCTTCGAGAGCCCGCTCGGGTTGTTCGATCCCGTCACGATGGGCCAGGCGCTAGAGGACAAGTACGGCATCCCCAAGCGCAAGCTGCTCGGGCGGATGAGCCCGTGGGCGGTGAAGCGCCTCGACGAGTTCGGCGGGGACATCTCCAAGTTCACGGTCGTGCGGCTGTTGCCGTCGCGTCTGCGCCAGATCTGTGTCGCCAAGACCGAGCCCGGGGACGACAATAATCAGGATATCTCCGCGCTCGTCGGCAAGGTCGACATACGCAAGCTCGAGTTTCACGGTCAGAACGACGCCGACGCCTACTCCTATTCGGGCGGCCTCAATCGCACGACGCAGGGCATGCTCGAGTTCGTCGAGATGTTCAAGGCGCCGATCAAGATGCTGCACCCGTTGCTGACGGCGACGCAGGACGGCACCTACGTCGGCACCGAGAACGTCGGCGCGCTGCCCTACCAGGGCATCATCGTCGCCCACTCGAACGAGAGCGAGTGGCAGACGTTCCGGGCCAACAAGAACAACGAGGCGTTCCTCGACCGTATCTGTGTGATCCAGGTTCCATACTGCCTGCGCGTGTCGGAGGAGAAGCGGATCTACGAAAAGCTGCTGACCTCGAGCGAGGTGTCGGGTGCGCCGTGCGCACCAGCGACGCTCGAAATGCTATCGCAGTTCTCGGTTCTCTCGCGGCTGCGGGAGCACGAGAACTCGAGCCTTTACTCGAAGATGCGCGTCTATGACGGCGAGAGCCTCAAGGACACCGACCCGCACGCCAAGACCATTCAGGAATACCGCGACGCGGGGGGCATCAACGAGGGCATGGACGGCATGTCCACGCGCTTCGCCTACAAGGTGCTGTCGGAGACGTTCAACTTCGACACTTCGGAGGTGGCGGCCGATCCGGTGCATCTGATGTTCGTGCTGGAGCAGTCGATCCGGCGCGAGCAGTTGCCCGAGGAGACCGAGGACCGCTACCTCGAGTTCATCAAGGAGGAGCTGGCGCCGCGGTATGCCGAGTTCATCGGCAACGAGATCCAGAAAGCGTACCTCGAGAGCTATCACGACTTCGGGCAGAACCTGTTCGACCGCTACGTTGCGTACGCGGACGCATGGATCGAGGATAGCGACTTCAAGGATTCGGACACCGGACAGCTCATGAACCGGCAGTTGCTCGACCAGGAGCTGTCGAAGATCGAGAAGCCGGCGGGCATCGCGAACCCGAAGGACTTCCGCTACGAGGTCGTCAAGTTCTCATTGCGCGCGCGGGCCAAGAACGCTGGTAAGAACCCGTCGTGGACGAGCTACGAGAAGATCCGCGAAGTGATCGAGAAGCGGATGTTCAGCCAGGTCGAGGACCTACTGCCGGTGATCTCGTTCGGAGCCAAGAAGGACGGCGACAGCGAGAAGAAGCACGAGGAGTTCGTCGAGCGGATGATGGCCAGGGCCTACACCCGGCGGCAGGTGCGGCGACTGGTGGAATGGTACATGCGGGTGAAGAAGAGCGGGTGATCTTCTTCCCTCTCCCCGCTTGCGGGGGGAGGGCCAGGGTGACGGGCCGCCTCTTGGTCCGCCACCTGGATCTGCCTCTCACCCCTGCCCTCTCCCCGTAAGGTCGGGGAGAGGGAGTACCGCGGAGAGTTTATGGACATCATCGACCGGCGCCTGAACCCGAAGTCGAAGAGCCTCGGCAACCGTCAGCGGTTCCTGCGTCGGGCAAAGGCGGAAATCCGCGAGTCCGTGCGCGAGGCGATCAAGCGGCGCAAGATCTCCGACGTCGACGCCGGCGAGAAGATCAAGATCCGCTCCAAGAGCCTGCGGGAGCCTTCGTTCGGGCTCGGATCGAGCACCGGCAAGCGCGACTTCGTGCTGCCCGGCAACAAGGAGTTCTCGGTCGGCGACGTGATCCGCAAGCCGGAAGGCGGGGCGGGAGGATCGGGGTCGAAGGGCAGCGCAGACGGATCGGGTGAGGATGATTTCGTTTTCCAACTGACGCGCGAGGAGTTCCTCGATCTGTTCTTCGAGGACCTGAAGCTGCCCAATCTGGTCAAGGCCAAGCTCAAGAGCATGGCGACGCCCGAGCGTGTCAGGGCCGGTATCTCCTCTGACGGCTCGCCGTCCCGCCTCAACAAGCTGCGCACGATGCGCAACAGTCTCGCCCGCCGGATCGCCTTGCGGCGCCCGAGCCACGCGGAGGTGGAGGAGCTGGAGGAGTTGATTGCCGCGCTCGAAGCTGCGAGCCCGCGCGACGATGAGCGGTTGGCCGAGTTACGCGCGCGGGTTGCACGGATGAACTTCCAGCGCAAGATCGTCGCCTACATCGATCCCATCGATCTCAAATACAATCGCTATGAGCGCATTCCGAAGCCCAAGACGCAGGCGGTCATGTTCTGCCTGATGGACGTATCGGCCTCGATGACGGAGCCGTTGAAGGAGTTGGCAAAGCGCTTCTTCATGCTGCTGCATCTGTTTCTGTCGCGGCACTACACGGCAGTCGATGTCGTGTTCATCCGGCACACCACGGAGGCCAAGGAGGTCGACGAGGAGACGTTTTTTCGCGACACGGAGACGGGCGGCACGGTGATCTCGACGGCGCTCGAGGAGATGATGCGCGTCGTCAAGGCACGTTATCCCGTCGACGACTGGAACATCTACGCGGCGCAGGCCTCCGACGGGCACAACTTCGACGATGACATGGAGCGCTGCCTGCAGATGCTCAATCACGACATCCTGCCGCTTTGCCAGTACTTCGCCTATATCGAGGTGGCGCCGGAGGACGGCATGTCATCGATGCAGAGCGTCGCCTGGTCGGGCTATCTGGAGGTCGCTGCCGCCAATCCGCACTTCGCCATGAAGCGTGTGACCAATCCCGGCGAAATCTATCCGGTGTTCCGCGAGCTGTTTTCCGCGCAGCCAGCGAAGGAGGGGCGACGATGAGCAGCGTGCTGGCGAACAGGCCGCTCTACGAGAGCGCCGAGTGGAACTTCGACCTCATCAAGAGGACCTACGATGCGATCGCGGAGATCGGCGTCGGTGAGATGGGGCTCGACATCTATCCCAACCAGATCGAGGTGATCACAGCCGAGCAGATGCTCGATGCGTATGCCTCGATCGGAATGCCGAACATGTATCGGCACTGGTCGTTCGGGAAGCGCTTCGCGCGGGAGGAGGCGCTCTACCGCAAGGGGGCGCGGGCGCTCGCCTACGAGCTCGTGATCAACTCCGATCCATGCATCAACTACATCATGGAAGAAAACACCATGACGATGCAGACGCTCGTCATGGCCCATGCCGCAATGGGGCATAACCACTTCTTCAAGAACAACTACATGTTCCGGCAGTGGACCGACGCTACGTCGATCCTCGACTACCTGCGGTTCGCGAAGGACTACATCGTCGAGTGCGAGCAGAAGGTCGGTGCGGAGCAGGTCGAGTTGGTGCTCGACAGTGCGCACGCGCTCATGAACCAGGGTATCAGCAGGCATCCCGTGCCGCGTCGCTCCGCGCGCGACGTGCGCGATCGGGACATCGCACGACGGGAGTACGAGGAAGCGACCTACAACGAGCTTTGGCGGACGGTGCCACGCTCGGCTCTGCCAAAGGTGCTGCCGGACCCGGAGATGAGGGCCAACCTCAAGGAGAGCGAGGCGCTGGGCCTGCCGCAGGAGAATCTGCTCTACTTCCTCGAGAAGCACGCGCCGAAGCTCGAGGAGTGGCAGCGCGAGCTGCTCCGCATCGTGCGGATGCTGGCGCAATATTTCTATCCGCAGCGGCAGACCAAGGTGATGAACGAGGGCTGCGCCACGTTCTGCCACTACGAGATCATGAACCGGATGTACGACAAGGGGCTGATTACCGAGGGAGCGATGCTCGAGTTCATGCACTCGCACTCGTCCGTCGTGTTTCAGCCGCGCTTCGAGGATCGCTTCTACTCTGGCATCAATCCTTACGCGCTGGGCTTCGCCATGATGCGCGACATCCAGCGGATGTGCCTCACCCCAACAGAGGAGGACCGGGCCTGGTTCCCGGATTTTGCCGGCAACGGCGATCCGATGGGTACGCTCAAGGAGGCGTGGGCGAACTTCCGCGACGACAGCTTCATCCAGCAGTACCTGTCACCGAAGGTGATCCGCGAATTCCGACTGTTCTCGATCCATGACAGCTCGGATTCTCCGTTCGTGGAGGTGAAATCGATCCACGACGAGGGCGGGTATCGGCGTGTCAGAAAGGTGCTTGCCGAGCAGTACGACAGCGCAGCGCGCGATCCCGATCTTCAGGTCGTCAGCGCGGATCTGGCCGGCGGGCGGCGACTGACGCTGCAACACCGGGTGCGCAACGGCATCCTGCTCGAGAAGGAGCAGTGCGACCGCACGCTGCAGCACGTCGCGCACTTGTGGGGCTATCGCGTCAAGATGGTCGAGGTCGATACGGACACAGGCAAGACGCTGAAGGAGCACGAGGCGCTGCCGCTGCCATAAGGCACGGAGCTGGCCTCTGCGCCCCTCACGCCAGCTCTGTTTTCGCCAGCTCGCGAAGCTGGCCCTGCTCCATGCGCAGCACGCGATGCATGCGGCGGGCGAGGTCCATGTTGTGGGTGGCGATCAGTGCTGCCACGCCGGTCCGCTCGATGAGGCCGATCAGCTCGGAGAACACGCCCTCGGAGGTCTGTGGGTCAAGGTTGCCGGTCGGCTCGTCGGCCAGGAGAAGGCGGGGGCTATTGGCCAGCGCGCGCGCGATCGCGGTGCGCTGCTGCTCTCCGCCAGACAACTCGGCAGGGCGATGGTCGACGCGTTGCTCGAGGCCCAGGCCAGCGAGCAGGTCGCGGGCGCGCGTTTCGGCGGCCTTGCGCGCGGTGCCGTAGATCAACTGAGGCATCACGACGTTCTCGAGGGCGGAGAACTCCGGCAGCACCTGGTGGAACTGGTAGACGAAGCCCATCTCGGCGCGGCGCACGCGCGTGCGCTCGTCGTCGGACATGCCGGAGCAGTTCCGACCGTTGATCAGCACCTCGCCGGAATCGGGGCTTTCGAGCAGGCCGGCGATGTGCAGGAACGTCGACTTGCCGGCGCCGGAGGGGCCGACGAGGGCGACGGCCTGGCCGGGCATCAGGCATGCGGAGGCGGCATTCAGAACGCGAACCTCGCGGCTGCCCTGGCGATAGACGCGGTGGACGTCGCGCAGCTCCAGGACGGGGGTTGTGCTTGCGTCATTCATAGCGGAGCACCTCCACGGGATCGAGCTTGGAGGCGCGCCACGAGGGATAGATCGTCGCCAGCAGCGTGAGGACAATGGCCATCAGCACGATGCCGAGCGTCTCCTTCGGGTCGATCAGGACCGGCAGCCGCGTCAGGTAGTAGACGGTGGGGTCCATGATCGTGGTGCCTGTCGCCCACTGCAGGAAGTCCTTGATGTCGTTGATGCGCCAGCAGAACACAACGCCCAGCACGAAGCCGGCTGCGGTTCCCAGAACGCCGATCGAGGCACCGGTGATGAGGAATACCCGCATCATCGCGTTCTTGGTCGCGCCCATCGTGCGCAAGACCGCGATGTCGCGGCTCTTGTCCTTCACCAGCATCATCATGCCGGAAATGATGTTGAGGGCTGCGACGAGAATGATGAGCGAGAGGATGATGAACATCACCATCCGCTCGACCTCGAGAACGGTGAAGAACGTCATGTTTCGCTGGCGCCAACTGGTGAAGCCGTAATCGGTGCCGAGCGTGCTGCGCATCTGTGAGATCAAGGTGTCGATGCCTTCCGGCGCAGTCGTCATCACCTCGATCACGTCGGCGGCGTTGCCGCGGGAGAGAAAACTCTGCGCGATCCGCATGGGCATGAAAACCATCGTCCGGTCGTACTCGGACATTCCCATCTCGAAGATCGCCTGGATGCGGTAGGAGCGCTGGCGGGGCACCACACCGAAGGGCGTGGTAGAGCCGCGGGGGTTGATGATGAAGATCGAGTCGCCGTGCTTCAGGCCGAGCGACTGGGCGAGCCGGGTGCCGACGGCGACGCCGTCCTGGCCGTCGAAATTTTCGAGCGTGCCGTGGATCACGTTGTTGGCCACCAGCGGCAACGACTTGATACCCTGCTCGGTCATGCCGCGCACGAAGCCGCCGAGCGCCTGCAAGGGCGAGGAATAGAGCACCTGGCCTTCGACCAGGGGGATTGCCTTCAGGACACCCGGCATCGCCTCCAGCTTGCGGGCGAGGTCGGTGTATTCCTCGAGCGGGCCCTTCTCGTGGTGCTTGTAGACCACGGCGTGGCCGTTGAGGCCGAGAATCTTGTCGAACAACTGCGCGCGGAAGCCGTTCATGACGGCCATGACGATGATGAGCGTCGCGACGCCCAGCATGATGCCGACGAAGGAGAAGCCGGCGATAACCGAAATGAAGCCTTCCTTGCGGCGCGCGCGCAGATAGCGGCCGGCGAGCATCCACTCGAACGCGGCGAACGGGCGCGTGTCGGTCTTCGATGCGGTCGTCGTGGTCGTGGTCGCGGTCAAGGAGTTCTCCCTCTCCCCATCATACTTCATGATGGGGAGAGGGTCGGGGTGAGGGGAGGCAACATGCACAACGTCGTGCCGTGCGGCTGCCGCTCATCCCGACCCTCTCCCCGCAAAAGGCGGGGAGAGGGGACTAAACCAGCACCCGCTGCCCCTTCACCAACGCCACGACGCGCTCGACGGCGGCGTCCGGCGAAAGCGTCTCCTTCTCGCCGGACTTGCGATGCTTGATCTCGACCTCACCGGCCTTGACCCCTTTAGGGCCAACCACGACCTGGTAGGGCAGGCCGATCAGGTCCATGGTCGAGAACTTCGCGCCGGCGCGCTCGTCGGTGTCGTCCAGCAGCACGTCGATGCCGGCTGCCTGCAGCTTTCCGTAGAGGTCCGCGCAGGCCTTGTCGGTATCGGCATCGCCGGCCTTCAGGTTGACGATCGCGGCCTCGAAGGGCGCCACGGGCACGGGCCAGACGATGCCTGCCTTGTCGTGGCAGGCCTCGATGATCGCGCCGACGAGGCGCGACACGCCGATGCCGTAGGAACCCATCTGCAATGTGATCATGCTTCCGTCCGGCCCCTGAACCCTGGCGCCCATAGGCTCGGCGTACTTCGTGCCGAAGTAGAAAATGTGGCCGACTTCGATGCCGCGCGCGGAAACCTGTTTGTCCTGTGGCACATCGGCCGCAAAACGTGCGGCGTCGTGCATTTCCTCGGTCGCCGCGTAGAGCGAGGTCCAGGTCTTGACGATCCCGGACAGGTCACCGTCGAAGTCGGTGTCGGGGGCGGGAATGGCGCCGTCGATCAGGTCTTTGTGGCAGAACACCTGGCTCTCGCCGGTGTCGGCGAGGATGATGAACTCGTGGGAGAGATCGCCGCCGATGGGGCCGGTGTCGGCCTTCATCGGCACCGACTTGAGGCCGAGGCGGGCAAAGGTGCGCAAATAAGCGACGAACATGCGGTTGTAGGCGTCGCGTGCGCCCTCCGGCGTCAGGTCGAAGGAGTAGGCGTCCTTCATCAGGAACTCGCGGCCGCGCATGACGCCGAAGCGGGGGCGGATCTCGTCGCGGAACTTCCACTGGATGTTGTAGAGGTTCTTCGGCAAGTCCTTGTAGGACTTCACGAAGTCGCGGAAGATCGCGGTGATGACCTCCTCCGCGGTCGGCCCGAACAGCATCTCGCGCTCGTGCCGGTCCTGGATGCGCAGCATCTCCTTGCCGTAGGCCTCGTAGCGGCCGGACTGGCGCCACAGGTCGGCCGACTGGATGGTCGGCATCAGGAGTTCGACGGCGCCGGCGCGGTTCTGCTCCTCGCGCACGATGCTCTCGATCTTCTTGAGCACCTTGAGGCCCAGCGGCAGCCACGAGTAGATGCCGGCGGAGGCCTGCTTGACGAGGCCGGCGCGCAGCATCAGCTGGTGGGAAACGATCTCCGCCTCTTTCGGCGTCTCGCGCAGCACGGGCAGGAAATAGCGGGAAAGGCGCATGGAGGTTATCCGGATGATGGGCGCCGGCTGGTCGCGACCGTTCGTGGAATGAGCCGGCGCCGCAGAATGCAGTAGCAGCGGTATCTGGCGCGCTCTTAACCGTTTCGGAGGGGGCTGACAACGTGGTGGGGTGGACGTGGCGGGGTGTCATGGGTCAACGCGCAATGGCTGCGCTGCGGCCAACACGCAAAGGCCGCGCTGCCGGGGGCAGGCGCGGCCTCGAGCGGAGGGGCGTCAGGTTTGCGTCGTCCGTTTCAGGGCGTAGGGGGGCGGCGCTGGGCGGCAACAGTCGGGGGTGCTGCCTGCCCGGGCATCTGCCAGAGCGTGTCGATACCCTCTGAGCCGCCCATGAACGTCGCCGGGAAGGTGCCGTTCCAGCGCTCGAGCTTCTTGTACTCGACGACGAGTGGGTTCTTGGCCAGCGCCTCGCCGAGGAGGCGGACGGCATCGGCCTGGGCCTCGCCCTGCACCTTGATCTCGTAGGCGCGTCCGTCGGCGCGAGCCTTGTCGGCGTCGCTCTGGGCCTGGGCGGTCTGGGTCAACTGGGTGGTGGTGAGCTTCTGGCGCTCGAGCACGAAGCGCTCGGTCTCGGCCTGCTCGCGGGCGACCTGCTTGTCGCGGATGGCCTTGGTGTACTCCGGCGGGAAGCCGATGTTGACCACCGAGAAGCC
Organism: Devosia equisanguinis; assembly: GCA_945862355.1. GTDB lineage: Bacteria > Pseudomonadota > Alphaproteobacteria > Rhizobiales > Hyphomicrobiaceae > CAMDPA01. The sequence goes on along the minus strand of CAMAYR010000045.1, from coordinate 15,310 downwards.
GGTGATCTGGATGTCGTCGGGCATACGGTCTGCGAACGCCTTCTGCGAGCGATCGCGGTACTCCGTGCGCTTGCGCAGCAGATCGTTGACCGTATAGGCGCTCGTCACGCCCTTCACGGCGTCGTTGAGGCGGGGCTGGATGATGCGGCTCTCGAACTGGGCGAGGGAGCCGAACTGAACATAGAGCTCCTGGACGTGGCTGCGCTTGACCAGCCAGTTCACCGTCACAGTGATCGGCATCTCGAGGGGGTCCTGGGAGGCGGCCTCCAACTTGATCGTGAAGGCGCGCTCGCGCACCTCCATCTCCTCGACCGTGTCGGCATAGGGGATCTTCACGTGGAGGCCCGGATCGACGACGTTTATGACGTTGCCGAAGCGCTTGACGATGCCGACGTGGCCCGCGTCGATGCGGTAGATGCCCATCGAGAAGATCGAAAGGGCAATGAGGCCGATGATGGCCAGCACGACGAAACTGCGACTCGGCGCGGGGAAGCCACCGGCGCCAGTTGGGCCAGAACCTGTCGGTCCGGTGCGGGGCGGGAAGCTCGGAATTGGGGATTTCATGCGCGTGCTCCTTGGGCTCTGGGCTCGGGGCGCGCGGCGTGATGGCCGGGCGGGGCGATGCTCTGCGGCAAGGTTTGCCGATAATGCTTTAAATTTCGTGGTCGAGGATCAGCGCAGCCGTTGCACCAGCCAGGTGCCGGCTGCGGACTGTCCGAGCGGGCCATCTATCCGAGCGATGCATTGCGCGGCATCATTGATCCATGCCCTAATTGGGCAACTCCCTCACGGCATCGGTCAAATCCATAATCACCAGGAGAACTGCAATGGCCACGCGCGTAGCACTCATCACCGGCGGTATGGGCGGGCTGGGCGAGACGATCTCGACCAAGATGGCCGATGCCGGCTACCGCGTCGCGGTCACCTATTCGCCTTCCAACAAGACCGCTGACCAGTGGCGCGCTGATATGAAGGCCAAGGGCTATGCGTTCGAGGCCGTGCCCTGCGACGTGACAGACTACGACAGCTGCAAGGCATGCATCGACAAGGTGGTGAAGGACATCGGGCCGGTCGACATTCTCGTGAACAACGCGGGCATCACCAAGGACACCACCTTCCGCAAGATGGACAAGGCGGCGTGGGACGCGGTGATCCGCACCAACCTCGACAGCGTCTTCAACATGACGAAGCACGTCTACGACGGGATGATGGACCGTGGCTGGGGGCGGATCATCAACGTCTCGTCGGTGAACGGCTCTAAGGGTGCGTTCGGCCAGACCAACTACGCTGCGGCGAAAGCGGGAATGCACGGCTTCACGAAGTCGCTGGCGCTGGAGAGCGCGAGGAAGGGTGTCACCGTAAACACGATCTCGCCGGGCTACATCGGCACGAAGATGGTGACGGCGATCCCCAAGGAGATCCTCGACAGCAAGATCCTGCCGCAGATCCCGGTCGGCCGGCTCGGCAAGCCGGAGGAGATTGCGGGGCTCATCATCTACTTGTGCTCAGAGGAGGCTGCGTTCGTCACCGGCGCCAACATCGCGATCAACGGCGGCCAGCATATGGCTTGAACTGATCGGGGCTCGAAGGATCCAGTTGTCAATGGCTGGCACGCGGCAGTCGTTCTGCGACGGCGGGAGGCTTGCGCGGTGGACGCGCGCCATTCATCGGGTGCGCGATGGGGCGTCGCCGGGCCATGTCATCTTGGGGCCGCCGCTGCCGCCGCTTCCGATTAGGCCGAGTGCGGCCGTTTTGGCGCGCGGCGGCTTCCTCTGGGCAGTGGTCTGACGCGCGGAGGCGCGGGCCGGGGGCTTGAGGCCGCGCGCTCGTTTGGGGCGGGAATCGGCCATGATGCTCGGCGGCGGAGCCGGCTTGGCGTCGGAAGCCTCCGTCGTGGTCGGGTCGGATGGGGCACTGTCTAGCGAGGACTGGGCATCAGCAACATTGGCGGCGTGGATTGCTGTTTCCGGTTGCGAGGGCGTGCCGGCGGCTGGGGGCGGACCTTGGTCGTCCGGCGTGGGCTCGGCAGACCGCGACACCGAGGCCATAGGCGTGGACGTGTCCGGGTAGCTTCCAGCCAGCACGGTGAGCGGGCCGCCACCGAGCGACCTCCCCGGTGTGTGCAGTCCGGCGACTATAGCATAGCCCTCGTGGCGGGCGAGCGCCTCGACGGACCACGGCTCTGGTTTGCAGCCGCAGCCCTTGACGAGTTGCTTGCGGTGGCGGAAGGCGATCGGCAGGCGGGCGTAGGCACGGCCGGTAAGGTCGGCGGCGTCTCTCATGCTGCCGCTCGCACTCGAATGATAGAAGAGGCGCGCCTCGCTGCCGGGGCAGCGCTCGCGGCAGATGTCAGCGTCGCGGTGGAAGCGGCTGCGCGGCACGCGGTGGCTGAGGGGAAAATAGAAGCCGTCGCACATGCGCACGCACATGGTGGTGTAGCTGCCGGAGCCCTGCGGGGCGGTTCTGGCTGGCTGATAGGGATTATAGGGCGCAGCACTGGAAGCGCGCTGCGGCCAACCGTTGATCTTGGCGCGGGGGGCGCGCGCGCTGGGACGGGTCACCACGTGCGGCGCGGGGGACAGTCCGAAAAGCTGCTGGAAGAAGCCCTGGGCCTCGGCCGGCGAAGCCCACCATATCATCTGGCAGGCGAGCGACAGCAGGAGGCTTGCCGACAGCGGCAGCCGGATAGGCTGTCGAGAACGCAGAACGTGCATGTGACGCGACCGGGACGCAAACTGTTACAGGGCGCGGAGGCGCGATCGACGGCCGGCCGATCGGACCCGGTCTCTCGACCGGGAACGCGGCTCGGTGCAACCCTGCCCCCACAGGCGGTTATCGCGGAATATGCCCAACAAGTTCTGAAGACTGCAGAAGAATTCGCGTCGGCCTGGATAGGCGTGGTCTAGCTCCGGGGCCGGTGCGAGCCGGCCTCCCTCCGTGCGCCTGGATCACGATAGCTCAGAACGGGGCGAAGACGCCGCGGGTCCATTCTGCCGTGCGGCGAGGCGCAGGGGATGGCCTTGGTTTTGCGGCGTTGGCCTGGGTTCGCTTGCGCTCAACCTTGCTGGAACGGCGGCTCTTACGCGGGGCCACCGCGGGTGGATCGGCCAGGATAGCGGGCTCGACGCCTTGCCCGGGTAACGGTGCGAGCGCGGGAGCCGGCGCCGTCAGCGGCAGATCCGCCAGCGGCGAGGCGGCGGGGCGGGCAGGCTCGACCGTCAACGGCAGGCCGGCAATCGGACTCTTGGGGACAAGCTCGGAAAGATCGGTCTGCGACTGACCCGCGACGCTCAGCGAGCGGGCGGGCGAAATCGTCGGCCGGGCGGCGGAGTTGGGCGGCCGATCGACTGTCCGCTGCGTGTCAGCAGTCACCGATTGCACCGTTGCGGCGGAGGCAGCGGCCACGATCGAGCCGGACATCACGCCTCCACCTTGCCCACGGCTGGCGTCGGAGCGCGGGGGCACATTCTGCTCGGGAGGCGATGGCGGTGGCGCGCCGGCGACTTCGACGACCGCTGGTGCGCGGCGACGTTGACCGCGACTGTATTCGTTCTGACGGTTCGCAGCGCGAGCAACGATGCGGTTGCGTGCCTTCATCTGCTCGAGCTCGGCGACGACCGATCGGTTGCCGCGCCGACGCTGGTCCTCCAGCGTGTAAATGTGGTGGCGGTCAACCGAGGCCTGCTCCCACGGGTGCGGTTTGCACTTGCAGCTCGCCACGTACTGCGTGCGAAACAGATTTGCGGATTTGAGTTTGGAGTAGGGCTGGCCGTTGACGTCGACCATCTCGTCGGCGTCCTGGCTCGCTGGCCGATAGTAATAGAGGCGCGAGCCGGGGCAGGTGTTCGAGCAGGTCGCCTGGGCGCGGCTGAAGCTGCTCTCGGAAGCACCATAGCCGACCGGGAAGAACGAGCCGTCGCACAGCCGCACGCAGACGGTCCTGTAGCCGGCCGCAACGCGCGGTTTCTTGGGGGCGGGTCGGGCTGCCCGTTGCGGTTCATCGGCCCACCATGCCGAGCTCGGCGCGGGATCGGCAAAGAACCATGGCGTAGGCGCGGGGGCGGGGGCGACGGGGGGGCCTTGGAGCCGGCTCGGGGGCTTGCGCCTGGACGATGGGGTGCTGGGCGTGCTCGTGCGGCCAGCGCGCCAGGACGAATCGCGCGTGATGCGTTCGAGCCAGTCGTCGTTGAGCACGGCGGAAGCTGGGGTGGCGGATGCAACCAGAGCGTTGCCTTCTTCGGGCGAGATCGTCTCGGGGGTGCTGCCCATTAACGCGTCGGCAAGGTGGGCGATGCCGAGCACTGCGACGGAAACGGCGGCGAGAAAGCCTGCGAACGAAGCGGCAAAGATGCTCAACCTTCGAGCCACGCAGCGACGCTTGCCTACAACCACAGCTACTTTCACTTTCGACATCACCGCACCAATGTATGCATACGTATCGGACCTGCAATACACAGGCCGGTGTACTGCGCCTAGCTATAAGATCAGGCAATTAGCCACGTGAGTTAACACCGGCGCGCGAAAAGCGTTCCAATTCTGTCCTCGCGCGAGGCGTCAGGTTTGCGATGCAGCATAGTCCGCATTCGCTCAATCGGCCTGCGCCGATTTCGCTAAACTCCTATATAGGTTAATAAATCATTATACGGATGATCTGGTCCGGGCAACGGGGCGCGAGCCGGACTGCGCCATCGAGGCGCAGCGTGCAGCCATTCAGCATCAAGTTCTCACATATGTGGACTGCGAGCTCGGCGTACTCGCCGGGAGCACCCAGACGTGCGGGGAAGGGCACCGAGGCAGCCAAAGATCGGCGGGCCTCCTCCGACAGCGTATCGAACATGGGGGTCAGGAACAGGCCGGGGAGTATGGCTGCGACGCGGATGCCGTCCTTCGAGAGGTCGCGGGCCACCGGCAGTGTCATGGCTGCGACACCGCCCTTGGAGGCAGCGTAGGCGACCTGTCCGATCTGGCCGTCCTCGGCGGCGACGGAGGCGCGACGCGCCGCCGGTAACGACGGCGGAGATGGTCGTGCCGAGCTGCATGGGAACCGCAGGAAAGGTTGCAGGTTGCAGGGGATAGGGTACAGGAAAGGCTGGGAGCGCGTCTCCCTTCGACCTGTTACCTGCAACCTACAAGCTACAGTTCCGCATGTCATTCGACGGTACATCGCTGCCGATGCCCTCCTTGCCCCGCGGCTACTTCGCGGTCGGCGCGGAGCGCATCTCCAAGTCGCTCAACCTGGGCAATATCATGCGCTCAGGCCACGCTTTCGGGGCGAGCTTCACATTCACGATCGGGGCGAGCTACCAGGCGCTCGAGGCGCGGGCGGACACCTCCAAGGGCCAATGGCACCTGCCGCACTACAACTGGCGCGGCATCGAGGAGATGGCTCTGCCGCAGGGCTGCTTGCTGGTAGGGGTGGAGCTGACCGACGACGCGGTGGATCTGCCACGGTTCAGGCACCCCTCGAGGGCGGCCTATGTGCTGGGACCAGAGCGGGGCTCGCTATCGCCGGAGTTGCTGGCGAAGTGCGACAAGGTGGTGCGCATCCCGACGCGGTTCTGCGTGAATGTGGCGATCGCGGCGGCGATCGTCATGTACGACCGAGTGCAGTCGGCAAGCGTGGCGCCGCGGCTGCCTTGAGGTAGCGCTCGTTGGACCAATCCAATTCCGTGTGGCGCCTAAATTTTGGGGGGGTAAGTCAATTCTGGCTGGTAGAAGCTCGCCTGGCCCTTCCCTTCGCGGGCCGGCGCGCCTATACCCGATCGGCCGGAGCAATCCGGCTATGGCGATAAACGCGGTCGGAATAAGCCTTTCGGACCCGGGGGCGGTACCCGGCGCCTCCACCAAGAGCCCGCTCGATCCTCGAGGGATCACAGCGGGTTGTTGATGGGGGCGAACTAGGATCGACGAGGGGTATAAAGGGCTTGCTTTTGCTCGGCATGGTACCACCGTCATCGGACCATCCAGAATAGTTGCCAATGACAACTATGCTGAGGTTGCCGTCGCTGCTTAATGCAGTGCCAGCGCCTGAACCTAAGTCCTTAGCCTTAGCCGGTTAAGGCGCGGTCCGGAGGGCACCGGGCAACAGAAGCCCTCCATAATCTTTTTCATTCATAGCAATAAATGCGCCTTTGCTGGCCTGAGAGGCGTTCCTGCTTCACGGAGGCACGCCTTGATGATCGATGCTCGTCGCTTCGCTCCCGCCGTCGCGCGTAACCGGGATGCCATTCTCGGCGTGCTCGAGAGGCATTTGCCGCCGCGTGGGCTGGTGCTCGAGGTCGCGAGCGGGACCGGCGAACACGCGGTCCATTTCGCACAGCACCTCGGGCCGGATCTTATCTTTCAACCGAGCGATCCGAAGCCGGAGGCCAGGGCCAGCATAGATGCCTGGACGGCTGCGGCGGGGGCGGCGAACGTCAGGCACGCCATTGCACTCGACGCGGCCATGCCCGATTGGCCGCTCGAACGCGCCGATGCGATCCTTTGCATCAACATGGTTCACATCTCGCCGTGGAACGCCACCGAGGGGCTGATGAGGGGGGCGGCGCGGATACTGCCGGCGGGCGGATTGCTTTATCTCTACGGGCCATACCGCCGGAGCGGACAGCACACCGCGCCGAGCAACGCGAGTTTCGATGCCGACCTGCGCCAGCAGAATCCGGCGTGGGGCGTGCGCGACATCGAGGCCGTGATCGAGCTTGCCGTCGCGCACGGGTTCAGCGCGCCGGAGATCGAAGATATGCCGGCAAACAACCTGTCGCTCAGCTTCAGGCTTTGATGCTCGCCGACGTATGCAGGGCTGGGAAAGCCATCAGTCGTCAGCGCTTTCGCCCCGGCTTGTCCAGATGCTTTCGGAATGCTTCCAGCGTCGCTGAACTGACGTGGTGCTCGACGCCCTCGGCGTCGGCGTCGGCGATTTCCGGTGCCACGCCCATTGAAACGAGGAAGTCGCGCACCAGATCGTGGCGCTCACGCGAGGCAGTCGCCATCTCCTGGCCCTCGTCGGTGAGGAAGATCGAGCGGTAGGGCTTCGACGTGACGAGCCCGTCGCGCGCCAGCCGCTGGATGGTGTTGTTGACCGTCGCGTTGGAGACGCCGAGCCGCTGGGCCAGATCCACCACGCGCGCCTCGCCCGTCTCCTCGATCAGGTCGGCGATCAGCTCCACATAGTCCTCCGCCACCTCGGTCTGGTGCGCGTCTCGAACCCGGCGAAATCCTTCGGCCTGACGGTCGGCACGGCGGGTGTTGTCGTTCGCGCCGGACATCAGGATCTCCATGCTTGAAAGCTGGCCCGCTTGAAAGCTGGCGACTGATACCCGGTTTCGGATTTGACAACAAGTTTAGCACGACCTAAATTTAGGTGAATTCGCTAAACTCCTTAGTCGTGGATCAATCGTCCGCCAGTTGTCGGGGTGTTTGGGATGCCGATGTCGTCGCTCTCTTCGAGGGTCGTGCTCAGCTTCGGCCTCCTGTGGGCCGCGATGGTGCTCGGCTGGGGCTCTGCTGCGGCGCAGTCCTCCGGCAAATTCCGAGTGGTGACGACCTTCACGGTCATCCAGGACATTGCGCAGAACGTTGCCGGCTCGGCGGCCTCGGTCGTCTCGATCACGAAGCCCGGAGCGGAGATCCACGACTACCAGCCGACGCCGGGCGACATCGTGAGGGCGCAGGGTGCGCAACTCGTGCTGTGGAACGGCCTGAACCTCGAGCGCTGGTTCGAGCGCTTTTTCAGCCAACTCGAGGGCGTGCCGAGCGCGGTGGTCACCGAGGGCATCGAGCCGCTCGGAATTCGCGACGGGCCCTACACCGGCAAGCCCAATCCACATGCTTGGATGTCGCCGAGCAATGCGCTCGCCTACGTCGAGAACATCCGTAAGGCGCTTGCAAAGCACGATCCGGCAAATGCTGCAGTCTATGCCCGCAATGCGGCGGAGTATACCGCGCGGATCAAGGCCGTCGACGGGCCATTGCGAAAGCGGCTGGAGGCAATTCCAGCGGGCCAGCGCTGGCTCGTCACGAGCGAAGGCGCGTTCAGCTATCTGGCGCGCGACTACGCCCTGCAGGAGCTCTATCTCTGGCCGATCAACGCCGACAGCCAGGGCACGCCGAGCCAAGTGCGGCGTGTGATCGACCGTGTGCGCAAAGAGAAGATCCCGGTGGTGTTCTCCGAGAGCACGGTCTCCGACAAGGCGGCACGCCAGGTCGCGAAGGAAACCGGTGCGCGCTACGGTGGGGTGCTGTTCGTGGACAGCCTGAGCGCGCCCGGCGGGCCGGTGCCGACCTATCTCAAGCTGCTCGAGGTGACTGTCGACACGGTCGCGAAGGGATTTGGGAAGTGATCATGGCGGCGGATGGGATAGTGGCCGGGATCGCACGGGATGGCCTGGCGGCGACGGGACGGAACGGTGAACCGGCGCTGGCGGTGCGCGGCGTCACGGTGACTTACCCAAACGGCAACACGGCGCTGGTCGATGCGAGCTTTGAGCTCGGCGCGGGCACGATCTGCGGTCTGGTCGGCGTCAACGGCTCGGGCAAGTCGACGCTGTTCAAGGCGATCATGGGGTTCCAACGCCCGTCTGCGGGTGAGGTGCGGATCGCCGGCCTGGCCGTTGCGGAGGCGCAGCGGCGCAATCTGGTCGCCTACGTGCCGCAGGCGGAGGATGTCGACTGGAGCTTTCCCGTTCTGGTCGAGGACGTGGTGATGATGGGGCGCTACGGCCGAATGGGATTCATGCGACGGGCCTCGGCGAAGGATCACGAGAAGGTCGCCGAGGCGCTCGAGCGGGTCGGCATGTCGGCGTTCCGCGAGCGGCAGATCGGCGAGCTTTCGGGGGGGCAGAGAAAGCGCGTGTTCCTCGCCCGGGCGCTGGCGCAGGAGGGGCGGCTCATCCTTCTGGACGAGCCGTTCACGGGCGTGGACGTGAAGACTGAAGAGGCGATCATCGAGCTGATGCGGCAGCTCGCTGGCCAGGGTCACGTGATGCTCGTGTCGACGCACAATCTCGGCAGCGTGCCGGACTTCTGCGATCAGGTCGTGCTGCTCAACCGGACCGTGCTCGCGGCCGGCCCGACCGCGACGACGTTCACGCAAGCGAACCTGGAGCGCGCATTCGGCGGCGTGTTGCGGCACTTTCATCTGTCGGGGAGCGCGCTGCACGACGACGAGGACGAGCGACGCGTCACGGTGCTCACGGACGACGAGCGCCCCGTGGTGTTCTACGGGGCGGCCAAGGCCTCCGACCAGCCGGTCCAGCGCGAAGAAGCAGTGACACCGCCACGGCAGCCCGGCGAGGGCAAGTGATGAGCGAGCTGCTCGTGCCGTTCGCCTACGACTACATGGTCAAAGCCATGTGGGTGTCCGCGCTGGTCGGTGCGACCTGTGCTTTCCTATCCGCGTTCCTGATGCTGCGCGGCTGGTCGCTGATGGGGGATGCGCTGGCGCATGCCATCGTGCCCGGCGTGGCCGTGGCCTACCTGCTGGCGCTGCCGTTCGCGATCGGCGCGTTCTTCTCCGGCCTCATAGCCGCGCTCGGCATGGCGTTCGTGAAGAGCCAGTCGCGGCTGCGCGAGGACACTGTCATCGGCCTCGTGTTCACGACGTTCTTTGCGGCGGGTTTGCTGCTCGCATCGCTCAATCCGACCTCGGTGAGCGTACAGACGATCGTGCTGGGCAACATCCTGGCGATCTCCGACGGGGACGCGCTGCAGGTGGTAGCCATCGCGACTGTGACGCTGGCGGTGCTCGTCGTGAAGTGGCGGGACCTGATGGTGGTCTTCTTCGACGAGGCGCACGCACGCTCGATCGGTATCAACCCGCGCCGGCTGCAACTGATGTTCTTCGCGCTGCTGTCGGCGGCGACGGTGGCGGCGCTTCAGACTGTGGGTGCGGTGCTGGTGATCGCGCTCGTCATCACGCCGGGCGCCACGGCCTATCTGCTGACGGATCGATTCGCACGCTTGCTTTGCATCTCGGTGGCGATCGGCGCAGGCACGTGCTTCCTGGGCGCCTATCTCAGCTATTTTCTCGACGGGGCGACGGGCGGCGTCATCGTTCTGCTGCAGACGCTAGTGTTTCTCGCGGCTTTCGTGTGGGCGCCGAAGCATGGTGTCCTGGCCAGCCGGCGCAAGGCGCGCGGGGCTGTCGCGACAGGGCAGGCTGCATGAGCTGGCTCGTCGAGATCGTCACGGTTCCGCTGAGCTACGGCTTCATGCAGCGCGCGATGGCGGTTGCCGTGCTGGTGGGGGCGGTGTGCGCGGTGCTGTCGTGCTTTCTCGTGCTCAAGGGCTGGTCGCTGATGGGAGACGCGGTGAGCCATGCGGTGCTGCCCGGCATCGTGCTCGCTCATCTCGCCGGCCTACCACTGGCGCTCGGGGCTTTCGCGGCCGGGGTGGGGTGCGCCTGGGGCACGGGATATCTGAAGGCGAACAGCCGCGTGAAGGAGGACACGGTAATGGGCATCGTGTTCTCGGGCATGTTCGCGCTCGGGCTCGTGATGTTCACGAAGATCGACACGGATATGCATCTCAATCACGTGCTGTTCGGCGACATGCTGGGCGTCACGGGGCGAGATCTCGTCGAGACGGCAATCGTGGCGGGTATCACGCTCGCCATCGTGCTCGTGAAGCGGCGCGATTTTCTGCTGTTCTCGTTCGATCCGCAGCACGCGCGGGCCATCGGCCTGCCGGTCGAGCGGCTGCATTACGGGCTGCTGGTGCTGCTGGCGATGACGATCGTGGCCTCGCTGAAGGCGGTGGGCATCATACTCGTCGTCGCGATGTTGATCGCGCCGGGTGCGATCGCGTTCCTGCTCACGGAACGTTTCGAGCGGATGCTCGTGATCGCTGCGGCCGTGGCAATCGGTTCGTCGGTGGTCGGCACGCTGGTGAGCTTTCACATCGACGGGGCCACGGGGCCGTGCATCGTCCTGATCCAGGCGGGGGTGTTCGTCGGAGCATTCCTGCTGGCGCCCAAGGGCGGCCTGTTGCGGCGGGTGCGCGCCTCGCCGGCGGCGGACGGAAACGGCTGATCGGGGGAGGTCGTCGTCAACGGAAAATTCACCCTATCGGCAGCGATTGGGGTGGGGATACCGCATCCTTTCGCTGGGATTAACGAGGGCAGACCTAGGCTCCTCTCGTTTCCGCGTGCCGCATCCGGCGGCGAGTAGCGATCGAGTTGGAGCGTCTCGTAACATGCGTATCGATATGGTTGCAGCCGTCGGTTTGTCGGCGGCTATCGGAATGACGATTGCAGCCGGCGTCGTGCATGCCGGCGGGGCTGGGTGCCGTGCGGGCGAGTGCTACGTGCAGGTCAGGAAGCCCGATGTTTACGGCGTGGTGGAGCGTCCCGTCGTGATTGCGCCGTCGCGCACGGAGGTGATCCACTATCCCGCCGCCGTGATCGATCAGGTGCGCCGAGTCGAGGTGGTGCCGGGCAGCTTCAACGTGCAGCACCAGCCGGCGCTGTACGGCTCGTATACCCGCACCGTCATGGTGTCGCCGGCGCGCACGAGCTACAGCCACGTTCCCGCTTCCTTCAAAAAGGTCGCGCATCGCGAGGTCGTTCGTCCGGGCAAGGTGCGCTGGGAATACCGCCGCGATGCTCATGGCCGCCTGACCAAGTGCAAGGTCGAGACGCCGGCCGTGACGCGAACCGTCATGCGGACGGTCAAGGTAGCGCCAGCGCGCACGGTCGCGCATGTCGTGCCGGCCCGCTACACGCAGGTGCGCCAGCCGATGCTGGTGCAGCCCGCGCGCACGGTCCACACCTACAATCAGCCAGTCTACCAGTATGTATCTGAGCCGATGGTCGTGCGGCCGGCCACGCGCGAGGTGATCCAGCATCCTCCCGTGATCGGCTTTGCGAGCCAGAAGGTGCTGGTGCGCCGCGGCGGCTACGGCTGGCAGCCGGTCGGGCATCGCCGGCATTGGTGATCTCTGCACCGGGCGGCGCGAAGGCAGCCCGGCACGAACGGAACTAGTTTCTCCCAGGCCGGGTCTCGCAGCGTTGCGAGGCTCGGCCTTTTTTTATGGTTGCAGTTCGCCCGTATCAGCCCGCTATCGTCACCTTGTAGCCGACGCGGGGGAAGTGGATCGCGACCTCGCCGCACAGGTCGTGGCGATGATCGATCACCACGGTCTCGCGGCCGACAGCGCGCACAGAGCCCTCGACCAGCTTCTCGCCGGTGTCGGTGAGCGGACCTATGGCGACCTTCATGCCGGGCTTCAAGCCCTGCGGGTCGCGCGGATCCTCGGTGGGGGCGACGATCGTTGTCGATGACTTGGCGACGTCGAGTGCCTCCGCCGCTGTCATCGGGGTGGGGGTGCCGTGGCCGATGGCGCGCATCCGGCCATACCAGGCGACAAGCTTGGGGAACTCGGCCAGGAACTCGGCTTGGCGGGCGTAGCGCTCGGTGAAGAACCACAGCAGATAGTGTGCCAGCACATCCTGGAGGCCAGGCTTGGAGCCGGTGAGGTAGCTGCGGCCGTCGGTCAGATTGGCGTCGAGCCAGCCGAAATGTCCGCGCAATTGCGCCAGGGCGTGGGGAAGGCTTTCGAGCTCCTTCCTGAGGTCGGCGTCGGGGCCGAGGTAGAGGCGCGCGCGGTCGTTGACGAGGGCTGCGGGCAAATTGTCCATCACTGGCGCGAAGGCGATGCGGAACATCAGCTCGAAGATCTCCCGGTCGGTCCAGCGCGAGATGGCCCACGGCAGGCCGGGCGCGCCGTTGGGGAAGAACGTCGGATCGGGAAAACGTCGCTCCAGCTCACGCAGGATGCACTGGCTGTCGCAATAGATGTCGGCGCCGATCTGCATGACGGGGATGCGGCGGTAGCCGGCGGTCATGGCGAACAGCTCGGGCCGGTCGGGCAGGCGGTTGTGTTCCACCGAGCGCCACGCAAGGCGCTTCACGCCCAGGCCGGCGCGCACCTTCTCGGCGACGGGTGACACGGCGTAGTGGTGGAAGATGATCTCGCTCATGATGGCTCCTCGATGCCCGGTGCTGCTCGGGGAGCTATCTACGTCGAGTTTGGCGCCGCGTCGATGTTTCTGCACAGGCGTCGTCCGTTCATGCGGGCTGCGGCACGCCGGCGGTCGCGAAGGCGTCGGCCTGGCGGGCGGCGACATCCTCCAGCTTGAAGCCTTCGATGGTCTCGTTGAAGAGTGTGTACCAGTTCATGCGCGCGCCCAGGTGCAGGAACACGCCGCCGAGCCCGATAGCTGCTCGATCCATGAACACGAACTCGCGCGGCACGGTGACGGGGCCCTTCTCGCGCAGGATCTTGTGGACCTGGAACGCCTCCCGGCGGCCGTACTCGCCGGGTTTGGTGTCCTCCGCAAGCGAGCGCACGCGGTCCTCGAGCAGCGGGCCGTAGATGAAGCGCGCCCAGATACTCATCGCCTCGATCAGCTCGGCATTGAGGCCGCGGAAGCCCCAGGTCTCGTAGGCATGTACGACGAGGTCGCGGTTGCCGTGCAGGAGGCCGGTGTAAAGGTCGATCACGCCCTGCACGAACTGGACGGGGAACGTGCGGATACAGCCGTAATCGAGCAGGTTTATGCCGGCGGGCTCCCCTTTTACTGCGCCCGACGTTTCCCCTGCGGGGAGCCGGCCGCTGGGCGCGTGCTCGAAGATCGTGTAGTTGCCTAGGTGGGGATCGCCGTGGATCACGCCGTAATGGCTTAACGGATACCACCACGCGCGGAACATCGCGCGGGCGATCGTGTTGCGGTGCTCGAGCGGGCTGTCCTTGTACTCGAGCAGGCGGCGGCCTTCGAGCCAGGACATCGTGAGGAGGCGGCCGGTCGAAAGATCGCGCTCCACCGTGGGCACGCGGATCAGCGGATCGTCGTCGAGGACACGGGCATAAAGCGCGATGTGGGCGGCCTCGAGCTTGTAGTCGAGCTCCTCGCGCAGGCGTGCGGAGATTTCGGCCAGGATCTCGCGGGTGTCGACGGCGGGGTCCATGCGGGCGTGGATCGCGAACACCATCTTGAGCTGGGTGAGGTCTGCCTCCACCGCGGACTGCATGTCGGGGTACTGTAACTTGACCGCCAGCGGCCGACCGTCGAGTGCCGTCGCGCGGTGCACCTGACCGAGGGATGCGGATGCGGCGGATTGAGCCTCGAAGCTGGCGAAGCGGGAGGACCATTCAGGACCCAGCTCGGCGACCATGCGACGGCGCACGAAGGCGGGGCCCATCGGCGGGGCCTGGCTCTGCAGTTGCGACAGCTCGCGGGCGTACTCGGGCGGCAGCGCCTCCGGGATGGTGGAGAGGAGTTGGGCCACCTTCATCATCGGGCCCTTGAGGCCGCCGAGGGCCGCGGCGAGGTCGGCGGCGTTACGCGTCTGGTCGCCGTCGCGGCCCAGCAGGCGCTGGCCGGCGACCCGCGCGGCGATCGATCCGACATTGGTGCCGACCCGCACGTAGCGGGCCGCGCGCGCAGAAAAACGGTTTGCCTCGTCGTCGTCAGCCACGGTGATCACCTCCGACTGTCTATATCGGGTTGGTGGCGGGTTCCGTAAAGCGCGGCACAGTGGCTGGGGGATGGCGGAGTGGCAGGTGGTAAGGCGGGGTCGCGACAGGCGCTGGTGCTCGAGGATGCCCTCTGCCGAAGCGAGCCTGCCGTGGGCATTGCTCGTGCGACGTCAGGGCCGATAGCGTCGATCTCCGATCGAGCGAACCCATGCTCGAGCTTCGCCAGCCTGCGGGAAGCTCAGCAGACAGTCGGAGGGACGTCAGGACGGTCGAGAATGACGCGAACGAGAAGTCGGGCCGCGCCATCCTCCTCGGTCCGTCGTCCCGGCGAGGAGCGGCGCAGCGCGCCGCGAGTGTGAGGCCGGGATGACGCCGGTGGGTAGCAAGGTCTGCATCAGACCCTTCGCGCCGGCGCCCTGACGGTCGGTCTCCAATCTATCGCGTTGGCGTTCGCGTGGCGTTCCATCATCGACTGCTTCCGAGGTGCAAGCGTGAGTGGTGACGCGCAGCGCGACGCCTCATTGTGACCCAAACTGGTCCTGAGTAGCTGCAGCACACCGTGGGCCGCGATGCACAAATTCCGGACATCGACGCCGAACTAGACGAGGCACCAACGCCGCGTTCAGATGGCGGCTGGGAAGCTGTTCGGATGAGGTACGACCGTAAACGGGCGACCGATACGATCGGTAGTCGGCCGTGAAGTTTCGTTAGGTCACGCGGCAGCCGGGCGCTGGGTTACCAGCGACAGTAGCGCCATCACAGCGAGCAGGTCGCGCCAAAGCTCTCTGAACCAGCCCAGCAGCCTTGCAAAGTTGTAGCCGACGGCGGCAAGCAC
>CAMAYR010000044.1 GCA_945862355.1 Devosia equisanguinis | reverse complement strand
CTGGGGATAGGCCTCGCTCACGCGATGCAACCCCCGTTGCGCTATCGCGCCTTAGTCGACACGTCGGGGCGGGTCACTCGCTCAATGACCCGTATCCCTAGCACTCAGCGGACATGATGATCTAGATTGGTTCTTCGCCGGCCCTGATCCACCAGAACGCCCGCCGACCGGCGTGACCCGGCTTCCAAACAACCCAGCAGTAGCGGTGCGAGGCGGTCGACGAATGCACCAGATCGGGGCGGCCCTCCGGCCAGCAGACCACCTCGTCGAGCACGTAGATCACGGCGCGCGGGTGCTCGGTCCACAGCGCGTGCCTGGTCCACTTCAACCAGCCGCGATAACTCCGCCAGCACCGGAGTTGCCCGAGCAGCGACGCGGATGTGCGAAGCTCCCAGCGCAGTCCGATCGTCACGTCAGTCCCGGGACCTCATCTGAAATCCCATCATCTCGTGGCTCGAGAACGCGAGGCTGGCCGTCAGGTCCTCGACCTGTGCCCGCGAAAGCGACAGGATCAGCCAGCCAAGACCGGGATGCTGCACGCAAATTTCGACCGCAGGTTGCCGTGGAGACGGCTGCACCGTCCAAAGCAGATTGTCAGCGGTATGGATCTGGTCACGATCGAGTGGTGGTTCGGCCGGCTGCACTGGACGCATCCCCGCCCGCCGTCGTGCAATATCGCGAACGAGGGCATCGACCTGTTCTGCCGATAGCCTGCTCACTGCACCTGATCTGTCGCGCAACTCCATATGCGAGCCGTCATCGGAAACGGCGACGTCGATCGGCGGCAAAGTGGACATTGCATGGCTCCGGCGTGCGAGAGGAAAGATCACAGATCGAGGGTCAAGTCGCCTTCTGCGGCCCGCGACACGCAGATCATGATATTGGATGCGTGCTCGTCGTCGTCGAGCACGAAGTCACGATGATCGACGACACCCGATACGAGCCGGGTTCGGCACGTGCCGCACGTCCCGCTCTGGCAGGAGCTTTCGACCTCCACCCCGCTTCGCATCAGGGCCTCGAGTATCGTTTCGCTCGCTCCGACATCGACTGTCCTGCCGGACTTTGCCAGATGAACGCGGAAAGGCTTGTCACTGCTCATGTCCGTTCGAGTCACTCGTTGTTTCGCACTACTGCGGCGCCGCGACTTGATGCACCAGCTCGATCTCACGGCCTAGTCGCGCGGACTCTATCGCTGCGACGCAAACCTCCAGATTGGCAAGCCCCCATCGCCCGTCGTGAACGGCTGGCCGCGCCCCAGTGATGGCGTCCAGAAGCTCGTCGAGCACCATCTCGCGCGGGCTCTTGTCGTTCGGCAGAACGATCTCCTCCCGCCCGTTGGCGTCATAGACATAAAGCCCACGCGGCGATTGTCGGATGTCGCCGCGCTCGCAGCTCACGATCGTGACCCCGAACGTGGGCTGAAACGGCGCCGACGCCGGGATCGCGCTCTTGGCACGGCTGCGCTTGGCTGCAAGCTCGTCGGCACTCGACTGGCCACTCGATGGCCGGTTCACCTTTTGCCGCTTCTCGATCGGCTCGACGAAACCCCACTCCGTCACGTCGCCACACAGCTCCATCGCCGAGAAGTATCCATAACCGTTGTATACGGCGGTCGCAGTCGCACCATCTGCAAACTGAAGGAAAATGGTGTGAGCTCCTATCGAGGCTCGGTCGGGGTCCCAGTCGAACGTCGAGGCCCGCACGCTCCTCACCATACCGCCACCGAGCAGCCGCACGATATCGACTTGATGCGAGCCTTGACGGAACGTGACGCCGCCGCCCAACCCGACATCGAGCTCGTCGGGTCGGCGTGGCCGGTACATCCAGTCAGTGTAGTTCCAGGTCTGCACCATGCGCACCCGGCCGAGCCGCCCACTGGAGATGATCTCACGCATGGCTTGTATGGGCCGGTCGAACCCGTGCGCGTGCCCGACGACGAGCGCCACGCCGGCTTCGTCCGCCGCTTTCACCATCGCCAGCGCCTGCTCGACGCCGAGCGCCATCGGCTTCTCGGTTAGCACGTGCCTGCCCGCAGCAATGGCGGCGGAGACGTGCTCGGGATGCAACTCCGTCGGCGTCGCGACGTAAACCGCATCGAGCTCGGCACCGCTCAGCAACTCGCTCAGCGTCGCGTAGCCTTCGCTGCCCGTCTCGGAAGTAATCTCGCCACGGATATCCGCGACTGTGTCGGCAAAGCCCACCAGCTCGAAAGCAGGATGTTTGGCGATGGCAGGCAGAAATGCCCGGCCTGCCGCACCAAGCCCCACGACGCCGAGCCGGATCGGTTTTCGCGCACTCATATGCGGGCCTCCACTCAAAGGTTCCAGCGCCAGTGCGCACGTGCTGCTCGGCTGGACGCCAGCCGACAATTATGTTAGCCAACTAACTTAACAGAGCCCACCTGACAAGGGACATCGGCTCACTGCCCAGGCGCTGATGGGCACACGAATTGCTGCTTCGATAACGGGAGATGACCATGTTGACGGCAGAGCAGAACGACCTTCTCACGCGGATCGGCCCAGGCACGCCGGCTGGCGAGTTGCACCGACGCTACTGGCAACCGCTCGCCGCGACCTCGGAGCTGAGCACGCGCTGGACGATGCCGATCCGGCTGTTGGGCGAGGATCTCGTACTGTATCGGGATCGACAGGGCCGCTACGGCCTCGTCGGCGAGAAGTGCCCACATCGCGGCGCCTCGCTCGCCTACGGCATTCCCACCAAGGACGGCGTCCGCTGCCCCTACCACGGCTGGGAGTTCGGCCGGGACGGCAAATGCATCGGCCAGCCCAACGAGCCCGAGCACACCTGCTTCAAGGACAAGGTGAGCGTGGCCGGCTACCCTGTCGAGGAGCTGAACGGCATGCTGTTCGGCTACCTGGGGCCGGAGCCGCGACCGCTGCTGCCGCGCTGGGATGGCTTCGTCGCCGAAGGCACGATCCGAATGCTCGGCCGCTCGCTTGTTCCCGTGAACTGGCTGCAGGTCATGGAGAATTCGCTCGACCCGATCCACACCGAATGGCTGCACGGGCACTATCACGAGTTCGTCAAGGAGCAGGAGGGTGTCAAGTTCGCCATCTCCGACCCGCACGACAAGATCGCATTCCGCGAATTCGAGTACGGCATGACCAAGCACCGTTTGCTGCGCGGGCATTCCGAGGATTCCGACGACTGGCGCGTTGGTCACCCCGTCGTCTTCCCGAATATGCTATCGGTCGGCAATGGCGATGAGACTTCACGCTATTATGCCTTCCAGATTCGCGTACCGGCCGACGACACCCACACCCTGCATATGTGGTACACGGCATATGTGCCCCCCAAGAGCGCTTCGGTTGCCCAGAAGCTCTTCGACCAGGTGCACGTCTACAACGTCCCCCAAAGAGACGAGAACGGCAATTTTATCCTCGACAACGTCGACAACCAGGACATGATGGCCTGGATTTCCCAGGGCTCGATCGCCGATCGAACGCGGGAGAACCTGGGCGCTTCCGACCAGGGCATCGCCATCTTCCGCCGCTTGCTGCGCCGGGAGATCAAGAAGGTCGAGCAGGGTATCGACCCGATCTGCGTCTTCCGCGATGCCGAGAAGAATGTACGCATCGACCTACCCAACGAGCGCAAGAAGCACCACAACTCCGACGGCTTCGCGAAATGGCTGCTGCGCACGCACGCCGCATACTCACCGATCGCCCGCGATGTCGTCGAGATCTTCGAGCCTGGGCACAAGAGCGTCGTCCGGCTGGCGGGCTGAAGGCTCCAAGCCCCATCGCCGTGAAAGAGCCGTGACACGGTAGCGTCGCGGCCCTTTCCGCTCTTCCGGCGCAGGTGGCATAGCCGGCATGCCTCTAGCCTTTGATTTATCGTGTTCTGCACACCCTCGGTGGTGCCACCTCGGTCGATCGCACTCTTGAGCATTCAGGGATGTGCCGCGCAGCATGAGCCCGAAGCAACGCACCAAGGCGGCCGCGGCGCGCTCCCCCAGGAGCGCGATAGACACGTCCGACCGCGCGGCCCATCTCGTCAAGGAAGCGGGCAAGGCGTTTGTCCGCGCCTTGCAGTCCAGACTTGCGAGGCTGTCGATCGCGCATGGGCACTGGACGTTCCTTCGCATCCTTTGGAAGCATGATGGCATAAGTCAGGTCGAGTTGAGCCGCCTGGCCGGTGTCATGCGCCCGTCGACATTCGCCGCCGTGCAAGCGATGGAAAAGCTCGGCTACATCGAGCGTCGGCAGAAGCCGGGCGATCGCAAGAAGGTCTATATCCACCTCACACCCGCCGGCCGGGCGCTCGAGGCCAGCCTCGTTCCATTGGCTGTCGATGTGAACGACATGGCATCTGACGGCCTGTCGGCTGCCGAAATGCGTGAATTCCGCAGGACGCTCATTAAGATCATCGAAAACCTGCACGACGACGACCCGCCTGAAACCCGATTGCGCTGCGGAACGAAACGCACCTGATACCAGCCAAACAAATGCCCTCCCCCTGGTCGAGCCTGAGCTGCGAGGTATCCCGCGCGTCGGGGTGGTGT
This sequence comes from Devosia equisanguinis, assembly GCA_945862355.1. GTDB lineage: Bacteria > Pseudomonadota > Alphaproteobacteria > Rhizobiales > Hyphomicrobiaceae > CAMDPA01. Next base: position 23,968 of record CAMAYR010000044.1, on the reverse strand, counting down.
GGCGGCTGCGTGCAGGCAAAAGTGCGATCCGGCCCGGCTGCCTCGAAGCCTGCAGCCGATCGCTCGATGGGCCGCTATGAAGAGAAATTCCATCTCCTCTTGCTTCAGATCTGCGATCGCCGTCATTTGACGATCCCATCATCGTGTCTGGCCGTGCAACCAGCGAGGTCCCCGTGTCCAGAAAGTACCGCATAGCAGTCATTCCCGGCGACGGCATCGGCAGGGAGGTCGTGCCGGAAGGCATCCGCGTGCTCGAGAAGGCCGCCCTCCGCCACGGCTTTCAGATCGAGCAGGACTGGTTCGACTTCGCTTCTGCCGACTACTACGTCGAGCACGGTAAGATGATGCCGGACAACTGGAAGGAGCTGATCGGAAAGCACGACGCCATCTACTTCGGCGCCGTCGGTTGGCCAGCACTCGTGCCCGACCACGTCTCGCTATGGGGCTCGCTCGTGCTCTTCCGGCGCGAGTTCGACCAGTACGTCAATCTGCGCCCGGTCCGGCTGATGCCTGGCGTGAAATGCCCGCTGGCCGACCGCAAGCCCGGTGACATCGATTTCTGGGTCGTGCGGGAAAACACGGAAGGCGAGTACTCCGCGATCGGTGGCCGCGCGTTTCCCGGCACGGACCGTGAGTTCGTGATACAGGAGACGGTGATGACGCGCACCGGCGTCGACCGCGTCCTGAAGTTCGCCTTCGAGCTCGCCCAGTCTCGCCCGAAAAAGCATCTCACCTCGGCCACGAAGTCGAACGGCATCGCCATCACGATGCCCTACTGGGACGAGCGCGTCGTCGAGATGGCCAAGAGCTATCCGGATGTGCGGTGGGACAAGTATCATATCGACATTCTGACGGCGAACTTCGTGCTCCACCCCGATTGGTTCGACGTCGTCGTCGCCTCGAACCTGTTCGGCGACATTCTCTCCGACCTCGGCCCCGCCTGCACCGGCACCATCGGCATCGCGCCATCCGGCAACATCGATCCCGAGCGGCGTTACCCTTCCCTGTTCGAACCGGTCCATGGCTCCGCTCCCGACATCGCGGGCCAAGGCATCGCCAACCCGATCGGCCAGATCTGGTCGGGCGCGATGATGCTGGAGCACTTGGGCGAGAAGAATGCCGCCACCGAGATCGTCGAGGCGATCGAGCGCGTCCTTGCCGAGCGGACGCTTCGCACCCGCGACCTCGGCGGCAACGCCGATACCGTCACCTGCGGCAAGGCCGTCGCGGCAGCGTTCGGCTGATGCCCCGCGGCGGGCTTCTCACACCGATTGCTGCGTCCCTGCTTTTACAAGCTCCACGACACGCTGCGGACTGAGCGGCGTCTCGCTGATCCGCACACCGAACGGCGACAGCGCGTTCTCCACCGCCCCGGCGATCGCCGCGATCGCCGCAATCGTACCACCTTCGCCAGCCCCCTTGACGCCAAGCGGATTGAGCGGCGACGGCGTCTCCGTGTGGTGCAACTCGATGCGTGGCGGCATGTCGGTCGCCATCGGCATCAGATACTCGGCGAACGAAGTCGACACCGGCGTCGCGTTCGCATCGTGCACCAGCCGCTCGAACAGCGCATTGCCGACGCCGTGCGCCACACCTCCGATCACTTGCCCCTCCACGATCAGCGGATTGATGACGCGTCCGCAGTCGTGACTGACGATGAAACGGTTGATCTTTATGTGTCCCGTCTCGACATCTACCTCCACCTCCGCGACATGGCAGCTCGAGGCATAGGTGGACTGATCCGGCTTGAAATATACCGTCGCCTCGAGCCCCGGATCGCGATGTGCCGGCATCGAGAAGCCGTACATGCCGACCGCAAGATTGGCGACCTCGCGAAACGTCTTCCTCATCCCCGGCGCGCCCTTCACATGCACCGCGCCGTCCTTCAGCTCGAGATCGGCCTCCGCCACCTCCATCATCTCGGAGGCGACCTTCTTCACCTTCGCGGCAACCTCGATCGCTGCCAGATGCGCCGAGTTGCCCGCGTTGACAGCCGACCGCGAAGCGAACGTCCCCATCCCGAGCGCAATACCGCCCGTGTCGCCGGTCACCACCGTGACGTCCTCGAACGACACGCCCAATTGATCCGCGACGACCTGCGCGAACGCAGTCTTGTGGCCCTGCCCGTGCGGAGTGGCACCCGTAGTCAGCGTCACCTTCCCCGTCGTCGAGATCCGCACCGTCGCCCCTTCGTAGGGACCAAGCCCGGTGCCCTCGACCGCGTTCGAGACGGACATGCCGATGTACCGCCCCTCCGCGAGCGCCGCCTTCTGCCGCGCAGCGAAGCCTTCCCAATCCGCCGCCTCCAGCGCCGCCCGCTGGCTCTCTGGATAATCTCCGCTGTCGTATGTCACCGGCCGCCCATCGCGAAACACGATGCCGACCTTGTAGGGCATCTGGCTCGGCTGGATGAAGTTTCGCCGCCGGACCTCGGCGCGGTCGATGCCCATCTTCGCAGCAACGAGATCGAGCATACGCTCCATCGCGAATACCGCCTGCGGTCGTCCTGCGCCACGTACCGGCGTACACTGCGTCTTGTTCGTGTAGAGCACGACGAGATCGAGATGATAGGCCGGCAGCACATAGGGCCCCGGCACCGTCGTCGCGGCAATCCACGGCAACACGAGGCCCCACGGAATGTAGGCGCCGTTATCGTGGACGAGACGCCCGCGCAAGCCCAGCAGGCGCGCGTTCGCATCGACCGCGATCTCCAGATCCCACCACTGGTCGCGCTCCTGATGCGTGACATGAAAGTTCTCGCGCCGGTCCTCGATCCACTTCACCGGCCGGCCGAACGCCATCGCAGCCGCCGCGACCGAGGCATACTCGCAATAGAACGAGCCCTTCGGCCCGAACCCACCGCCGACCTCCGGCGCGATCACACGCACCTGATTGTCGCCGAGATCGAGCATGTCCATGAATGCCCGCTTGAGACGGTGCGCGCCCTGGCAGGCCACGTGCGCCGTGAGGCTCCCCGACGCCTCGTCGAACTGCGCCACGAGCCCCCGCGTCTCGATGAAGAACGGCCCGCCGCGATGCTGAAAAATCCGGTCCTTGAAAACATGCGCTGCCTTCGCGAACGCCGCGTCGATGTCCCCGTATTGCATCGGAATTCGCGCGACGATGTTGTCGGCAGCCCCGGTATGCGCCGTCACGCTCGCGTCCTCGAAGGCCGCGCGCACGTCCGCGACGGGCTCCAGCATCTCGTAGTCGACATCGACGAGCGCCGCGGCATCCTCCGCCGCGTAACGACTGTCGGCTACCACCACGGCAACCGGTTCGCCTACGAGGCAGACCTCCTCCTTCGCCAGCAGGTGCTGCCTACGCACCTGCCGGATCGCCGGATTGGGCACGTAGAGCGGCAGACGCTGCTCGCGCATCACTTCCGGCAGGTCTTTCCACGTCCAAACGCCATGCACGCCGGGCAAAGCGGCCGCAGCCGTCACGTTTATCGACGCGATCCGCGCATGTGCATGTGGGCTGCGGACGAACGCGGCGTGCAGCAATCCAGGCGGATCGAGATCGTCGACGAACCGGCCCTTCCCGGCGAGAAGGCTGGCATCCTCCTTGCGCTTCACCGCGACGCCGAACCAGCCTCCACCTTGTGCCTTCCCTGCCTTCGAGACCATGCTTCTTCCCTTGGTTCCGCCGCAATTTTTTCGCGCACCGCCGATCTCCGGCCGCTCGCCTCGAGCCTTCCGCTTCTCATCCTCGGCTCGGGTCGAGTTTGACAATGACGGACTGGCCGACGCAAGCCCGCAAACCAGCCCGCAAACCAACAAGCCATCCTCGAGCCAAGCCGCCCCTCGGCACTAGGAAATAGTGACTGATCCATATCGGCCGAATGGCCTGACCGGTCGCTCCCCGCTTGAATTCGCACCTGGAGCTGAGCAAGACAGGACATCGAGACGGAGTGCTCGCTCGGGCTTGGCGAACCCACAAGTGAGGCAAGGCGCGAGATATGACGTCGTCGGGACGGGTCGAGGTGATGATCATCGTGCTCGATGGTCTGCGGCCGGACATGGTGACCGCCGACGTCATGCCCTGTCTGACAAAGTTCCAGCAGCGCGCGACGACGTTCTCGAACGCCCGCAGCGTATTCCCCAGCGTAACCGCCACTGCGGCTGCCTCGATGGCCACGGGCCTCCTGCCCGGCCGGCACGGCGTCGCCGGCAGCGAAGCCTATTGGCCCACCATCGCGCGCGACAGGCTCATCGACCTGACCGACCACCGCATGGTTCGCGGCGCCCATCAGGCCCTGCCCGGCGGCATCCTGGCCGGCACGACCCTTGGTGACGCACTTGCCCGCGCGAACCGCAGCCTCGCCATCGTCGATGCCGGCTCGCCCGTGGCTTCGACTTTGCTCGACCCCGACGCCAACCGTAATGGCCACTGGACCTTCTCGACCGTCGACCGCCTCGCCACGCCGACCCCCAAAGCCTGGGACGAGATCGTCGCCCGCTTCGGTTATCCCCCCGAACGCGAGCTGCCTCGTTTCGACGAGATGCGATTTGCGACCAGGATCATGGTCGAGCACGTGCTGGGCGAGCTCGCACCATCCGTCGCAGTGCTCTGGCTCTGCGAGCCCGACGCCTCCTCGCGCTATCGCGAGATCGGCTCGCTCGAGACGGAGAACGCCCTGCGCCAGGCCGACCGTCGGCTTGCCCGCGTATTGCAGGCCATCGACCGCCGCCAGGGGCTGGAAACGACGCTCGTGGTCGTCGCTTCCGACCACGGCCAGATCACCGCGACGTCGAGCGTCGACGTCTGCCGTGAGATGCGTCTCGCCCGATTTCCGGTTGGCGGGCGCGAACGCCTCGTCGGTGCCGATCTTGTCTATGCCGGACGCGGCTACGGCTCTCTCACGCCCACCACGCCCGACAGCGCTTTACTGGAGCGCGCCGCGCGCTGGCTCCTGGAGCAGCCCTGGATCGGAAACGTCATGATGTCCGGCGGCAACGACGTCGAGGGCCCCGTGCCGGGCACGCTGTCCACGAGCCTCGGCGGCTTGTGGCACGAGCGATCCCCCGCCCACACTCCCGCAATCTATTTCACGTTCGCCTCGGACGACGGCCTGGACAGGCACGGAGTGGCAGGACGCGGCCACCACGGCGCAATTGGTGCGGGATGCCTGGGAACTCACGGCGGGCTGAACCGCTTCGAGATGAGCACGCTCCTGATGATCGCTGGCCCAGGCTTTCCGTGCGGAGCCACCAACTCCGCCGTTGCCGGTGTCGTCGACATCGCCCCCACGGTCCTCGCCCATCTTGGCTTGGGTCCACTCGACGGCGCGACGGGACGCGACCTCGCACGATTGCGGCCAGAGCCCCGCCGAACCATCAAGGTCGAGACCGCTGCCGGAGCTTCATCGCAGTCCGTCGTCATCGCCGACGTCGGTGGCCCGCGCCTCGAGATCGGCGGCCGCAGCGATCAGCCAACTTCTTAGGCGCGTGGCCAGCAACCTTCACGATGCAGCGCTACGCCTTCTCCATCAGCCGCCCGAACAGAACGCATCCGACCTCAACGGTCCCACCCTCCACGATCTCGCCGGTCACGATCTCCGGATCCGCGACGACATCGAATGTTGCAGCGAGGCTCTCCACCAGCATCCAGTGGAATGCCTCGCCCGTCACCTCGTTGACGAGGCGACGGTGCTCGCTGATGTAGCCGGTCAACAGCGCCGTCGAGGCCGGCGCCTCTACGTCCTCCCCGTCCGCAGTCTCCGCGAACTGGCCGACAGGTATGAACGCACGCGGAGCAAGCCCGATCTCGCCCAGCGGACCGGACTGGTCGGCCCCATAGGCCGCCTCGTCGGCGAACGCTCGCACGTGCCGTGCGAATCCGACAATCCGCGCGCGCGCCTTGAACGGCAGCGAAACGGCCGCGTGAGCGGCGAAATCCACTGCATCGAAGGTTATCGGAAAGCCATCGTTGGTCCCGTCCGGATCGATCACCTGCGCCGTGAGCGCCCCCTCGAACTCGTTGTCGTCGGGACGGTTGATCCGCGCGACCACCTCGATGGCGACGTCGCTCGAGCCCTCGTAGAACGGCGATAGCCCGGCAATGTCTTGGGCGGCATCCTCCGTGCCGAGGAATGGCAGGTGGAACCAGACCTCGGCGCCCGAGCGCGAGCGCCAGACGGAATAGTCGCCTGCCTCGCAACCGATGCGCTCCACCGTCCGTGGAGCTAGCTTCACCATCGTGTCCTGGAACGCTTCCGCGCTGTCGAAACGGAACCCGATCGAGGAGAGATTGCTGGCCATTGCCTGCTCCACTGGGCGAACACGCGCCCGAGCCTTGTCCAGGTACGCGCGATGTCAGGTTCACGCGACTGAGCCTCGGCCGAAGGCGCCGGTCGCTGGCGGGTTCCGGGCACGCGGCAAACGCTCAGAACATCCCGACGGCGATCCGCGCCTCTTCCGACATGCGGCTCTGATCCCACGGCGGATCGAACGTGAGGTTGACCGTGGTCCCGCTGATGCCTGGAACGGAATTCACGGCGTTCTCCACCCACTTCGGCATTTCGCCGGCAACCGGACAGCCCGGCGCGGTCAGCGTCATGTCGATCGCGACCATCCGGTCGTCGTCGATGTCGATCTTGTAGATCAGCCCCAGCTCGTAGATGTCCGCCGGAATTTCCGGATCGTTCACGGTCTTGAGCGCCGCGACGATATCAGCAGTCAACTGATCGAGCTCTTCCGCCGACAGCTTGGACCCCGGCACCGGCGTACCGCCGCCCTCCAAGGACTTCGCCACGTGGTGCGGCGTCGGCGGCGGCACTGGCGGAGTTGCCGCGCCTTCACGATCAAGCTCTGGCCGATGCCCGAGATCGACGACCGGATCATGCTCGGCTCTGTTGTCGTCCATGGCCTCTACCCAGCTTCCTTGACTACCACAGGGAATACCACAGGCTGCGTCTGGCTGGCTGGCCGTGCGCCCACCGGTAAGATCCATATTTTCGCCTGCGTCAGGCGAAGAACTCATGCGCCTTGATCAGCGCTTCGGCAAGCGCATCGACCTCGGCCTTGGTGTTGTAGAGCGCAAATGACGCCCGGCACGTCGCCGGTACGCCAAGCCGCTCCATCAACGGTTGCGCACAATGATGCCCGGCCCGTATCGCGACGCCCGACCGATCCACGATCGTCGATATGTCGTGCGGATGCAGACCGTCCATCGTGAAGGAAACGATTGCCCCCTTGCCAGGCGCCGTGCCGTGGATCTTCAGCCAGTTGAGATCCCCGAGCCGCTCGTGGGCATACCTCCCCAGCTCGTTCTCGTAAGCCGCGATCTCCGCGCGTCCGATGTCCATCATATACTTGACCCCGGCTGCGAGCCCGATCGCCTCCACGATCGGCGGTGTGCCGGCTTCGAACCGGTTCGGCAGCGAGCCGTAGGTGACCTGATCGACAGTCACGCTCTCGATCATCGACCCACCACCGAGAAATGGCGGCAACTTCTCGAGCAGCGCCTTTTTGCCGTACAGCACCCCGATGCCGGTCGGGCCGTACAGCTTGTGACCGGTCACCGCGTAGAAATCGCAATCGAGCGCACGCACATCCACCGGCATGTGGACCGCCGCCTGCGCGCCGTCAACGAGCACGCGTATTCCGCGGGCGTGCGCGATCCTGACGATCTCCTCGACCGGCACCAGCGTGCCGAGCACATTCGACATGTGGGTGATCGCGATCATCTTCGTGCGCTTGGTCAAGAGCGCCTCGAGCTCGTCGACCAGCAACTCGCCACGATCCGAGATCGGCGCCCACTTCAACACCGCGCCCTTGCGCTCACGCAGAAAATGCCAAGGCACGATATTGGAGTGATGCTCCATGATCGAAAGCACGATCTCGTCGCCGGGCTTGATGTTCTCCATGCCCCACGAAAACGCAACGAGATTGATCGCCTCCGTCACGTTCTTCGTGAAGACGATCTCCTCGGGCGAGCCCGCGCCGAGAAAGCGCGCCACCGTCTCGCGAGCGTCCTCGTAATGCTGAGTGGCCGTGTTCGACAGATAGTGAATACCGCGATGGACGTTCGAGTACTCGTAGCGCAAGGCCTGATCCATGGCCTCGATCACCTGCTTGGGCTTCTGCGCGCTCGCCGCGCTGTCGAGATAGACGAGCGGCTTGCCATAGATCTCGCGGAACAGGATCGGAAAATCCGCGCGATAGCGCTCTACGTCGAAGCCGGCCGCAATCGAGGAAGATCCCGTCATGAGCCACCTCCCGCAAGCCACAGCCGCGCCACCTGCATCAGCGCCTCGCGCACCGCGTCGTCCTCGAGCTTCTCCACTGCGTCGCCGATGAAGGCTTCGATGAGAAGCACACGCGCCTGCGCCTCCGGGATCCCCCGCGAGCGGCAGTAGAACATCAAATCGTCGTCGAGTGCTGCGGCAGTGGCGCCGTGCCCGCAAGCAACGTCATCCGCGTATATCTCGAGCTCGGGCTTGGAATCGAACTCGGCGTCGTCCGACAAAAGCAGCACCCGCGCCATCTGTTTGCCGTCGGTCCGGTCAGCCCCTGGCCGCACGATGATCTTGCCCTGGAAGACCCCGCGCGCACGATCCGCGAGCACGCCCTTGAACAGCTCCCGGCTCTCGCAACCGGGAACCTTGTGATCGACGACGAGCGTAGTATCGATATGGTTCGTATCCCGGCCGAGAAACGCGCCGGAAATGTCGAGCTTCGAGCCTTCGCCTTCCATCTCCACGCCGATGTCGTTTCGCACGAGCTTGGGACCGGCCGTGAGCTGGAACCCGCGATAGCGCGCGTTCGCTCCGAGCTTGACGACCCAGCCGCCCAGATGCGCCGCACTGGCCTTGTCGAAGACGCATTTCACGTGCGTGAGATCGGCACCATCGGCTACCGTCACGTCGGTGATTGCGCTCACGATTCCTTTGGTTGACGCCCCCGGCAATGCGACGAAGGCCTCGATCAGCGTCATCGCCGAACCCGCCTCCATCGCCACGACATGTCGCAGCGCCGTCGTCGATGCTTCCGCCCCCGCCGCCACCGATACGATGAGCACCGGCTTCGCCCCCCGTTGGCCCGGCTTGACCTTGATCAGCAGGCCATCGCTCATGAAGGCCGTGTTGAGCGCAGTGAGCGCTGTCTCTTCTGGAAATCTCCCAGCGGCGAACTTGCCTTCGAGCCACGACGGCGCTTTTCGCAGCAACGGGCCGAGCGGCATCTGCTCGACCTCATCGCCAAGCCCTTCCAGGCACGACAGCTCCGCGCAGTAGACGCCATCGACCAGCACGATGCGCACGGCATCGAGGTCCGCGAGCTCCCCCAAAGCCGCCTCGATCGCCTCGTTATCGACGCGCGACGGCGCGACCGCTGGCCCGAAAGCCTCTTTGATCCGCTCGCGAAGATCCGTGTACTTGAAAGCCTCTACGCGCCGCGTCGGCAGGCCGCTGGCCTCCAGCCGCCGCATCGCATCGGCCCGAACCGCCGAGACCCAGCCCGTACCGGGCAAAGCGGCAGAAGCGTTTGAAAACGCCTCGCTGAGCGCACGCTCCGCCGCCGTTTTTACGGGTGCGGGCCTGATAGCGGACAAGACTGTGGTGGACATGGTCTCGATACCCTGCCTTTGCCGTTTTTGGGTTGGACCAAGCCGTCAGGCTGCTTTGATCTGATACTCTGCGTAGCCCGACTTCTCGAGCTCGAGGGCGAGTTCTTTCGGCCCGGATTTCTGGATCACGCCTCCGGCCAGTACATGCACGCGATCGGGCACGATATAGTTCAGCAGCCGCTGATAGTGCGTAATCACGATCATCGAGCGTTCGGGCGAGCGCAGCGCGTTGACACCGTCCGAGACGACTTTGAGCGCATCGATATCGAGCCCGGAATCCGTCTCGTCGAGCACGCACAGCGTCGGCTCCAGCAGCGCCATCTGGAGTATCTCCGCGCGCTTCTTCTCGCCACCTGAAAAGCCGACGTTGACGGGCCGCTTCAGCATCTCCACGTCGATGTTGAGCTTGCTGCCCTTCTCACGGATGACCTTGAGAAACTCCGGCGTCGTCAACTCTTTCTGTCCACGCTTCTTGCGGACGGAGTTCATCGCCGTGCGCAGGAATGTAAGCCCCGCGACACCAGGAATCTCCATGGGATACTGGAACGCCAGGAACACGCCCTTCGCCGCGCGCTCGTCCGGCGACAAGCCGAGTAGCGTTTCTCCGTTCCAGAGAATATCGCCGCTTGTGACCTCGTAGCCTCCACGGCCGGCCAATACGTGCGCCAGAGTTGATTTACCGGAGCCGTTCGGCCCCATCACCGCGTGCACCTCGCCCTTGGGAATGGTGAGCGACAAGCCCTTGATTATGGGCTTGTCCTCGTCACTGAGCTTGACGTGCAGATCCTTGATCTCAAGCATGAACCGATTGCTGCCCTTGCGATTTTGCCTGCCAGAGCAGGTCGAATGCCGCGCTGGCCATGCGCTCCGCCTCGAGTTGGCGGCTGCGGGCCTGCTCAGCCGTCACCAGCAGGATCTTGACCTGACCGGCGTCTACGACCTTGGAGTTCTGGCGCTGAAGTTCTTCCGACAACTGTCTCACCTCGCGCGTGGCCTCATCGGCTATCGCCTCGGCCTGAAGCCACGACTGCTCTAGCTGCGCGATATTCAGAGACATTGTGATCCTCCACTAGAAGTCAGCGGATGAAACTACATGGACGCACCCCGCTGATTGCGCGCCCGCGACCGAAGCCTCCCCGGTCTATCCAAAAAGTGTACTCCAAAGGCAACACTCACGCCATGACCCTCTGTTCATCTTTTTTTAACCATAGGACAGTTGCTCTTTGGCCATTCCGATTCTCGCGAAGCAATTCACTCTTAAGAAGCACTATATTGATCCTAATAGACTTTCTCACACCTTCGGCCATCGCCAGCGCCATTCACCATCTGTCTTGCTTTTAGTCACGCTGATGAATGCCGCCGTGATGACCGCAGTCCCGAGCATGAATACCGCGATTGCAGTGAGCCCGGGCGGCTGCCCCCACACCGTAACCGGCACCAGGAGACCGACGACCAGAAAGAGCTGGACGACGGCGAACACACCGATGGCAGCCCAGCCTTTCCAGTTCGCCGGATAGCCCCCATAGCCGTGCGTCTTCGGCTTGAACCAGAAATCCTCACCCATCACACGCTCCCTTCAGTCGTATTGCGACCATCCTCTCGGCGCCAGTGCAGGGCAACTTGAACTGCTGTTGCGAACAGAGCGACGACCGCCCCCGCTAGGATGAGTATGCCGACATCGCTGAAATGCGCCTCCGCATCTGTCGCCTGCTCGATGGCACCCGACAGGTGAAAAAGGCAGCTCACCAACCCGGGCAACTCGAAGCTCATCAACCCACACTCCCCTCGAGCGAGATCCCGATCAGCTTCTGAGTCTCGGCCATGAATTCCATCGGCAACTGCTGCAGCACGTCGCGAACGAACCCGTTGACGATCAGCGCAATCGCCTCCTCGGACGACAGCCCGCGGCTCATCACGTAGAACAGCTGATCCTCTGAGATCTTCGAGGTCGTCGCCTCGTGCTCGAAATGCGCGCTGGCGTTCTTGGCCTCGATGTATGGCACCGTGTGCGCGCCGCAATTGCCGCCGATGAGAAGGCTGTCGCAATTCGTGAAGTTACGCGCTCCGGTCGCCTTGCGATGAGCGGAAACGAGCCCCCGATAGGTGTTCTGCGAATGGCCGGCCGCGATGCCTTTCGAAATGATCCGGCTCGACGTGTTACGCCCGAGGTGGATCATCTTGGTGCCGCTGTCGACCTGCTGATAGCCGTTCGAGATCGCAATCGAGTAGAATTCACCCCTCGAGTTGTCCCCGCGCAGGATGCAGCTTGGATACTTCCACGTGATCGCCGAGCCGGTCTCGACTTGCGTCCACGAGATCTTGGAGTTCACACCACGGCAATCACCGCGCTTCGTCACGAAGTTATAGACCCCGCCCCGGCCGTCCTTGTCGCCGGGATACCAGTTCTGAACGGTCGAATACTTGATCTCGGCATCGTCCAGCGCGATCAACTCGACGACGGCGGCGTGAAGCTGGTTCTCGTCGCGCATCGGCGCGGTGCAGCCTTCCAGATAGCTGACGTAGCTACCCTTGTCGGCGATGATGAGCGTCCGCTCGAACTGGCCGGTGTTCTTCTCGTTGATCCGGAAGTATGTCGACAGCTCCATCGGGCAGCGCGTGTTCGGCGGGATGTAGACGAACGAGCCATCCGAGAACACGGCTGCATTGAGGGCCGCGTAGAAGTTGTCGGACTGCGGCACCACAGAACCCAGATATTTGCGCACCAGCTCGGGATGCTCACGCATGGCTTCCGAGATGGAGCAGAAGATGACGCCAGCCTTGGCCAGCTCCTTCTTGAACGTCGTGACGACCGAGACGCTGTCGAACACGGCATCCACCGCCACCTTCCCGGTCGCGTACTCCCCGCCAGAATCTTCGTCGAGCGCGCTCTTTTCCTCTTGCCGCCTGACGCCGGCGAGGATCTCCTGCTCCTTCAGGGGTATGCCGAGCTTGGCGTAGGTCTCGAGCAGCTTGGGATCGACCTCGTCGAGGCTTTTGGGCCCCTCGGTGCTCTTGGGCGCGGCGTAATAGTACAGGTCCTGGAAGTCGATCTTCGGATAGCTGACCTTCGCCCAATCCGGCTCCCGCATCGTCTTCCAGCGCTCGAACGCATCGAGGCGCCAAGACAGCATCCACTCCGGCTCATTCTTCTTGGCTGAGATGAAGCGGACGGTATCTTCGTTCAGGCCCTTTTCGGCGCGCACCGTCTCGATGTCGGTCTCGAAACCGTATTTATACTGGTCGACGTCGAGATTCTTGACCTGCTTGATGGTCTCCTGCACGGCCGGCATATCTATTCTCCTGCACTTGTCTGCCCGAGCGGCAGCCTGTCCGGCGCCGCCTCGAAATCCCATCTACTGCACTGAACGTTCCTGGCCTTCGCGTGGATTGCTTCCCATGCCGCCAGGAACCGATTCACGTCGTCAGAAGTCGTCGTATGGCCCATGCTGACGCGGATAGCTCCGCGGGCCAGCCGATCGTCGATCCCCATCGCCGTCAGCACGTGGCTTGCGCCGATCTTGCCCGACGAGCAAGCCGAGCCGGCACTGACCGCCACCCCTGCCAGATCGAGCTTGATCAGCAGACTGGCCGCATCCGCGCCCGACAGTGCGACACACGAAGTATTGGGAAGCCGTGTCGCCCCCTCGCCGATCACCACGGCATCCGGCGTGATGGACGCAATTCCGGCTTCGAGCAAATCACGCAATCGAGCGACCTCGTGCATCAGCCCGAGCTGATTCTGCGCAGCTTTTGCCGCCGCACCGAAACCAGCTATGGCAGGCACATTCTCCGTCCCCGAGCGCCGCCGGCGCTCTTGTCCGCCGCCTGCCAGCAACGCCGGCAAGTCGAGCCCATCACGGATCACGAGCGCGCCCGCGCCCTTCGGCCCACCGAGCTTGTGCGACGAGACCGACATCAGATCCAAGCCCAGCGCGGCGAAATCGACACCCACGCGCCCAACCGCCTGCACGGCATCGCAATGCACGACGAAGCCCGCGGCCCGCGCCGACGCGCCCGGCCCGGAAACCTCTTGCAAGACCCCCGTCTCGCCGTTGGCGAACTGCAGGCTGAGACAGCCGCGCCCTGTCCCGGCCTGCCCTGCCGCAAACACCGCTGCCGGAACCTGGACGACACCTTCCGAATCACACGGCAACACGACGAGGCCTGGATCGACCAACCGTGCCGGCGCCAGCACGCTGTCATGCTCGCTCGCCCCGACCACCAACCGTGTCGCAGCACATCGAATGGCCCAATTGTTCGCTTCCGTCGCACCCGAGGTGAACACCACCTCCTCGGCCTTGGCGCCGACCACCGCCGCAACCGCCTCGCGCGCGTCCTCGATGGCCGCACGGGCACGCCGCCCCTCGTCGTGAACCGACGACGCATTCCCGTCGAGATCGAGCGCCGCGATCATGGCCGCGCGCGCCTCCGGCCGCAGCGGAGCGCTGGCGTTGTGATCGAGGTAGGCGCGCGGGTTGATGCTCATGATGCCGCCCCGGGCCGGGATGCGGCATCGACCGACGCCACGACAGGCGCCCCAGCAGGAACTGGCCCGAGACGCCCGTTGAGCACGCCCTCCAGGCTGACGTTCGACAGAAAACCATGAATATGATCGCCGAGCGCATCCCATAGACCATGCGTCAGGCAGCGATGCTCACCCACGCAGCCCGACGAAGCCTCGCCGTGGCAGCGGGTCATACGGGTATCCTCCTCGACCGCGCGCATGACGTCGGCGACCATGATGTCGGCAGCCGCACGCGCCAGCCGATAGCCACCGGACCGCCCGCGCTCGCTGTCGACGAGACCAGCGCGTCGCAACTTGATGAAAATCTGCTCGAGATAGGCGATCGACAGATGCTGCCGTTCGGAAATTGCCGACAGCGGCATAGCAACCTCCTGGCCATGCTTGGCCAGGTCCGCCATCGCCATCACGGCATACCGCCCTCTGGTAGTGAGCTCCACGACTCGACTCCGGTTGCCGGCATCACTGTCCGGCCTGCATCCCACAACCGCTTGCAACACTTGTCATCGAGCGGCCGTTATGTGCTATGACGGCCGCCCACGGGAACCGCATCGCTCAAGGCTGGAATAGCTCCCGCCGATTTCGAACGGGTCCATCTTCATAACGGTATATGGTAATCCCGAGCCACCAAGTCAAGTTTTCTTGACGGCGCATCCGGCGCCGGCATGGCCTGCCGGCATTTCGCCGACTTCGGGATACCGCAAAAGGTCCGCGAGACAGCCAGAGGTCAAATGCCCGAGCTTATCATCAACGGCCCTGCCGGCCGCCTTGAAGCACGCTACCATCACGAGCCCGATCCCCGCTCGCCGATTGCCCTGATCCTGCATCCCCATCCGCAGTTCGGTGGCACGATGAACAATCCCGTCATCCACCAGCTCTATTACATGTTCCATGACCGCGGGTTCTCCACCCTGCGCTTCAACTTCCGTGGCGTCGGCCGCAGCCAGGGCTACTTCGACAACGGCCCAGGCGAGCTGTCTGACGCCGCATCCGCGCTTGATTGGCTCCAAATCGTCAAGCCGGACGCCAAGGCCTGCTGGATCGTCGGCTTCTCCTTCGGCACCTGGATCGCCATGCAATTGCTGATGCGCCGGCCCGAGATCGACGCCTTCGTCTGCGTGGCCCCACCAGCCAACATCTACGACTTCTCGTTCCTCGCTCCCTGCCCCGCCTCCGGCCTGATGGTCAACGGCGAGCGCGACCGCGTCGTGCCGACGGCTTCGGTGGCCGAGCTTGCCGCCAAGACGAAGACACAAAAGGGCATCAAGATCACCCACTCCATCGTGCCCGGCGCGAACCACTTCTTCACTGGCGAAAACCAGGAGGACTTGACCGAGCCCCTCGTCGACCTCGTCGGCAACTACGTGGACGAGCGGATGATCGATATCCTCGCCGAGAAGGCGAAAGCAGAAAGGTAGAGGGCCCGGACTTCTGGCAACCGGGCCGGCAGGGATGAGCTTTGCGTAAATCGACCGTCCCCATTGTGCTCGTCGCGCTGGCCCTGCTTTGGACCGGCTTTTTGGTCCTGCGCTACTTCGCCTACCTGCCGATTTATGGCCACGAAGGCCCGCTTCCGCTCGAGACGCGGGAGGAAAAGGCGCTGGCGATTGAGCTGCGCAACCACGTTGTCGCCGTTGCCAGCTTTCCCCACAACATGGACCATCCCGAGGCCCTCGAGGCCTCGGCAATCTACATCGAGCGCCGACTAGCGGGCCTCGGCTACGCCGTCGAGCGCCAGGAGTATACGGTCACCGGCCAGAAGGTGGACAAGGTCCGCAACATCCACGTCACGCTTGGCGATCCCCGCGGCAGACGGCCTTCGTTCGTCGTCGGCGCACACTATGATTCGGCGGGCATCGCACCCGGCGCCAACGACAACGGCTCCGGCGTTGCTGCACTGCTCGAGCTAGCGCGTCTGCTGCGCGACCATACGCCCGCCCGCCACCTCCTGCGCCTCGTCTTCTTCGTGAACGAGGAACGGCCGAGCTTCGGCACCGACATGATGGGCTCCGTGCAGTTTGCCCGGATGGTGACGGCACGCGAGACGGTCGCCGGCATGATCTCCATCGAGACCATCGGTGCCTACTTCGACGAGCCCGGAACGCAACGGTTCCCAACGCCGCTGAATTTCGTTTACAGCGACACCGGCAACTTCATCACATTCGTCGGAATGCCTCGCGGACGCGAGCTGGTCCACCGCGCTATCGGATCGTTCCGCCGCCACACGGCCTTCCCGTCGATCGGCGGCATCGCCCATTCGTTCATTCGCGGGATCGCCTGGTCCGACCATGCATCATTCGACGCGCTGGGAATTCCAGCGGTGATGATCACCGACACCGCATTGTTCCGCTATGCGCACTATCACAAGGCGACCGATACGCCCGACAAGTTGGACTACGCTCGGCTTGCCCGCGTCACCAAGGGCATCGAGCGGACGCTCCGCGATATCGTGGATTGAGGCTCGCAAGCCCACCAGGACGCGATAATTAAAGCGCACCGTCCCTTAAGTTGCCCCCCGCAACTTCCTGACCGAATACCACAACCCACCCGCGCCCAACACCAGCGGCAACCCAGCCCACAGGCCGACGTAGCGCCAGAAGCCCGCAGTGTCCGCGGCCCGACTGATCGTCTCCTCGATCGCCCGCCCGTGCATGGTGTAGCTGACCGAGATCGCGCCGTTTTGCAGACTGGTCAACAGCGTCACGGCGCCGATGAACAAGGCCACCGCCGCGAAGAATGCAAGCACGAAAAAGAACACCGGCCTGAACAGTCCCATTTGCGCCCCCAGGAGATTCCGACAGCATTCCGACGCTGCCGTCCGTCCTCAGCCTATCACGCCTGATGCCGCGCCAGCACCCCTCCGGTCATCGCCACCTCGACGCCGGTTGTGCCGGGATAGGTCAGCGGCAGCCCGCTCCACGAGCGCACCGCCAGATAAGCCCAAGCCTCCGCCTCTATCGTATCGCCGTCGAGCCCGACGGCCTCCGCCGGCACCACCGCGTTCTCCACGAGCCCCGCGATCATGCTCATCAATGTACGATTGCGCCGCCCCCCACCGCAGATAACCCACAACTGCGGCTCCACCGGCATGTGCTCCCGGGCCCGCGCGATGGCTGCGGCGGCAAAGGCGGTAAGCGTGGCTGCCCCGTCCTCCAGCGACAACTCGCTCACCATCTCGACTGCGAACGCGTTGCGGTCGAGCGACTTCGGCGGCCCTGCGGAGAAATGCGAGTGCCGCAGATATTCGGCCACGTAGGCCTCGTGCGCACGGCCACGGCCAGCCATCTCCCCATCCAGGTCGCACGCCTGCCCCGCTCGAGCCATCATCCAGTCGTCGACCATGGCGTTGCCAGGCCCCGTGTCGAATGCCAGCAATTGGCCGTCCCGCCCGATCCAGGTGACGTTCGCCACACCACCGATGTTGAGCATCGCGAGCGGTCGCTGCGGCAACGGTGCTGCCAGCGCACGATGGTAGACCGGCACCAGCGGCGCGCCCTGCCCGCCAGCCGCCACGTCGGCCGCTCTCATGTCGTGAACCACGTCGATGCCGGTCAGTTCCGCGAGCAGCGCCCCGTCGCCGAGCTGAAGCGTTATCCCCGCTTCCGGCCGGTGCAGCACTGTCTGCCCGTGAAAGCCGATGAGATCGATAGCCGAAGGCTGCAGCGCGAGATTGCCGATGAACCGCAGCACCGCGTCTGCGTGGCGCTCGGTGAGCTCCCGTTCCACTTCCCCCAGGCATCCCGGCCGCTGGCTCCGGTCGCCCGCCCTTTGCGCGTCGCCTATCGCCTGCCTCAACTTGATCCGGAACGCCTCCGGATACGGCGCGCTGACGCCGGACATCCGCCGCACACGGCTCTCGCCGTCCGTCTCGATCAGCGCGATGTCGATACCGTCGAGCGATGTCCCGCTCATCAGGCCGATAGCGCGCATCGGCGCGGTCAACGCTTGCTTGCCCATCGCGGCCATCCTGTGCATGTAGTCTCGCGCCCCTTCTGCAAGAGCGCGGACAGAAAATCCGAGAGACCGAGCCTACACCATGCCGACCCACAAGTCCGACTTCCTGAACATCCTGACGGAGCGCGGTTACATCCACCAGTGCTCGGACAACGCCGGCCTCGATGGATTGGCCGCGAAGGGCGACCTCGTGGCTTACGTCGGCTACGACTGCACCGCGCCGTCGCTGCACATCGGCCATCTCCTGTCGATCATGATGCTGCATTGGATGCAGGTGACGGGCGCGGGCAAGCCGATCGCCCTGATGGGCGGTGGCACTACTCGTGTCGGCGATCCATCCGGCCGCGACGAGACGCGCCGGATATTGACCATCGAGACGATCGAAGCCAACAAGAACGCCATCAAGGGCGTCTTCGCAAAGCTTCTTCGGTTCGGCTCGAACAAGACCGACGCCGTGATGGCCGATAACGCGGAGTGGCTGGCCCCGCTCAATTACATCGAGTTTCTCCGGGATGTCGGCCGGCACTTCTCGGTCAATCGCATGCTGACGATGGACAGCGCCAAGCTCCGCCTCGACCGCGAGCAGGAGCTGTCGTTCATCGAGTTCAACTACATGTTGCTGCAGGCCTACGACTTCGTTGAGCTGGCGCGGCGGTATAACTGCAACCTGCAAATGGGCGGCTCCGACCAGTGGGGCAACATCGTCACCGGCATCGACCTCGGCCGGCGCATGGGCACCCATCAGCTCTACGCGCTGACCTGCCCGCTGCTGACCACCGCCTCCGGCGCCAAAATGGGCAAGACCGCCGCCGGTGCCGTCTGGCTCAACGAGGACCATCTCGGCGCCTACGACTACTGGCAGTACTGGCGCAACACCGAGGACGCCGACGTCGGCCGCTTCCTGAAGCTGTTCACGCTGCTGCCGCTCGACGAGGTCGCGCGTCTGGCGGCGCTCCACGGCGCCGACATCAACGAGGCAAAAAAGGTGCTGGCGACCGAGGCCACCGCGTTGATCCACGGTCGCGATAAGGCCGATGCCGCCGCCGAGACCGCGCGCAAGACCTTCGAGCAGGGCGCGCTGGCGACCGATCTTCCCTCGGTGACGATCCCCGCTTCGGAGTTCGCAGCCGGCATCGGCGTACTCGCCGCCTTCGTGAAGTCCGGTCTCGTCAAGTCCAACGGCGAGGCACGCCGTCAGATCCAAGGCGGCGGACTGCGCGTCAACGATGAACCCGTCACCGACGAGAAGCTGCAACTGAATTCCGCGACCCTGACGGGCGATGGCGTCGTCAAGCTCTCGCTCGGCAGAAAGAAGCACGTGCTTCTGCGACCAGAGTAGACGCTGCCTGCATCAATCCCGGAACGCCCGCGTCATCGCGTCTGTCAGCGGTTTGAGGAAATAGCTGAGGATCGAGCGCGAGGCGGTCTCGATATAAACCTCAGACGGCATACCCGGCACGAGTTTGTGCATCGATCCCACTCGCGCCAGCTCCTCCGGCGAAATTTCGACACGCGCAGTGAAATAGGTCCGGCCCTGCTGCGTCGTAAGTTCTGCGGCGGACACACTCGACACACGCCCCGTCAACCGCGGCGTAGTGCGGGCATCGAACGCGGGGAACAGCACGGAGGCCGCCAGGCCCTGCCTTACCTTGTCGATGTCCTGCGGCTGCACCTGCGCCTCGACGACGAGCTGCCCGCCATCGGGAACGATCTGCATCACCGCTGTTCCAGGCTGGATCACACTACCTTCCGTATGGACCGCCAGCGCGTGGACGCGACCGTTTTCAGGAGCGCGGATTTCGACACGCGCGAGCTTGTCGGCGTAGGTCTTGCGTTGCTCGTCGGCCTCCGAAAACTGCGTTTGAACCTTGCGAAGATCATCCACCACGCTCTGCGTCAGGTCCTTGGCGGCCTGCGCGATCCTGAGCCCGGCCTCCGCGATCGAGCCCTTGCTGCGCGCAATATCCGCCACCAGTCTGCCGACGTCGCCCTCGAGCCGCGCCTGCTCGCGCTGCAGATTGCCGAGCCTTTGCTGGCTAGCGAACCCCTTGGCGAACAGTGGCTCGACGTTGCCGAGCTCCTTTGTCGAGAGCTGCAGCTGACGCCGTCGCGATTTGAGCTCCATCTCCTGGCCGGTCATCAGCGCCTCGGCCTGCTCGAGCCTCTGGCGCAACACCGACAGCTCTCCCTCGTGGCTCGCCCGGCGCGCCGCGAACAGCGCGCGCTGCGTCGCGATGACGTCGGCGATCTGCGCATCGTTCTCGAACGGCTTCACTGCCTCCGGAAGCGCAAAGCTGGCCTTGCGGTCACGCTCGGCGACGAGGCGCGACTGCTGGACCATCAGGTCCTGGATGCGGCCCGTCACGATGGCGAGATTGGCCTGCGCGGTTGTCGCCTCGAGCCGCAGCAGCACGTCGCCCCGCCGCACGACATCGCCGTTCCTGACGAGGATCTTCGAGACGATGCCGCCATCCAGATGCTGCACCGACTTGTAGTTGCCTTCGACCGTCACCGTGCCGGGCGCCACCACGGCCCCCGTGATCGAAATGACGGCAGTGACGAGCACGCCACCGCCGAACATGAAAACCGCCGCACGCGTGCCGAGCCTCACCCACGGCTCCGAAGTCTGCCAATCGGCCTTGAGTGGATTGAGACCCAGCGCGCGCTCGATCATGGCTTCCCCGCCACCCTTGTTTCTGTTGGAGCACCCGAAGCCGCCGCTGTGCGCTGCGTAACCACCTTGATACTCTGTGCCTGCTGCTGCGGCCCTGTCGATTGCGCTGTCCGAGGTGGAGGCCCGCCGTCAACCGCCCCTCCACTTTGCCGGAACAATTTCATCACCTCGGCCTGCGGGCCAAAAGCGCGCTGCACACCGCGATCAATGAACAACAGCTTGTCGGCAATACCGATCGCCTGCACCCGATGCGAAATGAGCACCACCGCCTGGCCCCGCGCCTTCGTGCCGGCCAGAGCAGCCGTCAGCGCCTCGTCGCCGAGCCGATCGAGATTAGCATTCGGCTCGTCCAGCACCACCAGCGCCGGGTTGCCGAAGAGCGCCCGTGCAAGACCGATCCGCTGGCGCTGTCCCGCTGACAGATACGTCCCGAATGCACCGAGCTGCGTGTCGTAGCCTTGTGGCAACCCCACGATCAGCTCGTGCGCGTGAGCCATCTTCGCGGCGTCGACGATCAGGCCATCCGTAGCGTCCTTCCGAAACCGACAGATGTTGTCGCGAACCGTGCCCGCGAACAGCTCCACGTCCTGCGGCAGATATCCGATGTACTGGCCGAGCGCTTCCGGATTCCATTGCTTGAGATCGGCCCCATCGACCGCGATCTTGCCGCCCGCGGGCGGCCACAGCCCGACGAGCGCCCGCGCCAGAGTCGACTTGCCCGACGCGGAAGGTCCGATCACCGCGCACACCTCCCCGGGCTTCACCTCGAAACCAAGGTTGGCGAGGATCAGCTTGCCGGAGTCGGGTGCTGCCACCCGCAACTGACTGACCGTCAGATGACCTTTCGGCGGCGGCAGTTCGGTCCGCACCGGTAGCTCCGGCACGTCTCGCAGAAGTTTCGCGAGTTTCTCGAATGCCTCGCGCGCCTTGACGAACGACTTCCAATGCACCACGGCCTGCTCGACTGGCGCCATCGCCCGCCCGAAAATGATCGTACCCGCGATGATCGAGCCCGCGCTGATGTCCCCGCTGATGGCCAGCGCCGCGCCCACGGCGAGCATCATCGACTGCAGCAGCAGGCGGATGGACTTCGACAGCGAGGAGGCCGTACCCAGGCGATCCGAGGCGAGGATCTGCCAGGCGAGTGCGTTGGAGGACGCAGCCTGCCAGCGCCGGCGGAACGCCTCTACCATGCCCATTGCGGCAAGCGCCTCGGCATTGCGCTGCGCGCTGTCGGCCATTTCGAGGCTCTTAGCCGCCGCGATGTTGGCTTCCGCGAGCGGTTCGCGGGCCGCCCTCTCGCTCGCGATCGCAATGGCGACGATCAATCCTGCGCCGACCAGCGCGGCAAGCCCCAGCGCCCAATGAACCAGGAAAATGACGAGCAGGTATATCGGTGTCCACGGCGCGTCGAAGAAAGTTGTCGGCGCCGGACCGGATGCGAACTGCCGCACAGCATCCAGGTCGCGGAGCGCCGTCACGGAAGCGCCCTGCTGCCTGATGCTGCGTTTCAGCGAGGCACGGAATATACGATCGGAAAGACGCTGATCGATCTCAACGCCTACCCGCGCCACGATACGTGTTCGCACGACGTCGAAGAAGCCACTCATCGCAAACAGAATGACCGTCAGCGCCGACAATGCGACCAGGGTCGGCATGCTGCCCGACGTCATCACCCGATCGTAGACCTGCAGCATGAACAGCGGCCCGGTCAGCATCAGCAGATTGATAAGGCAGCTCAGGATTCCAATCCCGATGAACGCGCTGCGGCTTTGCCTGATCGCCGCATTGATCTCGGAGCTGCCAGGGCTGCCGACGGCCAAGAGCGCGGGCTGGCTGTCGGCAGGGTTCGCAGGCTTCTCGGCCTTGCCTGCGCCGGAAACTGCCATCTCCGGTGCGGGCGTCGTGTCGCCGGCCGCGCGATCGGTGCGAGCCTCGATGGGTAGAGGCGGTGCGGCCACATGAGCGTCCAATGGAGAGCCCATTGGAGCGACAGATGGCGCGGCGACCGACAAAACCGCTGCGGCCGGAACGGGCGGCGCGGCAAGCGCGTCGAGGCGCTCGGCAACCCCTGCCGGCATATGGCGCAAGCTCTGGCGAAGTGCCACGGCACCGCCGCGCGTACGCGCGGGCTCCGCCCGGAGGCGCTCGGCCAGGAGATTGCGGGCAGGCGCCGCAGCGCTGCCTGCATCGCTGGTAGGCGTGATGCGTGGTGGACGAGACAAACTGGATGTTCCAATTGCGGGCTTCACTGGGCCAGCCAATCAGAACACGGTGATAATTCGCTTAAGACCGCTGAAATTTGCAGCCCCACCCAGAATTCCCGGCCCGAAATCCGTCAGCCATTAGCAGTTTGTTATTCAATTTTATGCGATTTAATATGGGCCTCGCGTCAGCGTATGTGTTCCGGAGTGATGTAATGCTTTCCAAGTCTCTTGCGGCCCTGGCCGCAACTTGCGCAACCTTCGCCCTTTCCGGCGTCGCGCCTGTATTCGCCGACGGCATGCATGCCGCCGCACCGCGCTCGGCCGTCAAAGCGGTCAAGCACCAGCCCCGCTCTCGCGTCGGCTATACTTATGTGCGTGGAACGTGGCCCGGCGGTCCCGATCCGTATGCCTACAGCTACGATCGCCCCGGCTATTACCCGTATTACAATTCCAGATACTGGGTGCCGCGCCGTCAGATGCTCGGGCGCAGCAAATATCCCATGCGCATTCCCGAGTACTATTCGTCCTGGGGCTACCCGCTGGGCTGCAAGATCCACGGCCGCAAGCAATGTGGTGTACCGTTCAAGTCGCCGGCCGGTGATCCCAGGCACTACTATCGCCGCGACGTGCAGCTTCCCGCCCGCACAGGACACAACTGAGCTGGCGACCAGAGAACGGACCACCAGAAGCGTCCGACCTGAGCCGGCCAGTGCGCCGTGACATCGAGCGATCGAGGTCACGGCATTCGCCGTTCGCACGGTTTCCAGCACCCGCATAGAGCTTCGCGCCGTTATCTCGAACCTGTAATTACCACCATGATTACGCTGCAGGATTCGAACGCCGCCATATCCCCGCCCCGTTCATGTCCTATTCAGTTGAAACAGTGATGATTGGTATCCGCTCAATGAACCGCATCTGCGATCGTCGATACGAACCTGCGATGATGGCGGCTCGATTTGGCGGCGCAGGTTCGGCGAGATGGAACAGAGACGGCGGCGTGGGGTTGCGGCGGTGCGGCCGCCGGATGACGGTGACGTCACG
>CAMAYR010000043.1 GCA_945862355.1 Devosia equisanguinis | reverse complement strand
GCCAGCGTCGCAGTGCCAGCCGCCGGGGCGTGTCGCCCCCGCGAAGTGCGAAGCCTGCGCGCTTTCGCCCTTCTGCCACCGGCCACCCCGATCCAGCCACTTGCAAAGCAGCCAGCCGAACGGTGCGCAAAGTCACCGATTCAGGTTCTCTTGTGCTCCGGCGATCGAGATGCGGAAATCATCGTCATCCCCCAATCCTAGAGGCGCGCGGGCGAGGTTAGCGATGATGGTCGAGACCTCGGCGTCGCTGACGCGTCGGCCGTCTATCCCGGCGGTAGGGGGTGGCGATCCGGCCGGGAGAAACTGCAAAGCGCCCACGCAGTCACGGCCGATCGCCGAGAGCAACGAATGCGGGTCTCTGCCGGCAGCACCGGTCTTCTCGGCGACGCGGGCACGAATGTCTGCATTGTCGGGCAGGAGGTTGTCGAAATACGCGATCACCGGATCGCCTATGTAACGATCCTCGCGCAAGGGCAGAGATAGTGAGACCGGGATCGCACTTTCCCAATCTAGCCAAGTCTGATCGTATTTGAAGTCGACGGCACCGGTCCGTTCGCGCCGGAATTGCCCCACAAGCTTGCCGTTGAGGTAGACATCGAGGGGCGTGTGCGCGGGATGGCGGGCCATCAGAACAGATCCTCGATATCATCGGTCGAGGCGGACGTGCGTGGTCGGATCACAAGCTCAAGGTCGAGAGCTACGAGAGCATCCATCAATACCCGAAGCTGGGTCGCGGGCTCTCCAGCCTCCAGCTTCGAGACGGTAGCCTGACGGACATGCATCCGCTCGCCGAGATCGCCTTGCGTCATCTCTTTTTGACGGCGAAGGCGTCGGATGGCAGCGCCAGCTTGTTTGGTTGTGCGAACTGTGAGATCCATACTCTGCATCATACGCGAACGCGTATGATTAGTCAATATACGCAAATGCGTATTTGTAGAGTATATTCGCATTCGCGTATAACTAAGAACAATACGCGTTCGCGTATAACATGATCTGGCAGGGGCTGATGCAGCCTTGATGAAGCAAAAAATCAGGCTGCAACCTTCATATCAAATCGCAAAATCAGGCTGTGGCCTGATTTCACGTCACAACTCCCGCCCGAAGTCCTTCCCTTCGTTCCGTCTGGCCCATTCTGCATTGTCGCGCTTGATCTGATCGGCGCGCGAGAGCTGTGCCGGCGGCGCGGGGACCACGGCCTCCTTGAATGACTGCTGCACGTCGACAGGCGTAGCCTTCTCCCGGAATCGCTCCGGCGGCGGCATCGGTTCCGGAGCCCGCACGAACGGTCGCGGCTCAAGTGCGCGTTCGCTTACGATCGCAGCCTTCGCCATCGCGAACGAGACCGACTGGCGGCTCACCACCATTGCATCCTTCTGCGACTGACGCTCCGCCGTGTGCCGATCGCGGATCAGCGACATGCGCATCTTGTGCCCGTCCAGAATCGGTTGCGTATGCTCCTTGGTTTCGAACTTCGCCTCGCGAGCAAGGGCACGCCGCTCTTGCTCGTGGATGTTGGCCACGCGCTTGCTCAGATTCTTGTTGGAACGAATGAGCGGCAGCATCTGCCGTAAGGTCAGCGGCTTGCCCGCCACGCCGAGGCGCTCGCGGTTCTTGAACACGAAGGCTGCACGATCGAGCAGATTACCGCCGAGCCGATCGACGGCTCTCGCCTCCTTCTGCTGCCAAGAATAAAGACTGCGCCAGCGGGGACGGTATTTGTCCTTCACCGCCTGACGTGCAGCTTCAACCGCGCCATCGGTCTTCGCGTCGAGCGCATCCCGCTCGCTCTCCTGACGCGCCCATGTGACGTCACGCTGGCCCTTGTGCGCAGCATCGAGTGCAGCCCGCATAACGCGCATGCGGTCCGTGATCTCTTTCTTGTCGAGCCACTGCTTGCGGTTGGTCGCCTTGTGCTTCACCGGCACGTAGGGCTTGTGCGATTTCTCCGCCATCCTGCTCGCGCGCATAAGCTCCCGCGATGGGTCGCGCTTGCCGCCCATGAGCAATGTATCGGCATCCAGCCGCCGCGCCTTTGCATGCCGCTCGCGCTCGGCGTTGTTCTTGATGCGCTCCTCGCAATGGATGCCGTGTTCCTTCTCATAGGCCTCCGCCCATTTCGAGAGATCGAGTTTTGTGAACTTGAGCGGTGCCGTGATGCCGTTGTCCGGGTTCACCGTGTTGACCACGATGTGCACGTGCAAGTGCTCCTTGTCGTGGTGGGCGGATAGCACGGCTTGATGGTCCTGGAGACCCAACGCCTTCAGACTCGACAAGGCCGTTTCGCGCATGTGCTCCGGCGTGGGTTGATCGTCCTTGGCCCACGACAACATATAGTGAAGCACTGGTGCCGTGTTCTTGCGACCACGCGCAGCCCGTCCCGCCCGCTCCTTCAGCTGGTCGCTGTCGCGGTAGGTTTCGAACATCTCGAACCACGCATCTTCGGGATGCGAGGCGAGGTTCTGGGTGGCGGTCCAGTCGACGCGATCAGCGGTCGCCTTGCCGGCGTCGTGCAGAATATACGCGCAGACGCCCTTGAAGCTGGACCCCCGTTTCTGGAGACGTGGCACCATGGAAGTCAGTCCTCGTTCTGAGGGCATCAATACGACGACGCAGAAGATCGTCGTGGAGAAGAGCTTGCAGAAGGTCGTTCAACGCCTTCGCTGTGAACCCGACATGCGGAGGCAATCCGCTGTTGGTGGCATGCGCCACCTGATTGAGGTTGTTGCCGATCCGCCGCAGCTCTGCGAACAGTGCCGGCTCCATCCGGTGAATGGTCGTCGGCGAGATTTCGACCTTGCGGTTGAGCACCAGCATCTCGCAGTAAGCCGGCAACTTCACACCCGCACGCAACGCCTCAGCAACGAGACGCGCGTGGTCGTCATCCGTCACGCGGAAGTTGATTTGCCGATGACGCTTCTGCGTCTTGTCCGCACTCGCGCGGGGCATTTCACGCCTCATCTAGATCGGGTTCGGGGCGCGGGATAGCGCCCTGACCGGAAGGGGTGCAGGGGATGAGCGGAGCGGCTTTCCCCTGCCGAGATGAAAAGGGATTTGCTAGCAAATCCACATCTCGCTACCCCTCCACTTTACGGTATTTGCTTCGTTCCAACGCTCAACGTTCGTCGCTTAAGTTATTCCCAACTTCATGTTGTTCATTGCAGCAATCGTCAATATGTCCACTTGCTCGAATATGCTGCTCTAAAACGCATTATGTTCAGCAATGTTGAGACCGCTTCGGTGCCAAATAATTTCTCCGAGAATGCGCGTGTCATTCACCCCGATATTGCACGAGGGTGCCGTCGTGCTCGCATCGCTCAAGGCTGACCTGCGCCCACCCACGCGCGAGCGCGCGGGTCCCTGCGGCTCGGTCCCCGCTACGCGGCTACGGCCTTGCCCGAAGCTGCGCGCGATCGGCTAGTTGTGTGTGCGGGTCGGGGCGGAAGGATGGGTTCTTCAGGTCGAACAAAAGGATGGTGTGACATGTCGGTGTGCTACGTGCGCCACATCGGAAAGCATCACCAGCCGGTCCAATCACGCGCGCAATAAAACAGATTTATTTTCAGGAAGTCGAATTGAACATGCCTGAACATACAAACGCATGATGGCACGCGTTCGAACTTGCTCACACGTTTACGCGTATTCCGATTTTGATTACCGAATTGATCCTCGCCGCGTAACGGCAACCCCACCAAATAGAAACACCATCAGCGCATTCACATGCATACCGCGAAGGAGCGGCCCTATGCACGATGCAGAATTCCCGCCGAGAGGGTCCGGTGCTGCAGGTCGTCCTGAGGCACCGCCATCGCAGACATGGGGCCACCCCACGCAGCTCAGTGCGAAGTGGGATTGGCAGCCCGGCCGCGTGTTGCTCGGACGGTGGCAGGACCGTTTCTACGGTCTCGATGATGATCGCCATATGGTGACCATCGCGGGCTCGCGTGCGGGCAAGTCATCAACGGTACTCATTCCAAACCTGCTTCGGTATCCCGGATCGGTTGTCGTGCTCGATCCCAAGGGTGAGCTTGCACGAGCGACGGCAGCGGCTCGCATGCGCATGGGCCAGCGTGTGTTCGTGCTCGATCCGTTCGGGGAGACCGGCGTCAAGACGGCGTCGCACAATCCCTTTGCGGAGTTGGGCATGGGACGCCCCGAGCATGTGGCAGCGGACGCGTCGCAGCTTGCGGATGCACTCATCGTCAGCAACGCCAAGGACCCGCATTGGACGGACAGCGCGAAGAACCTCGTACGAGGCATCGTGCTGCACCTTCTCTCTACCGATCCGAAGGCAGCCACGCTGCGCGAGGTTCGGCGGATGCTGAATGCGACGCCGCCCGAGTTGGAGCGGTTCTTCACAGCGATGGTCGAGTCCTCGGCCTTCGACGGCATCGTTGCCAATATCGGGGCTGCGTTCTTGGGCAAGCTCGCGTCGGGCGGTCGGGAGTTGCAGGGCATCTTGTCGACGGCGCAGGAGCAGACGGCTCCGCTCGACGATGTCGTGCGCATCACCGAGCGGTCGGATTTCAAGTTGTCGGATCTCAGGGACGGCAAGACGACAATCTATCTGGTGCTGCCCGGCATGCGTATGGGCACGCACTACCGCTGGCTGCGCCTCGTGGTGCAGCAGGCGTTGGCAGCTATGGAGCGCGCACCTGTGCCGCGCGGTGGCCTGCCGGTGTGGTTCGTGTTGGAGGAGTTTCCGGCGCTCGGGCACATGCGCTCGATCGAGTCTGCGGCAGGTCTCATGGCCGGCTTCGGGGTCAAGCTGTGGTCGGTCCTTCAGGACCTCACGCAACTTAAGACGCATTACGCGCAGTCCTGGGAAACCTTCCTTGGCAATGCCGGCGTCATTCAGACGTTCGGCAACGCCGATGTCACCACGACCGAGCACCTCTCGAAGTTGCTCGGCATGACGCAAGTGATGGAGCGGCAGGAGGTCCGCGTTACGGGCGGCGCTATGGCCCATGGCGACATGGGCCGGCGCGAGAACTTGCGTGGCGTGCGACTACTGGATGCCAACGAGATCACCCTGTGGTTCGCACGCGAGACGGGCAGACAACTCATCATCGTTCCGGGTCGGCCGCCGATTTACATGCAACGCCTCGATATCGAAAGGGGAACACCATGATCGCACATTGCGAGAGCATCGAAGCGCGGACCGGAGAGGGCGAGCTGATCGAGGCCGGCGTCGAATGGAACGAGGCGCAACCTTTGACCGAGGCCGCCATTCTCAAGGTTGGAGAATGGACCTTTTACTTGAGCTTGATGGTGTTCGTCCTTGGCCTCGGCATGAGCGCCATCAACGGCGCACTGCCGCTGCTTATCGTTGCCGGTGTTGCACTGTGGGGTCTTGCGAAAGGTCTGTTTTGGTGCGGGTGGCGTGTGCCGGGCGAGATGCGTGACCTGAGGTTCGCTACTGATGGCGCAATCATCGTGCCGCTTGGTCTCTCGGCCACATCGGTGCGTGGAGATCGGCTGCGGCTCTCTCATGCCGAGATCGCGTCGATCGAGGCCGAGCAGGTGGTCTTTCCGAAGGGGGAGGACCCGACCGCCTATACGCACGGCGTGCGGATGTTCTTCCGCAGTGGCGAGGTGGTCCACATTGCGAGGGATATCGAGCCCGATCACGCGCACATGATCGCAGTGCGTCTGAGCCAGGCCTTGTTGGGTCTGCGTGAGGAGATCGCCATCGCCTCGATGGGCATGGGAGCCGTCAGGCAGGAGCAGGCAAGCACGAGGGCGCGTGAGTCTGAGCGCGTCATCGACTAGGAACAGAAGGGGAGAGCGATCATGTGCGTGTTCTGCAAAGGTGCTTATGATTTCGCGGTCGTCAGAGTTGATCTGCCATTCGTGGCCCATGTGGCCGCAGACGGTGAAACCCACTGCGCGGCGCTCTTAGCCAATCAGCTCTTCGAGATGGGCTTTCGGCTGCTGTTGTCGATGCACAGCAGCGACTGGAGCCAAACTGAGAAGATGGCCGAGACGCACTACAATGTTGCACGCGGCAAAGTCATGATGGACATCGTCAAAGGCAACAAGGCTGGCATTACGCTGCCGATGGATCTCGACGCCGTGAGAGCGTCCGTCGTCCGGGAGGTCGACTTCTTCGCGGAGAGCGGCAATGGAGAAAGACAATGAGCAGGCTCATTCGAGCGTCACCGTATAGGTGACGCCGTCCTCGCGCGGCACGTCCGTTACGAGGTAGCCCAAGCGGTTCACGAAATGGAGTCCGCTCTCGATGACGAGTTGGCCATCGTCACCGTCTACCACGGTCCAGATCGTGTTCGGCTTTTGGGCGAGCACGTATTTGACGTCCTTGCCTGCAGACGAGAACAGGCAACAGCCCTCCCCGAAATCGAACCCGCCGGTAAAATCGAGATGGTTCGGCTTTGGTCGAAACCGCTCGATGAACGTGTCCTCGTCGATCGTGCGCAACGCTTTGTCTCCTGCGATCATGCTGCACCTCCCTTCTTGGCGTCATGGTCATGGCGATGTAGCGAGAGGATCACGCGAAGGATTGCAGCAGCATCCTCGCAATTACGCTCGGCAGGGAGCAGCGTACCGATAGCAAGATTCTGATTGCCACCGAGCGCGGCCTCGTAGGCGTTCCGGGCGGCATGATTAGCTGCCAGAAGTCTCTGGTCCAGAACCTCCAGCAGGGATGTGATGCATTTCTGATTGGTCATGAAAATCTCCTTGGTTGCTATGGGTTCGAAATCAGGCAGTACCTTGAGGCTCGGCGGTCAAGCGCAGCGCGGCAACGAGCGTGTCTGCGTCGAATTCAAGTTTGCCGGTTCGCACCTGTACGGGAATCGAGACCAGCACTTCCGCGATTTGCGTGGGTGTAAGGTTTGCTGTTAGCGAGCCAGTACTAGGGTCGATGCTAAGCAACATGGCTAGCAAGCCGAGGCGGAGTTCTATGGCCTGCGCTAGTAGCGCATCGCCGCCATGAGCACGCGCCACGTTGAGCAGGCGCGTGGATCTGACGTCCTCTCCGAGCCGATGGGCCAGAATAATGGCATCACTCATAGCTGCGACAGGAACGGCCACTTCGATAATGGTAGAAAGGGAATGTTGGGTCATGAAAATCTCCTTGAGTTAAAACGGTTGATCTTGGAATTCGGCGCGCGGAACTCTGCGCCGGAGAGCCACCAGAAGGCTGGTGGGCCGTTGTGCTCCGGTGTCCAGATTGCCCAGACGTAACGGTGCTTCGTGAAATGAGCGGGCGGGGGGCCGTAGCGGTCCTCTGGCCAGCACACGATGTCGTCGATCGCGTAGATGCGGGCTGGAGGCGTTTGTTGCCACTCGGCTGTCCGACGTGGATGACAGAGCGATGCCATGTTGAGCAGCATCGCGACCTTGCCGCCGGTCTCGCGTGTCAGCGCGAGCGAGCGGCGGACGAACCGGTCAGCGAGTCCGAACCCGTAAGGTGGGTTAGTCACGATGTGCTTGGCACGTGGTTTGCGTTGCGCGAGGAAATTGACGCCGGATTCCCCGTGACCGTACGCGTGCAGGTCTGTGCTGACCACGGCGTGTCCGTGGTCGGTCAGGACCTTCGCAATGCGACCGTCACCGCAGGCTGGCTCCCAGATATCGCCATCGAAGTCTTCGACCGAGAGCAGAGCACGCGTGGCCTCGGGCGGTGTCGGATAGAATTCGTTCGGTAGTCGGCGCGGCGCGATCCTGATTTCGGTCGGGCGCGTTGCTATCCACGATCTCGGTTGAGCGAAGGCGGTCATGACGCACCTACTTCAATGAAGTCGAAATCAGACACGGTGGCTTCATGGCCGCAGGCTTGGCAGGCGCAATAGTTTCCCTCGCGCCACTCGTGGATAGGGTTGTCGACTTCGGTTGTGACATCAGGAGAGAGATCGACCATCGTCTCGACGAGAATTTGAAGGCGATCGTCCTCGCCGCATTCTGGGCAGGCGAGCCGGTAGAGTTCTCTGACGGTGCTCATGGGAGCACCTCGCGGGCTTCCCAACCGTCATCACCGCCACGGTTGATGTCGAAGACGAAGCCCTTGGCGGGCTCCTCGCCGTGCTCAGAGTGGAGGTCTTGAGCCTGCGATATTGCCACCATCTTGTTGGCGGCCTCGATGTCGATCCAGTACCAATCGGCCATACAGAACCAGACACGGTATGTCTTGAAGGTTGGGGAGGTCATGATTGACCTCCCGTGTAGGCAAGTTCGGTGTCGAAGGTCTCGATGGTGCCGCAATGTCTGCGGAAGGCGGTCTCGCCGTCGAGGAGGTAGAGATCCTCGCCGCGCCCGATAGCTGTTCCGATGAAAAGATCGAACGCGTCATCGGCGTTGATGTTGAAGAGGGCGGGGGTCATTGCGCACCCCCTTCGCTTGCTGCGTTAAAATTGTCGCCGGCATTGTCTTGCTCGGTGATCTCTCGGATCACGACGCGGCCCGATAGAGGGATGGCGTCGAACTTGAGGTTGGCTCCTTTCAGATCCTTGTGCATCCAGGCAGCGCCCACGCGGTTCCATCGTGCCTTGTCGCCTTCACCTTGCACCTGCCAGATGGCGTGTGTCGGCCGGTTGGTTTCGTTGGGTTTCTTGCTCATTCTCGTACTCCGTCATTCTTGGTGTGGGACAAGCACCACGCTCGTCCGATGGGGACGAAAAAGCCGGAGCCCGAGAGCGCGTCACACAGGCAACACGGGAGCCCCCAGCTTTGCGTCGGGGGGCGAATGGAGCGGGCGGCCTGTTGATCGCTAGCGAACGGGCGTAGGTAGGACCCATCCTGAGGACATGCGTGTGATTGGTTTCTCACATCCGATTGTTTTTGACGGGGCTTTGAGCGAGAGAACCGCTTCGGGACCTCAAGCGGCTACCGCCAGAATTGCAGTGGGCAGGGGATAGCCAGGGTGATCGGGACCGGTCGCTGCTGCGATCCACTCTGATCATGAGCCGGCCGGATTCCGGCGCTATGCCTTCGGGCGACGTCGACGTCGCAAGAGAGCCCTGAGACAATGATCAAGCCGACACCAAGCAGCCAGGCGGGGACAGAACAACGATACTCGCTCACTGATATCAACCGACGCGCGCTTCTTTGTAGTGGGGCAGCGGCGGCCGTGATCACGACCATGCCGAAGGTCGCAATCGACGCCGTCCCCATGGCAAGCAGAAGCCTTCCTAGCGCGCCCTACATCAATCCGTGGGCTCCCGAGACCCTGGCCCAAGATATCGCGGAACATCTGCCGGGATATTTGAAGGCTGAGGAGGCGCTCGCGGCAGGTGATGCGAGCGCATTGGATGCCTGGGATTTCCATTATCGAAGCTTGATCGATACGGCCAGCCGGTGCCACGACATCGATCCGGAATCTGATTGGGAGCGGGAACTGAGAGGTCGAGCGCTCGCGATCTGGCCGAGTGATCGTCAGCGCGCGAGAATGCGTCGGCCGCCCATAGAGGGGCTCAGTCGGCGATTTCAATGGATGAACCTCGTGTTGCAGACGTCAATACGCAGGGTGGTCGACGCCCGCGCGGCTTACGATGCGGCATGCTGCAAGCACGGCATCATTCAGGGCTCGTTGGTCGATGACGAGTTGCAAGCGTATTCAGTGGCGAGCGATGCCAAATTCAGACTGACCCGCTGGATGAAGACGCACATGCCCGTCACGGCAGGGGATCGCGAGTTGCGCCGTCGCCTCTGGGAGATGGCGGCAGGACCGCAGTTCATCTGGGAGCAAAGAGAGCTGTCCATGCGGCGGCGACTGGCCAAAGCCGATTTTCCACGAAGAAAGAGCCGCTACAAAGCAGGCCATCTCATCGATCCCGGCCGGGTCTCGTGGGGTTAAGCCACCGATAGAACGGGCACGAATGCGATCGATGCTCCAGGACGACACGTGTAAGGGGCCGCGTCATCACAATTACGGAGAACGAAATCCAAAAAGGTCTTGCACGCATGATTCCGGCGGCGTTACGATTCTGGTGTGACGAATACAGAAACCTACCTTGAACGCATCGAGCGCTCTAAGAACATGGCGCGGTACTATCGTCTGTCCGTGGCCGAGACCTTGTTTGGCGAATGGGCCATGGTGCGCGAGTGGGGCCGTATCGGGAGAGGCGGGCAATCGCGCGAGCACTGGTGTTCGTCAGAAGCAGATGCCATGAACCTCTTAACGTCCAAGCATGCCGAGCGAGTGCGGCGCGGCTATCTGGCCAGTCAGGATCAAAGGCAATCCGCCGGGACGATCGCCCCGACGGATGAGGAAGTTATCAGCAGATCTCAAACCCACCGCAGGCATGCAAAAAGCCAATGAACTCGGCTACGTCCTCGATATTGAGGTGATAGAACGTTGCACTGGGCCGGACGTGACCCGCGCCGTCACAAGCGTTGCACCAACCGACCTGACCAAATCGCGGATGGGTTATGTCGGCATTCGTGGCGGGACCGATCAAGCGCTTGTCAAAGCCGTTCTCGACGCCTACGGCATCAGATCGAATGCCAGCTCCATCACAATACCGACATGGTTGATCGGGCAGTGATGCGAGACATACGTCGCGATCAGCGATGTATTTGGCGACCGTGCCGTTGTCGACCAGCGTCTGAAGCCGTTTTGCAAGCGCCTTTGCGGCATTTGCATCGAGGCCATCGCCGTCATTCGAGTGCCAGTACGTGCAGCCCGATGTTTCCAGTGGTGCCAGCTCGCATACCAAATCCGCCAGAGGTCGCCAGCCCCATACATTGCGCCGGAAATATTGACCCTTCTCCGTAGTCGGGCTCGCTCCGTAAACATCCATACCCATGTAATCTCCTTCAGAATTTAAGGAGGGACGACCATCCGACCCTCACCCGCAAGGACGGGTCGGATGGCTCGGCCAGAAATTCACCGAGGATGACAATGGTAGGAAAGCCTCGGACGGATCGAGGGTGACCGCTAAGATGTTCAAGCTTGCTCAGATATGTTGTGCGGTGCTCGCGAACCTCCAAATTGTTCAATGAATACGGGCTTTTCAGCTGACTTCAGACCCTAAAAATGCTAGGATGCGCCATCCAGAATTTCTAGCGGATCAGCATCGTGACGCACTCCAGGAACATGGCGACGGAGGGACGACGGATCGTGGTGCTGAGAAGCATCAGCGACTACCTTCCACTGTCTTTGGAGGACGCGATCACGCTCGATGCCGCGCGCATGAGCTGGGTCAAGATTATGGGCGTCCGCCATCGCAAGAACAACACCTGCGATATCAGGCTGGCCATCACGCACGATCGGTACGTCGCGCTGTCCGCCGGCCTTGCGAAGGCCTGCGACATAGCATCGGCAATTAAGGACACCATCCACGACGAGGCAGAGGATGTAATTGAGCTGCATTGGCTACGCGGCGAGGTCGAATGCGTTCCCGTTTGCGCGGACGACACGGTCTTCGGACCTCACACACTCGTGGTGGAGTGGACGATCGCGGAGGCGTTTCACGTGATGACCGTGATCGAGCACTCGATTACCGATGTCGGCTGCATCGAGCTTTCGCGTCTTGGTCGGATGGGCCAGAAGACGGTGACGCTCGCGGTGACATTACCGATGGCGATATTCGACGCGACGATTGCCAAAATCAGGGAAGGGGCCGTACGTCGCCCTGTAAGCGCCTGCCTCTTTGAAGCTATTGATCAGGCCGGCCAGCGAGAGCCGCCGGTGCCGCGCTCGAACGATGACGCGGAAATCCCGTTCTGAGAGAAGAGAGGCGCCTAATCAGGCGCCTGCAGCTTCTTGAGGTATGCGACCGCCTCGGACGCCTTGGCGGCGGCGGTGAACACAGCGCGGTTGTCGTCCTTCAGGAGCTTCAGCCACTGCGCCAGGTACTGGGCATGATCGGGACGCGTGTCCTGCGTGATGCCAAGCTCGGCGCAGAGGAAGGCGCTGCCGATCTCGGCCACGAGTTCTTCGGCGGCGTAAGCAGCGTCCCCAAAGCGCTTCCCGAATTCGCGGGCGAGACGCTTCTCGGAGCCGCACCAGTGAATGCATTCATGAGCAAGGACGGCGTAGTAGCCTTCGGAGCGTGTCAGCGTGTCGGTACCGCAGAAGCGATCCTCATCGGGCATCTGGATGTGGTCGGTCGATGGGCGATAGAAGGCGCGATCACCGCCATGTTCGATACGAGCGCCGGTCGCGCGAACGAAGCGGTCGGCAGCATCGATGCGATCGATGGGACCGAGGGGCTGCGGTGCGTCAGGCAACGTGTAGCCATCGACCTGCGAGGCGTTGAAGACGTAAGAGGCCCGAGCGACGCGACGCTTGCCGTCGTCATCGGCGTTGTCGGCCTCGGGCTCGGTCTCGTATTCCTTGTAGAAGATGACGAGGGACGATTTTTCGCCCTTGCGAACCTGGCATCCGAGTTCGGACCATTGGCGGTAGGTGGCCCAGATCGGGGCCGCATAACCTTGGGCCTCGGCAGAGACCCAGAGGCTCACGATGTTGATGCCGTTGTAGAGCTTTTTGGTCAGTGCGTTCTCGGGCATGAACAGCGGCGTGGACGAGCGACGCCATGGCATGCACGGCCGGCCGGGATCGGACTCGATGGCGGCAATGAGCTTTGATGTAATTTCGGCATGGATGTCGCGGCGCTGTGCGCGGGCGTGGGATGATGCGGACATGTCGGTCTCCTTCGTCGGTTGGACGAGGCCCGCACGGATGGCGGTCTCGATGCCGAACAAAGGCGACGGGGACTATGCGGCTCGCGGAACCGAGCCTTCAGGCGAGGCGGCCCGGCGCAGCCGGAAGCCGAGGGCTTCGGCCCTTGAAGCGACCGCGCACCGGCGCACGGTCGGCATCATGAGAGACCGCCTTGCGGGGCCTGGCTGACGGAGGAGAACGATGGCGCACGAATGCGCCGAGCGATGCGGGAGACGGTTGGTACGATCGCAATTCGCAATTGCCCAAATGTGGGTTTGGTCGCAGGGCGATAATGTATCTTATGGGAACACACGAGATGACTTGTCGAACAAAACGCCACTAGCGAACTTGCGAACTGTCACCACCTTGTATAATTCCAGTACGCGCTTTCGAGAGCAACCACGCCTTGGTGCGACGAGCAATAGTGCGGACCGGTGAAGCCGTCTTGCCTTTCAACGCGCACTCCCAGACCGTCAGCACGCGCCAGCCCGACTCCATAAGTCGATGGATATTTTTCTCATCCCGCAATAGATTTGCCTGAAATTTTTCCCGCCAGAACTCCTGCCTGCTCTTGGGAACGCTTGATCTGTGGCAACCATGGAAGTGCCAAAAACAACCGTTGACAAAGACGACAGCGGAGAATCGCGGAAACACAAGATCTGGCGTGCCGGGCAACTTTCGGTCATGCAGCTTGTAGCGCAGACCGAGTTTATGGAGTTCGGTTCTCAGAGATAACTCGACATCGGTATTCCGTTGCCCTACACGCGCCATTATAAGCGATCTGGTCTTGGCATCGACCGAGTCCATTCAGACCCTCGTGATCACTTGAGTGGTAACGAGAGCTTCAAGATGCCTGTGTAAGCTTTGCGGAGTGATGCCCCCGGTAATTAATACGCCAGCCTCCATGTTCTTTTCCATGGCGTGACCGGTCAGATTTGCGCTTGATATAAAGCAGATGGTCTCGTCGGCGACAGCCACCTTCGCGTGGACCTTTCCACCAATGAAGGCGCTGTCCTTTCCGGCCCACGAGTAGATTTGCGCTGCAGGCAGCGTAACTTTCATCTTCCCGATTGCATCGATAGAGACACCGCCACCATGCTTGTCGCTAGCTTCGAGCAGCATCGATATCTTGACCCCTCGCCCGATGGCACCTGTGAGCGCTTTCATGATCGAGGCCACGTCGTATGCCACGAAGCTGGTCATGAAAAGTCGACCGGAGGACGCGGCGATGACTTCGAGCAACGCTTGCTCCGTCTTTCGCGTCGCAATCAACTGGCTCGATGGACCCGTCCAGACGAGTTCGATCTGCTGTTCTGACTTCGCGTGGCGATAAGCCGAACTTGCACCAATGAGCATACCAGATAGTTCGTTGGCTGGAATGCCCGCTACAAGCCATGCCTTCGAGAGATTGGCCAACCTGGCTTGTGCGGCGGGATTGACGGCCCAAGCGGACAGTGCATGTGCGTCGGATGGCGACGAGAGCTTTCCGATCGCAACCGCGAGTTGGCTCAAACGGTCGGGTGGACTGTTGGCAACGAGTTCAATGATCGATTCGATAAGTTTGTCCACGACGCCTCTCAATCAAAGAATGCTGCGTCGCTGACCTCAAGGGTCGGGACAAGGAGTGCGCGGTCGATATAGCGGTTCCCTCGCTCACAAGAGGTCTCGGACACGAATGAACACGCGTGGCAGGCGGCGGCGTGGAGTGATCGGTCGTCGGCCGGGTTGTGTTCGGAGCAAAGGGGATCTGAAGAACAGATTCCTGCCCGGCTCAGTGCCTGCCGGAGAAGCCTTCCCAAATTCTCAGGCTTGCCCAAATCGACAAGACCGCCAAGTGTACCGTCGGAATCTGCAGCAGCAGTGTAGATTAGAATGCCTGCCTGTTTCTGGTCTCCTTCGGTATCGGCATAGATCCGCTCCCGGATACTGGCTGCATTATATCCACACTCAAGTGCCAGCTCTCTTATCAAGAGGTGGGAGAGCGTGTGCAACATCGCGTACCGTATTCCAGGATAGCCCTCGTTCGGATCGAGTTTCCGCGAGTTGCGCCATCCGCGGTGCCCCTCGACTAACTTGTCGTTGCGAGGTTGGACCGCCTGGCGACTTTCCCAGTTTGAGATCACCTGTTCGTCAAATTTTATGAAGATACCTTCGCCGTGAACTTCAGTGGCTGGCACCCAGTCGGGCGCTGACGCACAGAGTGCTGCGCGGGGAGGACGCTCGTTCTGATCGGCGGTCTCCTCCGGCGCTTCCACTCTAGTAAAGCCCAGCAATGCATTCACTTCGCGCAGCCGTTCCAGCAGAAGAACACCTGCAACTTTCTGTTCGAAGCCGACAGGCGCAGCCACCGTCTTGCTCAGGAAATGTGGCCAGTCAGTCGGCGGGTTCGGATCGTTCAAGACGGCCCATTCCGGAGCCTTGATATCGGCCTCGGTAACGCCGGTCACGGCAGTTCCGTTCTTGATGGACTGAACAACATCCCAAATGGCTTTCGGACTATGCTTGTCGATACCGGCTAGCGCGCCGGTCTTTTTCAAGGTCCTCACCGTCACCGCGACTTCGGCTTCGGATTCAAGATCTGCAAAATAGTCCCAACCGTCTTGGACGAGTTGTGCAATCGGATCTCGAGTCAGTGGGATTGCGAGCGCCGACAGAGTAATCGGGAACCAGCTGTTTGTTGCGCCCAGCAGGACTGCTCTGGGAAGTTCAGTACAAACTGCATCATAGTGATCGAGGTGCGGATGGCGACCGCGGCAACGGGGCAAGTTGTCCTGTCCCACTTTGCCGAAAGCTTGGGCCATGTTTCGAGACGCAGAGCACTGATCGCATTTCACCCACAGATTTTCGGTTTGGAGAGAGGCTCCGCTCTCGTAGAAGCGGAGAGTTCCCTTGCAGTCCGATTGACCGTTATGAACGAAGTAGTGCCACGGAAAATCGTCCAAGTGGCCGTTTCTACAGGCAAGTAGAAAGCGGGCTGGAACCGCGTCGGCATCTCTGGCCGGCTGGTCGCCTTTCGAACCCTTGCAGTCCTTATGAACAAACCTTGTCTGCTCGGGTCGGAACCGATGTTCTTTGCACTCGAACAGTCCGATATCGTATTCCGATAACAGCCCACACTTTACGCAGCGCAGCCAACGCGGGAACGGTCTGACAGGTACACCGATGAACGCCTCGGCCGAGAACGGATCGACGCTGTCGCTTTTCTGGAACGGGGGCATCCGCAAACTTTGGACTTGTGGTCCCAGCACTCGACGGACGGCAGCAAGAAGCCGAGCTTCTTCGATCGGTTGACACCGGTTCACTTCCCAGCGGTCAATGCCGAGAGTGACGACCGAGAGGTTCGGCAGGTCGATAAGCGAACCTGGTCCATATGTCCAAAGTAGTTGGCTTGGTCGGACTTCACCGACTGGCGTTTTGTCCCCGATCATTCGTCACCCCCGGCGTCGTCTTGGTTCTTGGTCTTTGTTGTCCATCCAGGGTCTCCGCCACGAAATTTGACGGTACTCATGATCAGTCGAACGCCCGGTTCGACTTCACGCATCGACATAGGAACGGTAAAATTATCCCACGCTTGAATTCCAGGCCTTTTCAGCAATCCGACGGTCGTGGCCCGGTTCGGCCCCTTCTTTTCATAGGCGAGCGATCGCCCACCTTTGTTCGCTTCGTTGGCCCACTCGTCCAATCGTTCCTTCAGCTCGACAGACGCCAAATCTCTTATCGCTGCCTCGTGAGAGATTTGCCATGCTCTGCCGACAAGCAGATCCCGCGCCGCCGTCGCCTCTTTGCTATCTGGTTTGTCCAAAGCCCCTGCACCGGGATTCGGATTGAACACCGGATTCTCTAGCCGCATCATACTGAGCAGCGTTCCAGTCAGACCACGATCCATGGCCCGCGGAGAGAATGGTGTGACGGACTGCGCCTCCACGTGTTTGTAGAACGTCGCGTGATAGTGTTCGAAAGTCTCGTAATGCGATAAGTCTCGAGGGCGCGCCCAGGTGAGCACAGTGCACACCAAGCCAGGGAACGAGCGACCGACGCGGCTCGTGGCCTGAATGTATTCAGCAGTGCCTTTCGGCTGGCCGTTGACGACCATCAAGCCCAACCGGTTCACGTCGACACCGACCGAGAGCATGTTGGTGGCCAGCACCACGTCTATGGCCCGTGCCTCACCATCCTCCCACTTCGTTACGTAACGGCCTAGTGCCGCATCGAAGT
This sequence comes from Devosia equisanguinis, assembly GCA_945862355.1. Lineage (GTDB taxonomy): Bacteria > Pseudomonadota > Alphaproteobacteria > Rhizobiales > Hyphomicrobiaceae > CAMDPA01. Next base: position 12,459 of record CAMAYR010000043.1, on the reverse strand, counting down.
CGGCTTTGAACTTTATCTCGAGCTGATCGAGGTATTTTGGAATGTCGCGACTAGAGACCCGCGAAGTCAGCTCACGAATATTGTTCACACCGCGTTGTGCAAGACCCGGTCGGTCGACGAGACTCATCTGAACCCGATAGGATCGCGTTTGCACGTCGTCCTCGGCCAGACGCCGCATGCCGCCGAGTTCGCGAAGCGAGTTGAAGTAACCGACCGTCGTAAGATATGGATCGGCAGCTTGGCCAAACCTATTGAAGAGTTCCTGCGAGGCCGTGAGGAACGCGGTGTACACGCGGATCAACATGGCCGGGCGTGAGCTGCCGGGTGAGCAGACCCCGAGATAGCGCCTGCCCGGGATCAAATCGATCGATCGCTGTATCGAGAAAAAGTTATCCGAAACATCGAGACCGTGTGGGGGAAAGACAGCAACGCGCCTCATGAAGACGTTGTTGACCTGTTCGGCAGCCTTCCGCACCGTGGCCGTCGAGGCGACGATCTTGGGCTGAACCACTTTTCCGTCCAGCTTCCAGCTACAGAGTTCGTTGATGGCGGTCTCGTAGAGCCCGACCATCGTGCCGAGCGGACCACTGATGAGATGGAACTCATCCTGGATTATGAGGTCCGGCGGCCTGATCGCCGAAATGGTTTTGACCGTTGTCTTCGGTAACACCTTGTGGGCGTTGTGATTGCCAGTGCAATCGGCATCCGGCCAAAGGAGGCCGTGCCGCGGACACTCGGTGGTGGCTCGACCGAACAGCGTTCGCACTTCACCGCGCCACGCCATCAACGCGAACTTGTCGACAGTCGCGATCATCATCGAAGGCGGGCGGTGATAGAGTTCCTCGTCCACTACCAGTACCGGGATACCGGGGTGTGGCTTTTTGCTGGATTTGCCTTTCGAGAACTCGCACTGCCCCTTCTTGTCGCCGCAGTAGATGGTCGTGCGCCTGGCAATCGTATCGACGTCCACGTCCTGCTTGGGCGAGACCTCGCAACCGCACCATGGACAGCTCGTCAGCTGTGCTGGCGATGTACCGCCGGCATCGAATTTTTCAGGATTGCGGATGTCTTGGATGGCCTTGTGGCTATCGGCGGTAGTCCCTGGCGTCACTTTGTTGCCAACCCAAAGGCCGATCGTGAACGGTTCTGACCCTAGAGATTTATCGCCTGCCGCTTCGGTATCTTGACGCAACAGCTCCATCGCGCAAATCAGCGTAGAACCACGTTGGAACTGTTGCAGTGTCAGCAGGCGCAGCGTGTAGCGCATAATGACGGTCAAACCACGCGAGCTATCGTAGCTACCGAGATTGCCCTGCAGTCGGCGTATCACCATCGCGAACGCAACGACGCCCAAATAGGCTTCGGTCTTACCACCGCCCGTGGGGAACCAGAGCAGATCCGCAAACGCTTCGATGGCTTTGGTCCGATCCTTATGGGTCGGATCAGCCAGCGACGGGAGCGAAAGAAGAATGAAAGCAAGCTGAAACGGTCGCCAGGAGCGGTTCCGCCGAATATCGAACTCCGAGAGGGGCTTCTCTTCGCCGCGGCGCTGAGAGAGAGAATAGAGGCTGTGAATGCGCTGTCGCGCCATTGCTCGGTTTGCGAATCTGAAAGCTGCTAGCGGCTTATCGTTCTTGGCGTCCGCAAGGACGGCGATACCCTCCTCCAAGCGCTTCTTGATCTCATCACAACGACCCAATGCATCGCTGGCTTGATTGTCGTGCCCGATTACATCTTTCCCGACCCGTGCGCGTTGCTCGGCGATCCAGGCTCCATAGTCGCTAGCCAAGACGGATAGAACCGCTACAAGTTCATCCTTTTCCATCTCCGCCAGAACCTGCATGTCGAGATGTCCTTGCTCGACCATTGCACGCATCGCGGGGCGATCTTCGACGCTCAGTCCCGGTGTTTCTGTTACGGGCACCTCATACTGCGGCATGACTGTGGTGCGCACCTCGAGCGCTCGCTCGGTGTGGCCTGGGGCTGTCTGCGCATGGATGGCGACGCCGTGGCCGACGGCAAACTCGACCTGCTCGCGATAAATCATCTCGAGCGCTTTGCGCTCTTCATCGCTATCTTTGGTCGACAAAGCCGCGCGACGTTTGAAGATCTCACGGTCGTCGGAATCTCCCGTCGCTCTTACGCTCAGTTCGGGTTGGAATACCCAAGCCGAGTCTTTGTTCTCGGGCGGTTCGTGCTGCGCATTGACGAGGAATAGAGTGATAAGGCGGTCGCCGTTGGCGTTCTTGGCCCGAACCGTGCCTTGCACTCGAACTTCCGGATGCTCGCCGTCTGGTGCCCGATGTGCGATGACACCATCGACAAGATCGATGGTCAGCTTGCCGCCGCAAGGAACACGTTGCCAAACCTTGACCTTGGTCTCGGACTGCTCGCTCTTGACGACGTTGCCTTCGGCGTCTTTGACCTTCTTGTTGATTTTCTTGGAATGGGCGTGCTCGTAGAGTCGAACATACTGCCCCCACCTTGCTTCCACCTCGATTTGCTTGGCGTCGCCATCGACGCAAAATGTCATGCCTAAGCTCGACGGGACGAGCGATTGATTGCTCGCTGCATCGATCTCGTCTGCCGACTCGGCATCACCGTCTACCCGGCCTGTCGTGCTATCGAATTCGGCGCCAGACTCGTGACGGCCGCTATGCACGTTGAGATCGTCGGGTTCCTCTTCATCTTCAGCAGCAAATGCTCCCTCAAGCCCCTCAATCCCGCCCAAAGCCGCTTCTCGAGGCGCGAGTTTGCCGACCAGATAGCGGTCGCGAACGCCCATATCGACAATCTGCTCATGCGGGCCGTTGGCCGGCCCCAAGAGATCATCCATCACGGCGAGCTGTAGCAGCTCGCGTATGTATGCTTGATCGGTGATGGGGGGAACGTCGTCAGCGGCTCCGCTTGTCAGCTTATGCAGTGCTTTGACAAAGTCATCCCATTGCAACCGCGTCACCGTTCCTGACGGAGATTGGGAAAATCCAGCTGCCGCGATGGATACATTGGCTACTGCTACGAATTTATCAAAGTATATGATGGTGCTTTCTAGATCGGACCTTACGCGCAATGCGCGACCGATCCTGGTCAAGGTTGTCGAGGGATCGCAGATGACAACCCAATCTCCCACGGCGATAGCACTGTAAAGATTGCGGTCCCCGGCCAGTGAAAGCGCGTAGGGAGAAGCGACTGATGGGTTCTTGTCGATAGCGAGCCAAGCGTTCGGCAAAGCGGTCATGCTGCCCCCTTGAATTTTAGAAACCCAATTAGCATGCACGTGCTCATCCACTCTAAAAGGGAACGGTCACTATACGGGTGGTTGTAAATCATTGCATTTAACATGAACTATCCCCTTTGTAAGTTTAGCGAGTGAGAAAACAAATCTTGCTCCATATCGTCTTCTAATGTTCCTCCATCGCCTATCGTTGGAGTGTCGGAGAGGCCACCCCCCGAAACATTCTCTTTGAATCTATGCCCATTTAACTGGGACAAACGCTTCAATAAAACTTTCCGCGCGCATTCACTGGGAGCATACCTAGTCTTTCCTTTCCACGCGACAAAGTCATGAGCCAAGTCTATATCTGTCCAACCGTATGCGAGAAGCACGGCTCGGTCCATCTCAGCAGTGAGGTTTCGCAGACAGTGAATTCCGTCAGAGGTGACAGTGGGATCGTGAAGGAGGTTAAACAGTTTTCCTCGCGGCATATTCATGCCCCGGCATAGTTCCACTCGAAAGTCGTGGTAACGCGCAGATATTGTAGAGATGGCTTCATTATTCTCGACATTATTTGGGAATGGAAACGTGTCAAAGCACGACCTCGCGACATATCGCATATCGTTCTTGAGCGAAGAGGCAAAATAACGAGCCCATGTCTCATGGATCGCACTCTGCAATACGCCAAAATGACTCCAATCGTCGAAAAGAAATATAACGGCCGCATCCGTATAGACCACGTCGACCGGAAGCCACTCAACAATATGCAGATCCGATACGCGCGATCTACCCAGCACTCGCTGTGCCCCGGAACTGCGTATCTTCTGATATATTTGTTGTCGGGCATTGAAGTATTTCCACCAAGACTTAACAACCCTGCCATACTTTTTTGGATCGAGATCTTTACGAACCGGATATATGCGGGTCCTCAGGTGCTCGAATGGCTCTCGATAGAGCTCCGCCTCCGCTTCTTCAAGTTCACCGAAATCGATAGCCCACCGCTGTGGCGTGATTTCGATTAGTCTGTTTATTTCAGCCCCACCAATAATCGGCTTGACAACACGCGCATTCGCTCCATTCGCTGAAACCATTTCTGCAGCCGCGCTCGAGCTAATCAAAAACTCATCACCCCAAATCGTCGATCCCTCTGAACACTTCAGGTGATTTTCTTTCAGCCGCTCAAGTACTGCTGTTGAAGGATCGGTGTCATCCAAAAAATCAGAAATAGTTGTCACGGCCACGCTCCCGAGGTATCTGCGTCCAGCCCATGGCCCTTTTATTATATGAACAAGGGAGGCAATGACGGAAGCCGTTCCCGGCCAGCGGAACGAGCTTACCGCTCGGTAAATGTGCCCTCCTTCTCGGCGAATGGGGGCGAGGCCGTTGTTTTGAGTTATGCCTTGGGAAATAGTATTGGTCGCTAAAAATCCGAAAGTTCCGCCGACTGCTATCAGCTGGTATGCTCGACGAAAAAAATAGGCACTGAGGTCGCAAAGGCGCCCGCCTGGAGGATAAGCTCGACCAAGAAATGTGTTGTAACAATCTCCGTAAAGTTCAGTAATTCGGAGCCCGCCCAGGAATGGTGGATTGCCGATTATTGCGTCAAATCCGCGTTTTTCCCTGTTGAATACCTCAGGGAAATCAAGTGGCCAATGTAGCGGACGACGCGGGAGCCTTTCGGCAGGTAAGTCACTACTGAGCTTCCGAGCGGCACTATTTGCAATACGAGCTATCTTCTCAGAGGCCAGATCAACAGCGTCGCCCACCTGAATGGACAGCGGCGACAACTCCACAGCTTTGCCGTGTGCAGCGAGGTACTCACCAATCAATGCGTCGGCCACGACTGACGGCAGTTGAAGCGTCTTCCGTGCTTTCTCGTCTAAGCTTGCCATCACCTCAACGTCATGGATATCGTTGATTACACGCGAGTGAAGATCAGATCGTATCGCGATCGCAGCACTCACGGCTTCATCAATTTTTTGGGCAAATAGCTTCTTTGAACTTCCTATGCCCGGGGCCAAGTCGAGGTATTGGAGTTGCTCCAAACTATTGATGCCGAGCAAGCTGTCGCCACATCGCAGATTGTGATCGATAAATCCGAAAGGACGCCCCTTCGAGAGCGTTATGAGCCAGATCGATAACTTCGCCAACTCGACAGCGAGCGGATTCATGTCAACGCCATAGAGGCATCTTTCAGCGATCAATCGGCGGGCCGAGATCAATCGCTCTTCAATGTCTTGGCGCATTGGCTCAGATGAACCAAGTTGATCGACTACTTCACCGACCGCTGTGACAGCCTTTCCGTTCGTCTCCGCTTGAGCCCATGACTCGACAAGTCTTTCAGCAAGCCAGCGACAAACCTGAACCAAGAACGCACCAGACCCCATCGCGGGATCGCAGATCTTCAGGTCCAACAACTCCGCTGGCGATTTGAGCTGCCACTGTTGGCGAGGCGTACCTTCGGCTGGTCCTACATATGCAACGGGTTCAAGGGTTTCCTTGACAATCGTTTCCGTGAGCGATTTCGGCGTATAGTGTGTGCCTGTCTCGCGGCGGTCGGTCCCGGTCCGCACCATGAAGGTGCCCTTGGGATAGACGAGCGGGTAGCCCCAGGGATCGGTACGGAGCAAGTGAAAATACGGCTTGAGCCGATCACGCAACTTCGGGTCGGCATTGCAAGCGGTCAGAAGCTTGTCGGCGGCAGCATCGTCGACTACTCGACCGAGATCGTTTTTGACGCGGCTCGCGGAACTGCCCGTACGGTCCTTCAGCAACTCTTCGAGTCCGGCACCGCCTTTGGCAGCCGCATCATCGAGTTCGGGGAGGGTGACCCAAGGGTTTTTCGCGTTTTTCGTCGCGGCAAGATCAAGCGTCGCCTCGATGGCTCGGACGACCGTCCGTTCGAGGAGACCTTCGTAAACGTGGCCGATCTGTTCGACGTCGAGCGCGAGGTAGGAGAGCGTGCGGCCTTGAAAGAGCTGGACAGCATCAAGCAGAAGCAGAACGGTTCGATTGTCGATCGGCAGTGGTGTGGCTGGATCTGACTTCCAGCGGGAGCCCTTCGCCCGGCCTTCCAAAAATGGAAAACGGTCGGGGTCGAATAGTGACCCTCCTAACGCCGGCAGACGCATCAGCTCATGATCGATGCCGCCGAACACGGCACGGAATATCGACAGCAATCGAGACCAAGCATCCCATCGACGCTCGAGGATCTCCTCGGTCTCGGCGCGGAGCTGCATTCGCAAAGTCGAGACGGCATAATTGGTCTCGTACCGCTCATCTCCCATCAAGAGCAGCCCGCGCTCCTCGGCGGAAAGCAAGAAGACGATGCGCATCATGACGGTCAAACCGGCCACGTAAAGCTCGGTCGGCTCGACACCTTTCAAAAGGTCACGATTGCGATCAACATCCGCGCGGTCGAGCGCCTGGATCAAGACTTCGACAGCACGTCTGACCTGTTCACCCAACGCATCGGTGACTTCGTCCTGATGCTTGAGCGAATTATCGAGCAGTGCCGGCAGCTGGCTGTCACGGTCGACAAAAAAGCGCCGGATGCCGAGTAGATTTACGAAAGCCTGGAGCGTGATCGGTTCCTGCCCCCAGAGCCGCGCATACCAGCTGGCGAACGAGGTCACCGCGCCAACAGGCGCATCGACGAACATCCATTGCTCGCCATTCGTAACGAGACCGAGACGCACGCCCGTTGCACGGCACAATTCGACCATACGTTCAGCGGGGCTGGCATTCCACCCACCGGTCTTCAGGGCGTCGGTAAGCGCTACCGCAGGATCGTACCGAGTGATCAGCATGCGCGGCGTGCCGCCTTGTTGGGCGTCGACAACCACAAAGTCGGGACGAAGAGTGATGTCGTGCTCCGGCAGGAAGCATTTCAGCTCCTCCGAAACAGCAATGCCGGTTTTCAAAACTTCACCGGAACCGTCCTCGTCGAGCTCAAGGCCTTCCTTGAGCACCAACTCGATCCAGGCACTGTGAAGCTTGACGAGGTCGCGTTCGTCCAGATCGATGGCTTCCCGCCACTCGTCGTAGGCCTGCCGGAGAAGCTGCTTCTTCGATGTGTCGAGGCTCGCAAGTCCTTGGGGGAAAGCGTCTTTCAGCACCGGCTCCGCCAAGAACGGACCGGAGATATCCAGCAACGACAGCCATTCTGCGTGATGTCCGAGGTCGCTCATGCTGCGGTCCTCCTCGGATGATTGTCGGGAACGAGGAGGATGACCGCAACCGGGAATGTCCTGACCTGGTAGTCGCCGAAGCGATGCCGAATGGCTTCGATCTCTTCTTCCTTCTCCTTCGGTATCCGTGCGAGGCGGTGGCGCAATGCTTCCGTATCGCGGCGCACCTGCATCCGTTCCGCATCGCTGTAGTCGGGGAACGCGAACTCCAGCTGCTCCGGCTTCACGGCTTCTTTCAGCTCGTGTTCGATGGCTCGCTCGAGTTCATCGAGGACCGCGGTGATGTTGTCGATCTCCTGCTGCTGCCTGCCTTGGAGTGTGCTTTCCAGATTGCGTAGACGATCGCGGGATCGGGCTTCGACGGTTTGAAGGATCGTGTCCTGGTACTTGTCGAACCGTCGCTTCAAACCATCGAACAAGCGCTCGCCAGCGTCAATGGAGACCGCCTTGTCGAGCCAGTCGCTGACTTGTGTAACTCGGCTTTCCCGAACGAACGAAGCGTCTTTCAAGTACCCGCCCGCAACGGTCAACTCCTCGTGGAGCCGATGATGATTGCCACCGGCAATGAGCAGTCGTGAGACCACCACCACTGCAATATCGCCCAAGACCGAACTCGGTAGAGCTCTGACATCGACGCGATGCAGCTTCTTGACATCGCTCTTCGCCCAGACCTCGGCGCGCATCAGACGCAAGCACATTTGCACAAGGCGATGGTTCAGGTGAACGAGCACGACATCGTCGCGGCCCTTCGCCACTTGATGGTCGAATGTAATCGGTCGGATCTTGCCTGTGTGAGGATGACGTATGCCTTCCATGCATCGCGCCCACGACCCGGTAAGGGGCGGCATCTCGAAAACCGTTCCGCTCGGTGCCCCAGTCAGATCGACCGGCTTCAGTGGAGGCCTTTTCTCAAGCGAAAGCCCCGTCTTTACGGCAGCGCATATCCTCTCGGGCGTGAGGTGAAATTCCTTCTGGGTGTCCAATAAGCGATCATGGAGCTTCTCGATGCGTTCTTTGAGTTGGCGTTCAGCCCTGACGAACCGTTTGGCTTTTGCAACTCGTGCCTCGGCTTCTCTCGTATCGAGCTCGCGTCTCGTGCCCTCGATCAGTCCCGCCATTTGAGGCGCGATCACCGGGTTGACGCTACCCATGTCCTCGCGCATGGCATTCAGCTTGTTTAAAGCGCGAATGATATCGTCCTGGTGCCCGCCGCAAAAATCCTGAGTGGCCTCTCCTCCGTCAACCGGATGCCAGATGAGCACTTCACTCTGCTTTTGACCGTGCCTGTCGATCCGCCCGTTGCGCTGCTCCATGACGTTCGGATTGTAAGGGATCTCGACGTGGATCAAGCAGTTGCAATAGTTCTGGAGGTCGATACCCTCGGATGCTGCATCTGTTGCGAGCAATATTCGTACTGCAGCATCCTTGGGATTTGTCTGAAAAGCTGCTTTGACCTTTTCCCTCTCGTCCTGATCCATCCCGCCATGAATCATAGCAAGACGCTCGCCGCCACAGCCGTGCGATGCGAGGATTTGATGAAGCCACTGATGGGTCGTCCGATACTCCGTGAATAGGATGACGCGACGGTCGTTCCACTCCCCGCCCGATTTGAGATTGGCTTCCACCCAATCGACAATGGTCCGAGCCTTCGAGTCGATCTTGTGACTGGCCTTCTGAGCCCAATCACGCATCCGCGAGATCAGGCGATGCTCGTCTGCGGTCAAAGGGGCGCTACACTTGGTTGCTTCCTCTATCGCTTCGGACTGCGCCGTCTCGACTTGACCGTCATCGGCATACTCCTCCTCGGCCTTGAGCATGGCCTTCCGGAGAATTCGATCGCTCATATCGTCGGGCTTCGGCCTGACCTTGCCTACAGTGAGCGTTACCAAGTGCTTTTCGAGCGTTGACGCAAACGCAGCAGGAGACGACAGCAGCCGCTTCTTAAGCAAGGTGTTAACGAACTTCGCGCCTGTCGCTGCGGCGTCCTTGCAGGTCTCTTCGCGACTTCTGCAATACTCTGCGAGCAGTTTATGGATTTGGCGCTCGTCCGCGGTGAACGGAATCGGTAGCGCCTGCAGATTGCGTTTGGGGTAGAGCGGCTTGCCATCCTTGTCGACCAGATCGGTCTTGAGCCGTCTTACCATCACTTGGGAAAGCTGCTTGTCATCCGGGAGGATATTGCGCGAGAAGCGTTGGTCGTCGAGCAACTCCAGAAGTGACGTGAACGACTCCGTGTAGCCGTTGTGTGGGGTAGCCGTCAGAAACAGCCGATGCTGGAAATGAGGAGCGATCCTACGAACCAACTGCGTACGTTGGCTTTCGAGTGCGTAGTGAGCCGAGCCTGCAGGCGCAACGTTGTGCGCCTCGTCGATGACCAAGATATCGAATTTGCGAGGATAGCTCGCTTTGACTGGCAGGACATCACGAAGCATACGAAGCGGTTCACCAGCTTTGATCCAATCGACGGATGCGATCAATCGTGGGAACGAAGTCCACGGGTTGGCGTGGATGCCGCGGACCCGGCGCAGCTCCTTGACGTACTCTGTATCGACGATCTTGAACTCGAGCCCGAACTTCTCCAGCATCTCGACACGCCATTTTTCTTGGAGTGACGCAGGACAGATGACGAGAACACTGCGAGCGCGGTGGCGCAGCAAAAGTTCTTGAATGACAAGCCCAGCTTCGATTGTTTTCCCCAGACCGACGTCATCGGCAATCAAGAGGTTGGCTCGGGCCATATCGATAGCGCGCACAAGCGGATCGAGCTGAAAATCCTCAATACTGACTCCGCTACGAAACGGCGCTTGTAGAAATCCACGATCTGCGTTGGTAGCCGCACCCCATCGGACAGAATCCAAAAAAGCTTCAAGTCGCTCTGTCTCGTCGCGGCCGGTGATAGCGGGAAGCCCTGCGCGCTCGACGATGTGAGCGCCTGGCTCGATTTCCCAGACGACGTCGATTTCTTCGCCCAGGCTGTCTTCGTCAATCGACGAGAGCCTGACGAAGTGTTGCGCCGTGACGAGCGGTTCGCTCGACTGCCAAGCTTCAACATCGGCAACAATCCATTGACGACGCCGGACCTCGACCAACTGGCCTTGCTCGGGTGCCGAACGAATTTGACCAACGGCCTGCCGACCACCGCTTTGAGCCGATGCTATCATCAGGCTGCCTTTTTGCGTTTGCCCGCACAGGCTTCAGCGTGTGCAACTATGGTCTGTCCAATCGCCTCAGCCAGTTTTACCGGCACAGCATTGCCTATGAGGCGACCGACAGTCTTACGGTAGATAGGGTCGCCTTTCGGCGTGAACTTGTAGCCTTTAGGAAAGCTTTGAAGTATTGCACCCTCGCGCAAGGAGATCGCTCGATCCTGCTCGGGATGACCAAATCGGCCGCTGCCGAACCCGAAGTACTGCGTCGTCATCGTGGGTGCAGGCTCGTCCCAAGACATCCGCCCATAGACGCTCTGATATGTCTTGCCGGTATTCCTCTTGTGACAATCTGCGACGAGGGATTTGTTCCAGTCGCGCCAAGTGCCTCCTGGCGTCGATGCTCTTATCCTTCGCATGTTTAGAGGCGACAATTCACAGGACTGATGCAGAGGGTCATGTGGATCGACCTCACCGGCCTCCAGGGGCGGCAGATCGGCAATTGCATCGCGCACGGTTTTCCAAGAGTTGCGACGCACAGGTGAAATCAACTTGATCGGACCATGCCTCGAAGCCAGTAGCACCAAACGATGTCGTTGCTGGGGTACGCCGTATTCAGCGCAATTGACGACGTCAAAGCTGACGTGGAACCCCAGGGTCTCCAAGGTAGTGACGAATTCCTTGAAGACGTCCTGCTTTGCAAGATTAGGGACGTTCTCCATCGTGATAAAGTCTGGGCGTAGCTCGGCAGCAAGGCGTCCAAAATGTCCCAAAAGATGCCAACGGCCGTCAGCCGGGCCTAACTTTTGTTTGTATTTCGAGAACGGCTGACAAGGAGCGCAGCCTGCCAATAGCTTGAAGCGTGCGTCACCAAATTCATGCAGCAGATCTTGGACCGACAGTTCCGAGACGGACTTGCGCAGAAATTTAGCGGCGTTGTTTGCAGTGTATGGATATTCGCATGCGGGATCTATATCGACTCCCATAGCGACATGCACGCCAGCCCTCGCAAGCCCCTTAGTAAGTCCGCCCACGCCACAGAACAGGTCGATCGCCCCAACATGTGGCGCTCGCTGCGTGGTCTTAGTTATGTCATGCGCTCGACGTGTCATCGCTCCTCTGATCTGTCCTCGGTTGTCAACACAGGGGCAAGTCCGCTGCTTCCGGCTACACCCCATTGATTCATGTGCATTATCGTACCTCTAAAGCCACTTCGACGCTAACGAGATGAGCGAACTATCCACGCGCAAGTTTCGGTGCGCTGATCGCGTCACAGACCGATTCGAGAAGGGTCGGATTGGTCGTTCGCCGGGAGGCCAAGTAACCGCACTCAGGTAGGCAGGTCACCCCAACTGCACCCTCAGCCCATCGAGCATGATGGTGGCGATGGTGTTGATATCGTCCGGCTCGCAGCCGACGGAGATGATCTGGTCCCTCAGCAGCCCGCCGGTCAGCTGCAGGCGCCCGCCGACCAGCTCCTCGAAGCGATAGTGAAGTTCGATATTGGTGTGATGATCGGTCACCATGACTGGCTCGTCGCAAGCAAGACGAGCCAGCGTCAAGTGACTGAACACCTGTCGGATCTGAAGACGACTCACGCCGGCCGAGCGCCAGGTCTCTCGCCTTTACCTTTGCGCGGCGCAGGCTGTTGCTCGACCTCGGGCACGGTCGCAGCGGCTGCAGCCTGCGGCTGATGCTGCTTGATCTTGCTGCCGGCGAACGCCACCTCGTGGCGCGACGGCACGACATTGCCCGCGAGATGCAGACTGTCGCTCGCGGACGAACTCGATACGACGGTCCACAGACCCTCGTGGTTCCAGACCTCACCGACCAGCGTGTCGCCGTTCTTGTCAGTGCGCTTGCCCTTCGGAATCCGATTGAGCTTCAGGCGCAGAGGTTCGGCGTTCGA
>CAMAYR010000042.1 GCA_945862355.1 Devosia equisanguinis | reverse complement strand
TCTTCATTCATCTCGCGGACGCTTTCCCCGCAGCGGGGCTCGCCCCGGGAATCGGCGATCCGCTGCGCGGGCCGTATCTGCGCTGGATGGTCTACTACGCGGCCTGCTTCGAGCCGGCGGTGGTCGACCGCGCCCAGAAGCGCGAGCAGGCCCCACTGGGAATGTCGCCGTACGGTGATTTCGATACGATGCTCGCGGTGTTGACCGACCAGATCGGCAAGGGGCCTTTCATGCTCGGCGATCGGTTCAGTGCCGCCGACGTGCTGTGGGCGACGGGGCTCGGTTGGACGACGATGTTCGGTATCGTGCCGAAGCTTCCTGTCATCGAGAGATACGTGGCCGGCATCAAGGCGCGGTCGGCGTTCGAGAGGGTTCGGCTGGCCGAGGACGCGCTGGCGGCAGACCTTTCGACATAGCCAGGATTTTCGCGTGGTCGATGGACGGGCAACGGGCGCATCAAATAGTATCGTCATTCCTGCTTCCCTGCTTCCCTGCTACAGCTCTCGCGATCATGCAGTCCCAAGACACATACCGACTTAAACTCCAGCAGCTCACCGCGTCCCTCGAGGCGTGGAGCGGCTTTGTCGCCGATGTCGCAAGGGTCGAAGCAGGAGCTGCTGGAAACGGCTGGCGCCTTGCCCTGACGCCGTTGGCAGCTGGCGCCTGTCCCATCGAGATCGTGCTCGATGGCAGCGAGCCGCTGTGCGACGTGCGGGTTGGCGCGCTCATAGTGGAGGACTGGCAGCTGCCTTCACTCGACGTCGTATTGCCTCTGGTGGAAGCCATTGTCGATGGCAGGGTCGTAGTCAGGAAGTTGTCGAGTGCCATGACGGGAATGTCCGTAGCGAGCACGACGCACGTGGCGCTCGGCGATGGCAGCTCGATCGTACTGCCGCCCGAAGCGGCGGCAGAGGGGCCATCGAGCGACAGTTTCGAATGCCGCGACGTGTATTTTCTGCCGTACCGCCGGGAAACCGGCCGTGGATGAGGCGGAGCGGGATCACCACATCTGAGTGGCGATGATCCGGGCGGTGACGGTGAGCGGCGAGAGTGCCGTCGTGATCACGGTCGCGGTGGAGATGAACTCCGGCTCGGCTTTCAACTCGGCTGCGAAGAGCGTGACGAGTACGCCCACGGGAGTGGCCGCCGCCACCACCATCACTGCCATCACGTCGCCGGGAACGCCGATGATGCGGCAGAGATACAACGTGATCAGAGGGGCGATCAGCAGCTTCAGCACGAGGATGATGGCCTGGGGCGACCACTCGATGCGGAGGGAATTCGCCGCCGCTATCTGTGCGCCGAGGGTATAGATTGCCAACGGTGTAAATATCGCCCCGAGAAGCTGCAGCGGCTGGGAGGCGATCGGCGGCAACTCCACCTCCTGCCAGCGCAGCAGCAGTCCAAGCGCTACGGATGGGATCAGCGGCGTATCGAAGGCAGCGCGCAGCTTCCCCGTGAGCCCGCCTGCCTGCGGGCTGAGCAGCCACACGCCGATGGTGCACACGAGGATCGTCATCATTGCAGTCAACACGGACTGATGCAGCAGGTATTCCGAGCCGAACGCCAGTTGCGTCACGGGAATGCCGTAGAAGCCGACGTTCGCATACGCGGTTCCAAGGCCCATGATCGGCCCGAGCGAGCCACGCAGACGCAGAGCTATGACAAGCAGCCAGCCCAGCGGAATGAGGATGAGAAACTGGAGGACGGCGAGCGTTGCGACCTGGGCGACGATGTCGAGGGGCTGCTTGCCCGTCGAGAGGTGGTGGATGAGGAAGGCCGGCATCACGATGTTGACCTGCAGCCGCGTCAGCGTGCCGACATCGAGCTTCAGCCGGGATTGGCAAGCAAAGCCGAGGGCAGCCAACGCGATGATCGGCAGGGTGACCCGCATCAGAATGTCGACGAACAAGTCCATGTCGCTTCAGCCGCCGCTGATCGGCAGGCGATCTCGCCACAATTTCTCACGGGGCCAGCATGTGAGGGGCGACCCGATCACGTGAGTGAGGCCGCACGCGTCTGTGAACTCACTCTGGGCTTGGCTGTCTGGAGCTGGCCGCTGCGCGCTGAGGCCCGGCCTGGGCGGCGCGGACGGGCGTGAGGTCGATGCGGGAGTTCGGGAGTAGTGCTGGCCGCGCGCTCCCAGTCGAGCGGTGCCAGGACATGGTGTGGGATCAGCGGGCGCAGGGCCTCGCTCAGCGCCCGGACGGCAGATGCCAGGTCGCCGACATCGCGCAGGCGAATATCGCAACTGGACGGAGAAAGGCGAGACCGCAGTGTGTCGGTGCCGGGCTCCACGTGAATGACGGTGACATGGCGGAAGAGGGCGCGGGCCTCCGCCTCGAGATTGCAGCCAGCGCGCGCGGGGGCGATGGCGGTGATGCCAGCCTGCAATGATCGTATCAGGGCTGCGTCGTAGCCGTGCCGGCGTCCGCCTTCCTGCCAGGACAAGACGAGGTCTCCGGCTGTCACGGCGGCATCGAATGCGCTGGGCCGCAAGCGCGCGCCGCTGCCGGCCGGCAACTTCGCGGTTCCAATTGGCTCGAGGAGCGCGGCGTGGCGCGCGGTATCGAGGCGGATGATCGCTGGGCGGAGCATGGCATCCAGCCGGCCCATGTCGGAACAGGTGACCAGCACGAGGCGGACGTTCGCGCTGTGGCTCGCGGAGGCGAAGCCCCGTTGTGCTCTGTCCCTATGACCTTGGGCCTGCACGCTCGGCTTGGCAGAATACGGCACGGCAAGTCCCTCCAACCGCGCACACGGCGAATCAGTCGTTGATTTGACGCTAGCTGTAACGTGCAAGCTCCGCGATGACAGAACGGCAACGCTTTTGCCCAACTTTCGTCAATAATGGTGTTCAATTTCGCATTCGTGGTCGGCAGGCAGAGCCGTCCGGGAGTGTTTCGCCGGCTTTCTGTTGTGTGCTGCGAGCGATCGCAGCGCTCCCGAGGGGAGCGGCGGACCTGACGTTCGGCTCTGTCCGCCGGCCCGATTGGATGTGGCGCCCGAGGTGGCGCCATTTTTATGTGCGTTGCGCCGCGACGGCGTGTCCGTTGGTGCCGGATTGTGCCAGTGTTAGACGGGCGGTTCGGACCCGCTGCAGCGCGGGGATCGTTGGTCGGGGCTGAGAGCGAAGCGGCCGGCCCGCGAGCCAATCCCGGGTGCAAATTCAATCGACCAGTTCCATCGAGACGCGAAGGGAGTGCCTTTCATGGCCCACACGACCGAGGCTTGCTTGGCGACGCTACTGTCGAGCTTTGGAGCCGCGGAGCGTCATGATGCGCCCTACAGGCATTGGCTCGTCGCCAAGTGCCTGCCGGAAGGCGGTGTCGAGGCCATCAACGGATTGCCGTTTCCCGCGCCTGCGCTTGGCGGTGTGTCGGGCAAGCGCGAGGTCCATAACGCAACGCGCAAATACTTCGACGTCGAGAACCGCTCAAAGCATCCCATCGTCGCGGCGGTGGCGGAGGCATTCCAGTCGCCCACGATCACGCGTCAGATAGAGAAGACGTTCTCCACCAGCATCGAAGGCACCTATCTGCGCATCGAGTACGCACAGGACATCAACGGTTTCTGGCTCGAGCCGCATTCCGATCTCGGCGTGAAATCGTTCACGTACCTGCTCTATACCTCGACGGAGAAGAGCCACGCAGATCTCGGCACGGACATCTATGACACCGACAAGCGGCACGTTGGCCGCTCGCCGTTCCGACCGAACACGGCGATGATCTTCGTGCCGTCCAAGATCACGATGCACGGTTTCGAGCCGCGCAACATCGAAGGTGTGCGGAAGTCGGTGATCGTGAACTACGTCACGAGCGAATGGCGTGCGCGCGAGCAGCTTGCTTTCCCCGATCAGCCCATTCGTCATTCGTAGCCGGGCCGTCTCACGCGGCAGGATCGCCGGTATGACGACTACCGATAGAAGCGAGCGGTTGGACGGCGGCTCGATCGTCTGGGCCGCGGCGCTGCTGATCGTGGCTGCGCTGTGCTGGGCGGGCAACTACATCGCGGGCCGTGCGATTGCCGGTCATGTGCCGCCGGCTGGACTTGCGGTCGGGCGCTGGCTCGTCGCAGTGCTCCTGCTCGTGCCGCTTGCCTGGCCGCATCTGCGCCGTGACTTGGGCGTCATGGCTCCGCGGTGGCGCTACATGCTGTTGATGGGCGTGCTGGGCGCAGGCGTGTTCGGCACCTTACAGTACGCCGCGCTCCAGTACACGACGGCTACCAACGGCGGCCTCATCAGCGCATCGTCGCCAGTCATGATCGCGCTGGCGGGAGCACTTATGTTCGGGGACCGCTTGTTGCCGCGGCAGATCGCGGGACTGGCGCTTTCCATGACCGGGGCTGTCGTGATCGCTGCCAAGGGCGATTGGGCCAATCTTGCCGCGCTGCGCTTGGACGTCGGGGACTTGATGATCCTGGCCACACTGGTGTCGTGGGGCATTTACTGCGCCCTGCTGCGCCACAAGCCGATGGTGCACTGGGCGAGCTTCACACTGGGGCTGTTCGCAGTCGCCCTCGTCGGCAATATTCCGTTGGCAGCGTTCGAGCATGTCTCGGGAAGGCCGTTGCTGGCGACGCTGCCGACCGCACTGGCGGTGCTCTACACCGGTGTGATCTCGAGCGTGATCGGGTTTCTCGCCTGGAACCGCGGTGTCGAGATCATCGGTGCGGCCCGTGCGGGCGTGTTCCTCAATCTGATCCCGATCTTCACAGTCCTGCTCGCCGTGCTGCTGCTGGGGGAGACCATCCGGACATTTCACTTCGTCGCCTGCGCTCTGGTATTCTCGGGGTTGTGGCTGGCGACTACGGCCCGAGCACCGGGCGGGCGTGCTGTGGGATCATGAGCGCTTGACGCTGTCGATCGGCTTCCCGACCCTGTCGGCAGTCCGCAATGGAGAAGCTGCATGGAACCCCGCGAGCGTGCGCCTTATTCAGCGGTTGTCGACCGCCCGGCCCTGAAGTTGCCGGGTGGGGCGCGTATCGTCGTGTGGTCGATCGTCAACCTCGAGGTATGGGACATCGGCCGGCCGATGGCGCGCCAGCAGCTCTCCCCGCCGCAGGGCAACGTGCTCCTGCCCGACGTCGCCAACTGGAGCTGGCACGAGTACGGCATGCGCGTCGGCGTCTGGCGCTTCTTCGACCTCTACGCGAAGCACGGCATCCAGCCGACGCTGTCGATCAACGCGCGGGTGTGTGACGACTACGAGCGCGTGGCACGAGAGGCCAAGGATCGCGGCTGGGAGTTTATGGGACATGCCTGGGACCAGGGGCCGATCCACAAGATCGAGGACCAACGCGGCATGATCTGGCGCTCGATGGATCGGCTCGAGCAATTCGTCGGCAAGCGTCCGGTAGGTTGGCTGGGGCCGGGCCTCACACAGACGCTGGAGACGCCGGATCTGCTGGCGGAGGCCGGGGTGAAGTACATCGGCGATTGGGTGTGGGACGACGAGCCGGCGGAGATCGCGACGCGGCACGGGCGGCTCGTCACGCTACCCTATACGCTGGAGCTCAACGACATCGCGGTAATGGCGCTGCATCATCATGAGGGCCGCCACTGGGTCGACCGGGTGCAGGATTCCTTCGACCGGCTCTACGCGGAGGGCGAGGGCCGCGTGAAAGTGATCTCGATCGCGATCCATCCCTACATCTCCGGCCAGCCGCATCGCATCAAGTATCTGGAGCAGGTCTACGACTACATTTCCCGGTTCGAAGGCGTGCTGCACTGGAACGGAGAGAAGTTGCTCGAATGGTACGAGACTACGCGGCGAGCCTGAGCGCGATCTTGCTCAGGCCCGCCCCAGATCCGCAGCGACCTTCTCCATGCCGAGCGCTGCAAGCGCTGTCGCGGCGATGCCATTCGCGCCGAGGCCGGCCGTCTCGTACATGACCTCGGGCTTGTCGTGGTCGATGAAGGTGTCGGGCAGCGTCATGGTGCGGACTTTGAGGCCGCGATCGAGCAGTCCGGCGCCAGCGAGGAATTGCAGCACGTGGGCGCCAAAGCCGCCGATGGAGCCTTCCTCTACGGTGACCAGCACCTCGTGGTTCTTGACCAGACGGCGGATGAGCGCCTCGTCGAGCGGCTTGGCGAAGCGGGCGTCGGCCACGGTCGTCGACAGGCCCATTGCCGCCAGTTGCTCGGCCGCTTTCAGGCATTCGGCAAGGCGCGTGCCGAGCGACAACAGCGCGATCTTCGAGCCCTCCCGGACGACGCGACCGCGGCCGATCTCGAGCGGAACGCCCTGGGCTGGCATGTCGACGCCGACACCTTCGCCGCGCGGATAGCGGAAGGCGGATGGCCGGTCGTCGATGGCGACGGCGGTTGCGACCATGTGCTTGAGCTCTGCCTCGTCGGCGGCGGCCATCAGCACGAAGTCGGGCAGGCAGCCGAGATAGGCAAGGTCGAAGGAGCCCGCATGGGTCGGACCATCGGCGCCGACGAGGCCGGCGCGGTCGAGCGCGAAACGCACCGGCAGGCGCTGGATCGCCACGTCGTGCACGATCTGGTCGTAGCCGCGTTGCAGGAACGTCGAGTAGATAGCACAGAACGGCTTGTAGCCCTCGGTGGCGAGGCCGGCGGCGAACGTCACCGCGTGCTGCTCGGCGATGCCGACGTCGAACGTGCGCGTGGGGAACTCCTTCTCGAAAAGGTCGAGGCCCGTTCCGGACGGCATGGCGGCGGTGACGGCGACGATCTTGGGATCGCGTCGGGCCTCCTCGATGAGGCTCTTGGCGAATACGCTGGTGTAGGAAGGCGCGTTCGATTTCGCCTTCACCTGATCGCCGGTTATGACGTTGAAGCGATTGACGCCATGGTACTTGTCGGCGGAGCTTTCCGCGGGCGGGTAGCCCTTGCCCTTCTTGGTGACGACATGAACCAGGACGGGTCCCTGGCCGGCATCGCGCACGTTCTTGAGCACGGACAAGAGCACGTTGAGATCGTGGCCGTCGATCGGGCCGACGTAGTAGAAGCCGAGCTCCTCGAACAAGGTGCCGCCGGTCCAATAGGTGCGGGTATATTCCTCCGCGCGTGCGGCCTTCTCCTCCCAGAACTTCGGCAGGCGCTTGGCAAGTTGCTTGGCGGCCTCGCGGATGTGGAGGTAGGTGCCGCTCGATGAGATGCGGGCGAGATAGTGCGACAGCGCGCCGACAGGTGGCGCGATCGACATGTCGTTGTCGTTGAGGATGACGACGAGACGTTCGTGGCGCGCGCCAGCGTTGTTCATGGCCTCGTAGGCCATTCCGGCACTCATAGCGCCGTCGCCTATCACGCAAACAACGTTGCGCGTGCCGCCGTCGAGGTCGCGGGCCACGGCCATGCCGAGACCTGCCGATATCGAGGTGGACGAGTGCGCGGCGCCGAACGGGTCGTACTCGCTCTCGGCGCGTTTCGTGAAGCCCGAAAGTCCACCGCCCTGGCGTAGAGTGCGCATCCGGTCACGGCGGACGGTGAGGATCTTGTGGGGATAGGCCTGGTGGCCCACGTCCCAGATCAGCCTGTCCTCGGGCGTATTGAATACGTGATGCAGAGCGACGGTCAGCTCGACCACGCCGAGCCCTGCGCCGAGATGCCCACCCGTCACGGAAACGACGTCGATGGTCTCCTGGCGAAGCTCGCGTGCGAGCTGAGGGAGGTCCTTTTCAGGCAATCTCCGAATGTCCGCCGGTGTCTTGATCTGGTCGAGCAGCGGTGTCTTGACCTGGTCGAGCAGCGGTGACTTGCTGTCGGGCATCTTTTACCTTGCGTCCGCCTTCGGCCATACCATGAAGCAAGGGCGGAAAGGCTTTCCGACCGCTGATAGGCAACCATACTGCCGAACGGTCGCCGGTCCAAGGCTCACATGGTGCGCCATATTGATAGAGATGGTGTCTGGCAGCAGGAAAGTCGACACCGATCTTGGGGAATACGCGGATTTCGACCGGGTGGTTCTCGATCGTCTCAATTCTCGCGCAGCCGTAGCTTCGCTGATGGTGGGTATCGACTGCGCCGCCCGATGTGCGCAGCACGCTTTCGCGGGGGGCTTCGGAGCCGGGATCGTCGCTTGGACGATCGTCGCTGGGGTTGGGCCCCGGATCATCCGGTCAGTGGGCCCGGGTACCCTGGAGGGCCTTGAGCTGCTCGATCAGGGTATTGGCGATCAAGCGCGCCTCGTCGTCCTTCGCAGCGGCGAGTTCGGCCTCGGCGATTTCCAGTTCGCGGCTGATCCGGGAGCTGTCGACTTCCGCCACATCGAAAGCCTGCTCGGCAAGGACGGTCAGCCGCGCGGGATCGACTTCTGCGAATCCGCCTTTGACCAGAAGGCGCTTGCGGCCTGTCGATGTCGTGACGTCGAGCACGCCGGGCCGGAGCGTCGAAACGAAGGGGGCATGGCCGACCAGCACGGCGAAGTCACCTTCGCTGCCAGGCAGCACGACCTGCTCGACGTCCTCGGACATCAGCACCCGCTCGGGGCTCACCAGCTCGAACTTGAACGTCATGGCGTCAGCATCTCTTCCTGGAGCTCTATCCTGCTAGCGGACGAGCCGAGCCTTGCTCGATCGGCGTGCTCTCGGTCCGCATCGCAGTCGTCGTCTCACTCGTGGCCTCACTCGTCGTCCTGGGGACCGGCTTTCGCCTCGATCTCCTCGATCGTCTGTATGTGCTTGCCGCAGAACGGACAGAACAGGATCGGGTGGTCGATCACGTTGGCCTCGTCGTCCTCGGCCTCGAGCATTCCAACCGACATGTAGAGAATGCCGTTGTCGGCGACGGCAATCAGCGGGTCGAACTCGTCAGCCTCGAGAACGCTCTTCATATCCTCGCAGCAGGATCCGAACCCGGAGCCGCCTTTGCCTGCATCGGTCATCGACGTTCTCCTGTGAAAGCCGTGGGTGGTGTGAAGCTGCCGGTCCGTGTTGCCGATCGCGTGCAGACAGCGGGACGGTTCATGCCTGCAAACAGCCCGCCGCGGCGCCGACCGGGCGCAGCGGCGGCTACATTTACGCAGCCTCGGCGAGCTTCTCGGCCTTCTCTATCGCCTGCTCGATGGTGCCCACCATGTAGAACGCCGGCTCCGGCAGATGATCGTAATCGCCGTTGCAGATGCCCTTGAAGCCCTTGATCGTGTCCTTGAGCGGAACCTGCACGCCGGGCGAGCCGGTGAACACCTGTGCGACGTCGAACGGCTGTGACATGAAGCGCTCGATCTTGCGGGCGCGTGCCACCGTCATCTTGTCTTCCTCGGACAGCTCGTCCATGCCGAGAATGGCGATGATGTCCTGCAGCGACTTGTACTTTTGCAGGATCGACTGCACCTGACGGGCGACCTCGTAGTGTTCGTCGCCGACGACACGGGGATCGAGCATGCGCGAGGTGCTGTCGAGCGGGTCGACGGCCGGGTAGATGCCCTTCTCTGCGATCGAGCGCGACAGCACGGTCGTGGCGTCCAAGTGGGCGAACGACGTCGCCGGAGCCGGGTCGGTCAAGTCGTCGGCCGGCACGTAGATCGCCTGCACCGAGGTGATCGAGCCCTTCTGCGTCGAGGTGATGCGCTCTTGCAGGGCGCCCATGTCGGTGGCCAGCGTCGGCTGATAGCCCACCGCCGAAGGTATGCGACCGAGCAGCGCCGACACCTCGGAGCCCGCCTGCGTGAAGCGGAAGATATTGTCGACGAAGAACAGCACGTCCTGACCCTGGTCGCGGAAATGCTCGGCGACGGTGAGCCCGGAGAGCGCGACGCGCATACGCGCGCCCGGGGGCTCGTTCATCTGACCGTAGACGAGCGCGGCCTTGGACCCGGCTGCCGAGCCGTTGACCGGCTTCTTGTTCACGCCGCCCTCGATCATCTCGTGATAGAGGTCGTTGCCTTCGCGCGTGCGCTCGCCGACGCCGGCGAACACCGAGTAGCCGCCGTGCGTTTTTGCGACGTTGTTGATGAGCTCCATGATCAGCACGGTCTTGCCGACGCCGGCGCCGCCGAACAGGCCGATCTTGCCGCCCTTGGCGTAAGGCGCGAGCAGGTCGACGACCTTGATGCCCGTGACCAGGATCTGCGCTTCTGTCGCCTGTTCGGCGAAGGACGGCGCTTGCTGATGGATGGCACGCTTTATGGCTGTCTTGATGGGGCCGGCCTCGTCCACCGGCTCACCGATCACGTTCATGATCCGGCCGAGTGTCTCGTCGCCGACGGGCACCGAGATCGGGTCGCCGGTGTCCTTCACCTCCTGGCCGCGCACGAGACCCTCCGTCGAGTCCATCGCAATGGTGCGAACGGTGCTCTCGCCGAGATGCTGGGCTACCTCGAGCACGAGGCGATTGCCGCCGTTGTTGGTCTCGAGCGCATTCAGAATTTCCGGCAGATGCCCCTCGAACTGCACGTCGACGACGGCGCCCGTGACCTGACGGATCTTGCCTACCTTGTTGCTGCCAGTTGCCGTTGCCATTGCTGGTTCCTCGATGCGTCCGACGGATTAGAGCGCTTCCGCGCCCGAGATGATCTCGATGAGTTCTTTGGTGATGTTCGCCTGGCGCAGACGGTTGTACCTGACCGTCAGCTTGTTGATCATGTCGCCGGCGTTGCGGGTAGCGTTGTCCATCGCCGACATGCGCGCGCCTTGCTCGGAGGCGGCGTTCTCCAGAAGACCGCGGAACACCTGCGTGGAGATGTTGCGCGTCAGGAGATCGGCCAGGATCGCTTCCTCGCTCGGCTCGAACTCGGCGGAGGCTTCCACCTTCGCAGCGTCGCTCGCCTTGGCTTCCGGCAGCTTGGCGGGGATCAACTGCTGCGCGGTCGGCTTCTGGGCGATGACCGACTTGAACTCGGAGAAATAGAGCGTGCAGACGTCGAATTCGCCGGCCTCGAACATTTCCTTGATGCGGTTCGCGACCTGCTCGGCCTGCGCGAAGCTGATCTGCTTGATGCCGCGGAAATTCGTGCGCTCGACGATGTTGCGGTTCAAGTCGCGGCGCAGGTTGTCGGCCCCCTTGCGGCCGACGCACATTATTTTCACCGTCTTGCCCTGGCGGGCGAGCTGGCCGGCGTCCTGACGGGCGAGCTTGGCGATGTTGGAGTTGAAGCCGCCGCACAGGCCGCGTTCTGCGGTCATCACGACCAGGAGATGCACCTGATCGTTGCCCGTGCCGACGAGAAGTGGCGAGACCCCTTCCCGGCTGGTGATGCGCGATCCGATGTTGGACAGCATGGCGTCCATGCGCTGCGCATAAGGGCGGGCGGCCTGCGCTGCCTCCTGCGCTCGGCGCAGCTTGGCGGCGGCGACCATCTGCATCGCCTTCGTGATCTTCCGCGTCGCCTTCACGGAGGCGATACGGTTGCGCATGTCTTTCAAGCTGGGCATGGGGTCTTTCCATGTTCTCCCTCTTCCCGTCCTTCACGGGGAGAGGGTCGGGGTGAGGGGCGGCTCCAAGCGCGCGTCGGCCGAGCGACCGCCCCTAACCCTGACCCTCTCCCACGCCAGAAGTGACGTGGGGAGAGGGGATGCTACGCCGTGAAGCCCTTGGTGAACTTCTCGAGGATTTCGACGAGCTGCTTCTCGACTTCCGGCTTCAGCTCCTTGGTGGAACGTATCGACTCCAGAATGCTCGTGTGCTGGTCGCGCAGGGCGCGCAGGAGTTCCACCTCGTACTTGCCGACCGCGCTCACCGGGATGCCGTCGAGATAGCCGCGCGTACCCGCGAAGATCACGCAGACCTGCTCTTCCATCTTCAGTGGCGAGAACTGTGCCTGCTTCAGCAACTCGGTCAGCCGCGAACCACGGGCGAGCAGCTTCTGCGTCGCCGCGTCGAGATCCGAACCGAACTGCGCGAAGGCGGCCATTTCGCGATACTGCGCGAGTTCGCCCTTGATCTTGCCGGCGACCGACTTCATCGCCTTCGTCTGCGCCGAAGAGCCGACGCGCGACACCGACAGACCGACGTTCACGGCCGGCCGGATGCCCTGGTAGAACAGGTCCGATTCCAAGAATATCTGGCCGTCGGTGATGGAGATCACGTTGGTCGGAATGAACGCAGACACGTCGTTGCCCTGCGTTTCGATGACAGGCAGTGCGGTCAGCGAACCCTTGCCGGCCGCGTCGCCCATCTTGGCGGCGCGTTCGAGCAGACGCGAGTGGAGATAGAACACGTCGCCGGGATAGGCTTCGCGCCCGGGCGGACGGCGCAGCAGCAGCGACATCTGGCGGTAGGCGACAGCCTGCTTGGAAAGATCGTCGTAGGCGATCACGGCGTGCATGCCGTTGTCGCGGAAGAACTCGCCCATCGTGCAGCCGGTGAACGGCGCGAGATACTGCATCGGCGCCGGATCAGACGCGGTCGCCGCAACGATGATCGAATAATCCAGCGCGCCGCGCTCTTCGAGCACTTTTACGAACTGTGCAACGGTCGAACGCTTCTGGCCGATCGCAACGTAGACGCAATAGAGCTTCTGGCCTTCGTCGTTACCGGCGTTGATCGACTTCTGGTTGAGGAACGTGTCGAGAATTACAGCGGTTTTGCCGGTCTGGCGGTCGCCGATCACGAGCTCGCGCTGGCCGCGGCCGATCGGGATCAGCGAGTCGATGGCCTTGAGGCCGGTCGCCATCGGCTCGTGCACTGACTTACGCGGCAGAATGCCGGGCGCCTTGACATCGACGCGCATCTTCTTGTCCGACTTGATCGGACCCTTGCCATCGATCGGGTTCCCGAGGCCGTCGACCACGCGGCCGAGCAGACCCTTGCCGACCGGCACCTCGACGATGGCGCCCGTGCGCTTGACCGTGTCGCCTTCCTTGATACCGCGGTCGTCGCCGAAAATCACGACGCCGACGTTGTCGGCCTCGAGGTTCAGGGCCATCCCGCGGATGCCGCCGGGGAACTCCACCATCTCGCCGGCCTGGACCTTGTCGAGGCCGTAGACGCGGGCGATGCCGTCACCGACGGACAGCACTTGACCGATTTCGGAGACCTCGGCCTCCTTGCCGAAATTTTTGATCTGCTCCTTCAGGATGGAGGAGATCTCGGCGGCGCGAATATCCATCAGCGGACCTCTTTCAAGCGTGTCTTGAGCGATGCGAGCTTTGTGCGGAGCGATGAGTCGACCATGCGGCTGCCCATCTTGACGACAAGACCACCGAGAAGGCTTGGATCGACACGTGCATTCATCTTGATCTGCTTGCCGCCGACGGCGGCGCGCAGTTGGTCCTCGAGCGCCGCGACCTGGGCGGCCTCGAGGGGAAAGGCGGTGATCACTTCCGCCGCGACCTCGCCGCGGGCGCGGGCCGAAAGCGAGCGATAAGACTTGATCATGTCGGGCACCACGAACAACCGGCGGTTCCTCGCGACCAGCTGCAGGAAGTTGGCAGCGAGGCCGCCGATACCGGCCTTATCGACGATGGCCTTGATCGCCCTGGTCTGTTCGTCGGCGGAAAAAGCAGGGCTGACGACGAGACGGCCCAGATCGGCGCTGCCGTCCAGCATCGCCTGGAAACGATCGAGCCCTGCCTCGACTTCGGCCACCTGACGCTGCTCGGTCGCCAGCTCGAAAAGAGCCGACGCGTAGCGGCCGGCCACGGAGGCCCCGCCTGCATTGACAGAGTTCGGGTCTTCGGTCGCCACGTGGAACGCCTCTCGTGCGTCAATTCAATAATATCGGATAAGTGCAGAAACGTCCGCCGGAGGGGACGCTGGTCGTGCCAGCAAGAGGGTTGGCAGCGCGGGCTCGGCCGCATCCCCGTGGCGCAATCCGGGGTGCGTCTAACACGGGTCGCGAGCGCCATCAACCGGCCGCAAGGGTGCGGGTTGCCGCATTCCCCGGGCAGGATCGCCGCAGGGGGGAGCCTAACGGCCTGAAACGGGCTTGCCCGAAGCTGGAGCCCGAGCTGGAGCCGGAGCTGAAACGGGAGCTGAAACGGGAGCTGTAACGGGAGCGGTGGTGGGCTGGCGCAGGCCGGCGCCGCGCCGGGCTATTGCGACACCGGCGAGAATGAGCGCTAGGCCCGCGATGGCGCGCGGCTCGGGGCGCTCGGCCAGGATCAGCGCGCCGGAAATAACACCGAACACGGGCACGAGAAAGTTGACCTGGGCTGTGAACGCGGGACCAGCGCGGCGGACGAGGGAAAGCATCAGCAACGTGCCGATGCATGTCGAAAAGATCGCCAGCGCCACCATCGCAGAGATGGACTGGTTGGACGGCGTGAAGTCCCAGGTACCTTGCATCAGGGCGAGGGGAGCCAGCATCGCGACCGACACGGTGATGACAGCCGTAACGTTTGCGAGAGCCGAGCCCCCGATCAGTCCGCGATTGATCACTACGTTGGCGCCGTAGCAGCAGCCCGCGAACAGGATGATCAGCTCGTATTTCAGGTCCGCACCGATCCGCGTGAGGTTGCCGATGCCCATCAGCACGGCAATTCCGACGATGCCGAGCGCGATGCCGGCGAGCTTGTATCGGTTCAGCTTGTCGTCGCGGGTGAACAGGTGCGCGAGCAGAGCGGCTGCAAGCGGGCTCGGCGACATCAGGATCGCAGCCAGCGAGCCGTCGATCTTCTCCTGGCCCCAGCCGATCAACAAGAACGGCAGCGCGTTGCCGACGAGGGCGGACAGCGCGATGAACACCCACACGCGACCCCACGGCGGCCATCGCTCCTTCATCCACCACATCAGTCCGATCATCAGCACGGCCGTCATGGCGAGGCGAATGATCGTCATGGGGATCGCCGGCACCGTCGACACCGCGATCTTGATGAGCGTGAAGCTCACGCCCCAGATGACGCCGAGCGCGAGCAGCAGGCCGTAGTCGCCGGCGCTGGGCAGCTTGAGGGCGGGGAGGGACATCCGGTTGCTTCTTCCTGGTGGCCGGCGCCCGGCAAAAGTGTGCCCGGGACATGGGTTCGAGAGTTCTGCCTGAAGTCGCCGACAGGGCCAATATGAATATCGGCTGACAGCGCCATTCCGGTTCCGTTCAGCGGACTGCGTCTAGAAGTGGCGTCAGGTCAGCCGGATAGCGCCGGCCTGGGCGGGACCCCGGAACAGCGTCCCAGACATACCAGGGCCAAAGGAGCCTGATGCCATGATTCCGCTGAACATGACGCCGCTGAAGAAGTTGATCTCCGCCGTCGTGATCGGAGCCGGTATCGTCGCGACGATGGGCTCGGCTGCGGAGGCCCGCGACTGGAACGGCCGGCGTGGCTATCATCCTGGTTACGGCGGGCCTGCGCCACGCTATCATGCACCGCGCCCGCAGCCCTACTACGGCTATCACCAGCCGCGCCGCGACCGCACCGGCGAGAAGATCGCCAAGGGCGTCGCGATCGGTGTCGGCGCTCTGATCCTCGGCTCGATCCTCGCCAACGAGGCGCGCCGGAGCCGAGGGTACGAACGGTACTGAGCCGCCACCTTCCCTGAGCCCGATCTCCGTCTAAGCGGAAGGCTGGCACCGGTCGGAACCCCGGTGTCGGCCTTTCGGCTTTGCGGCCAATGGCAAGCCGGACGGCTCAGCCGGCCACGAGTGTGAAACGCTCCCAGTGCGTCGCGGTCTTCGCGAGCACGTCGGCCCAGCCGCCTTCGGCCTCTTCCTGGCTGGGTGCGATCGGCCGGCTAGGGAACGCGAACTCGGCCCCGCTCGCCGCGAAAGGAAACGGCGCGAGGGCGTAGACGCCGTCGCCGGCGGGGCGGATCGTCACGTCGACATCGCGATCGGACGCGAGGGGCACATGCGTGAACGTCTGCTCGGCCCGCAGCGTTGGATGATTGTAGTTGAAGTAGATGGCGAGCAGGTCGCATAGCTGCAGCAGCTTGTAGTGCTGGAAGAGGCGCTTTTCCTCCACCCAGGCGGCGGTTTCCGGCGAGCAGGACAACTCGGCCTTCAGCCGGGCCTGACGGTCGAGCTCCCCTTGCAACATGGCGTCGACCGCAGGCTTGTCGTCCGGCGCGATGCGGTTGAGCCGGCCCGCGCTCGAGAAACCGTAGCAGCCATTGTAGATGCCCCAGGTGTGCATCGAGGACAGTAGGCCGGAATAAGCGTGGTGGCGCTCGTTGTAGTCAGGGGAGGCCTTGCTCGTCGGAAGGATGTGGCGGGCGGGCGAGGCGAACACGGAATAGGGCAGGCGCGTCTGTGGATCGGTCGCCGGATCGCGATCGAAGGCAGCCCAGCCGGCGTCGTGGTTGGCGATGGCGTAGACGACGAGGTCGAGCGGGTCCGGCGCCTCGAACGCGTCATTCCCGAACGCCCGCGCGAATTGCCCCGAGAGGTGGGTGTGGTCGTGCATCGTGATGGCGCGGTTGGGCTGGCCGGGAGGTGCTGACTGGATGAACATGGGTTTCAAGCCGCCCAATACGGCGCCACGGTATCGGCCAGCGTCGTGCGCCACATCAGGCGGACCTGATCGGCGGGGAAGTCGCGGCGGGCGTGGATCGAGGTGCGGTTGTCCCACATCAGCACGTCGCCTTTCTTCCAGACGTGGTCGTAGCAGAACTCGTCGCGCTCGATGAAATCGTAGATGCGCGAGAGGATCGCCTCGCTCTCCGCCTCCGGCATGTCGACGATGTTCTGGCTCATCAGCCGGTCGATGTAGATCGCTTTGCGGCCGTTGTCGGGGCAAACGCGCACGGCCGGGTGGACCGCGTGGCTGCGTGCTGCGACCGCGTTGGGGTCGCCCTTTTTCGTGCTGCCGTAGTTGAACGCGTTGTAGACCTGCCGGCCCTCGATCGCCTTCTTCAGGTCCGCCGGCAGCGCGTCCCAGGCCGCCATCAGGTTTGAGAACGCCGTGTTGCCACCCCAGCTCGGGATCTCGACCGAATAGAGCAAGGTCGCCTTGTGCGGCACCTTGCGGTGGATGGTGTCGTGATGGAACCACATCTCGCCGTCGGGCAAGGAGCCGATCGGCTCGCCGTTCTCGCGGATATTGGTGATGAGCATGATCTGCGGCAGCACCTTCTTCTGGCCGCTGGTGTGGAACGCCGCCGGCCGGTCGTACTCGCCGCATTCGCCGAATTGGCTCGTTGCCCGCACCAGATCGGGCTGCTCGAGCGTCTGGCCGCGGAACAGCACGACCGTGTGATCGACGAAGATCCGCCAGATCTCCCGGATCGTCTCCTGCGGGATCTGCTGGTTCAGGTCGATGCCGAGGATCTCGGCGCCGGTGTGCTGCGACAGCTTGCGATACTCGACCTTGGCCATGTTGCGCACCCGCTGGGTTCATCCTGCCCCTACCGGCGCCGCGACCGTAATGTCGGCGCGCCTTCCGGGACCTATTGCTGACGCATCATTCTAGGAGCGACCCCGTGTCGGTCAAGTTACCTCTTGCTTCCTCCGACCCCACCGCCATCTCGGCCTTCTCAACTCGGCTCCCGTCATATCCCGCCCCGGATCGGAGTCCTGGGTAGTCGAGATCCAGCTTTCGGTCGCCGTCATCCTTATGCCCCGCGCGTTCGCGCAGGCCTCGATTGCTTTGGCGATGCTGCTGTGCAGGATGGATCGAATTTGAACAGCGGTGATCATCATGCCGAGCCGGATTTTCATAAGCTATCGCCGCGACGACGATCCCAATGGTGCTGCACGTGTGCATGATGCGCTGGCCGCGCGTTTCGGCAAGTCGAGCCTCTTCATGGATGTCGACGACCTCCTGGTGGGGCTGCGCTTCGACGAGGAGTTGGCCAAGGCGCTGGCGGCCTGCGACGTGTTCATTTCAATTATCGGCGGGCGCTGGATGGATGTGCTTGCGGCAAAGCAAGCCTCCGGCGAGCGCGACTACGTGTGCGAGGAAATCTCAGGAGCCCTGAAACGCAAGATCGCGATCGTCCCGGTCAGGATCGGACGCGAGGGGCAACTGGCGCCGCTGCCACGTCCGGATGACTTGCCAGCCGAGATCCGCGATCTCGTTCACTATCAGAAGCACGATGTAACGCATGAGAACTTCACGCGCGATGTCGGTGCTCTGGCCGATGCCATCACCGCGGTGCGTCGCCATCTCGGGCCCGGTCCGCGGGTGCCTTGGGGCTGGGTCGGGGCGACCGCGCTCGGCGTTGCAGTCGCGGGATATGGCGGCGCTCACTACGCGGGACTGTCGGTGCCGTGGCTCCAGCCGTCCAAGGCCGAGCGACCGCAGCCGGCGTCGGCTTCGGTTCCGCCGGCTGACGCCGAGGCCGAGCGCCAGCGCCTTCCGCTGCCGACCAAGGCGTTCGTGTTGCGACGAAGCAAGGTCGCAGGCGGGAGAGGTGGCGAGCCATTCGACGAGGCCAACGCCAATCCTTGGGCAACGCCGATCTCCGGTCTCGACATCACGGTCTCGGTCAATCCCGCCGATCGAAATCAGCGCCTCATCGGCAGGCTGGGGGTGTACTGGGGCGACAAGGACGGCCCCCTCCACGGCGGCGGCCCTGCCGATGTCAAAACCGCTCCGATCCGGTTTGCCAAGGACGAGAGCATCAGCAAGATCATGATCTTCGGCTTGAAGTTCAACTGGCCGCAGCCCGACGCCGCGCCGGTCTGGATAGCGGGCATCAGGGTGGTGACCAGCAAGGGCATCTACAGTTTCGGCAACACCAGCTTGGCCGCGACAGAATGCGTTCCCCAAATGGGAGAGCACATCATTGGCTTCTTCGGCCGCTCGGGCAGCTATATCGACCAGCTCGGATGCATATTCGCCCGCCCGAAGGGGTGAGTGTGCCAACCCGGTTGATGCGGGCCCGGTTGACGCGAGCTAAGGTTCGCAAAGATGATCGCCGCGCACGCGAGGCCTGGGACGCAGGCCATGCCGCCATTGATGCAGGGAGCCCTACCATGATCGACCTATACTACTGGCCGACCTCCAATGGTCACAAGATCACGATCTATCTCGAGGAGGCGCAGCTTCCCTACAGGATCGTGCCCGTAAACATTTCGAAGGGCGATCAGTTCAAGCCCGAGTTCCTGGCGATCTCGCCCAATAATCGCATGCCGGCCATTGTCGACGCCGCGCCGGCCGACGGCGGGGCGCCGATCTCCGTATTCGAGAGTGGCGCCATCCTTGTCTACCTCGCCGAGAAGACGGGCAAATTCATGCCGGCCGATGTGCGCGGCAAGACCCGCGTGCAGGAGTGGCTGTTCTGGCAGATGGGCGGGCTCGGTCCGATGTCGGGCCAGCGCGGTCACTTCATCAATCACGCGCCAAAAGACGGCAGCAACGCCTACGCGCTCGAGCGCTATTCCAAGGAGACCGACCGGCTGCATTCCGTGCTCGATCGCCAACTCGCTGGCCGCGACTACATCGCCGGGGCCTATTCGATCGCGGACATGGCCTGCTATCCCTGGTGCGTGTCGGCAGGCCGTTACGGCACCACCTACGAGCAATATCCCAACGTCCGCGCCTGGATGGCCCGCATGGCCGCGCGGCCCGCGGTCGCCAAGGCCTACGAGATCGGCAAGCCCTTCGAAAGCCAGCGCGCCTCCGACGAGGACGCGCGCAATATCCTGTATGGCCAGTCGGGCGACAGCGTGAAGAAGATGAGCGGGGGCTGACGGCGGTATGAGCGCACTCAGAATTGGCATCTGCGGTGGCGGCGTGGGCGGGCTGGCAGCTGCCATCGCACTAGGCCGCAAAGGACATGCGGTCACAGTTTTCGAGCAGACCCCGCTGTTCAAGCGCGTCGGTGCCGACGTCAACCTGACGCCCAACGCCGTGCGGGCGCTGGACGGGCTCGCCGGCAACGTCGCCGTCTCCTTGCGGGATGCGGCCGCGCGGCCCACCCATCGCATCAGCCGGACCTGGGATACAGGTGAGATCACCTCGATGCTCGAGATGGCGGAGGCAGCCGAGACGCGCTACGGCGCACCGCAACTCACCATCCATCGCGCGGACCTGCTCGCCGCCTTGCAGGCCGAGGTGCCGGCATCGGTGATGCGGATGGGCGTGCGCGTCACCGGCATCGAGGAGCACGGGGCGGGGGGCGGCATCGTGCTGTCGGGCGGCGGCGTTGAGCGCTTCGACGTCGTGATCGGCGCGGACGGCATTCATTCGGTCGTGCGTGCCGCCCTGCTCGGCCCGGATCAGCCCGAGTTCACCGGGCTCGTCTCCTTTCGTGCGGTGGTGCCGCGCGCGAGCCTCGACCTGCCGCATCTGGACGCCTTCACGAAGTGGTGGGGGCCGACACCGGACATGCAGATCGTCACGTTCCCGCTCAACCGCGGGCAGGAGACGTTCATATTCGCGACGACGGCGCAGGACGACTGGCGCGAGGAATCCTGGACGCTGCCGGGCGACGTCGAGGAGTTGCGCCACGTCTACCGTGACTTCCACCCGGAGGCGCGGGCTTTGCTGGCCGCCTGCACCGAGGTGACGAAGTCCGCACTCTACGTGCGACAGCCGTTGCCGTTCTGGTCGCGTGGGGCGGTCGGTCTTCTGGGCGACGCCTGCCATCCGATGGTGCCGTTCATGGCGCAGGGGGCGTGCATGGCGATCGAGGACGCGGTGGTTCTGGCCCGCGCACTCGCCAGCGTACTCGAGGGTGTGGCGCCAGCCGGCGTGCCACAAGCGTTGCGGGCCTACGAGGCCGCGCGCAAGCCCCGGACCACGCGGGTGCAGGAAGGATCGCGCGGCAACGAGTGGCTGAAGCAGGGCGGTAACGCCGATTGGGTTTACGGCTACGACGCCTGGGGCGTGGCGCTGGGCTGAGCGGCTAGTCGTCGGACGGCGCCTTGTAACTTGAAGTCTGCGTCATCTGCTAACATTGGTGATGCGGTAACGGGCAGGAGTCCGTCCCGAGCCCGACCTCGGCGCGCATTGACGCGAAATCGCACCGGCTGCACAACACCAGCTGACGAACCCCTTCGAGCGAGGCCCGCATGTCCGAACCCGTCACGATCCCCGCGCTGCAGCAGATGAAGCGCGACGGCAAGAAGAGCATCGGCGTCGTCGCATGGGACACGCAGGTGACGCGCATCGCCGACCGCGCCGGGCTCGATTTCGTCTCGGTAGGCGATTCCGTCGGCGTGAACCTGTGGGGCCACGACAACCCGCTGCAGGTCACGCTGGAGGAAATCCTGATCTGCTGCAAGGCCGTGCGGCGTGGCACCTCGCGGATGCTCGTCTCGTGCGACATGCCCTATGGACCGCTGCAGGAGGGCGTCGGCAGTGCCCTCAAGGCCGCCGTGCGTATCATCAAGGAGGGCGGCGCGGACATGATCAAACTCGATGCCGCCGCCGACCATCCCGAAGCCGTCGCAGCTTTGACGAAGTCCGGCATCCCCGTGTTCGCGCAGTTCGGCCTGACGCCGCAGACCGCGTTGAAATGGGGCATTCCGTACAGCGCGCAGAACGCTGCTGGAGCGCGCGCGACTGCGGAGGCTACCGAGCGCCTCGTCGAGGAGGCGATCACGCTCGAGCAGGCCGGCGCGGTGGCGCTCGATTTCACGAATTCCGGGCCGATTGCCGGCGCCGCAGTCGCCAAGGCCGTGAAAATCCCCGTGATCGGTGGGTTTGGCGGCGGGCCATGGCTCGATGGCAGGGTCAGACTAGCGCAGACGGCGATGGGGGGCACGGCGAAGTGGCTCGACAGCACGGCCGACACCTACACGAACACGGCGAAGGCTGCGCTGGGCGCCTTCCAGGCGATGGCGGAGGATTGCCGCTCGGCCAAGCAGATCAAGGGGTAGGCGCCGCGCACTCACCTCGATCCGGCTTGCCGGCATCGGCGAACGCGGTGCGGCTTGCGGGTGCCAGTCGGGTTTGCCTCTCGGGTAAGCGGTGTCGCTTGTTTCGCGAACAAGTTGCTTTACCGGGCTTCGACACTATATTGCGCTCGGATTCACCGGGCGTCTTGTTGCTGGTCGGCAACAGCGCGCTCGCTGTCGCGTGTCCAGCCAGTGCCAGACATCGGCCCCTCTCCAGGAAGCAGACGCATGTTCATCACACCCGCCTATGCCCAGGCCGCCGGCGGCGGCAGCACAGACTTTCTCATCCAGTTAATGCCCATCGTCCTGATGTTCGTCATCTTCTACTTCCTGCTGTTCCGGCCGCAGCAGCAGCGTGCCAAGCTGCATCGCGAGATGCTGGCCAACGTCCGCCGCGGGGATACGGTCGTCACGTCGGGTGGCATCGTCGGCAAGATCACCAAGGTCATCGACGACCGCGAGCTCGAGGTGGAGATCGCCTCGGATACGCGGGTGCGCGTCGTTCGGCACATGATCTCCGAGGTTCGCGCCAAGGGCGAGGCCGTCAAGGACGCTGCCTGACAAGGCTCGCGGTCTGCAGGATCGGGTGACGGCGGGGTGGGCGGTCGATGCCTGGCCCTGATCTCTCATCGGTCCTCGCGCGTGGTCGCGCACTGACATGATCTTTCCTCTCGCTAGCCGGTGTCGCCATGCTGCACTTCTCGCCGATCAAGATTGCGCTGATCGTGCTGGCCTGCCTCGCCAGCCTCCTGTTCGCGATGCCGAATTTCTTCGCCAAGGAGACGGTCGCCGGCTGGCCCAATTTCCTGCCGAAGAAGCAGATGGCGATGGGCCTCGACCTCAGGGGCGGCGCGCATCTGCTGCTGGCGATGGATGTGGACAGCCTGCGTAAGGACTGGCTCACCAATCTGCAGCAGGACGCGCGGCGCCAGTTGCGTGACGCCAAAATACCCTTCAGCGGGGTCGGCGTGGCGGGCAATGCCGTCAACGTGCGTCTCGTGAACGCCACTGATCTGGAGAAGGCGCTGACCGAGCTTCGAAAGCTCAACACACAGATCGGCAGCGCCCTTCTTGGAACGCAGACGAACTCTCTGGAGATCCGGAACGAGGGCAATCTGATCGGTCTGACGCCGACGGAATCCGGCTTTGGCGAGCGTATCACGCATGCGATCGCCGCCGCACTCGAGACGGTGCGCCGGCGCATCGACAGCCTCGGCACGACAGAGCCATCTATCGTGCGGCAGGGGCGGGACCGCATCCTGGTGCAGGTGCCGGGCTATGACGACACGGCGCGGCTGAAGGAGGTCATCGGCTCGACGGCCAAGCTGACGTTCCACCGGGTGCACGAGACCATTCCCGCAGAGCAGGCCAGTCAGGGGCGCATCCCGGCCGGCTACAAGATATTCGCGGCCGATCCCGGCTCGGATCGTGGCGGCCCGGCCGGCTATCTCCTGCAGGAGATCCCGATCGTGCAGGGCGAGGACCTCGTCGATTCCCAGCAGGGTTTCGACGGGCGCACCAACGAGCCTGTCATCAACTTCCGCTTCAATCAGAAGGCGGCGCGCGTCTTCGGTAAGTTCACGACCGACAACATCGGCCGACCGTTCGCCATCGTGCTCGACGACAAGGTTTTGTCCGCGCCGGTCATCCGCTCCGAGATCCTCGGCGGATCAGGTCAGATCTCGGGCAATTTCACGGTGGAATCGGCCAACGATCTCGCGATTAAGCTGCGGTCGGGCGCGCTGCCGGCGAAGCTGACGATCGTGGAGGAGCGCAGCGTCGGTCCCTCGCTCGGCGCGGATTCCGTGGAGGCCGGCCGGCTGGCCTTCGGCATCGGTGCGGTGACGACGGTGGTTCTCGTGATCATCGCCTACGGCACGTTCGGCATTTTCGCTGCGATCGCCCTCTGCATCAACGGCCTCATGATCGTCGCTTTGATGTCGGGCATCGGCTCGACGCTGACGCTTCCCGGTATCGCCGGCCTCGTGCTCACGATCGGCATGGCGGTCGATGCCAATGTGCTGATCTACGAGCGCATCCGCGAGGAGTTGCGGGGCGGCAAGACGGCAATTGCCGCAATCGACGCTGGCTTCAATCGCGCGATCGTGGCGATCATGGACAGCCAGCTCACAACGCTGGCTGCTGCGATCATCATGTTCTGGCTGGGGTCGGGGCCAATTCGCGGGTTCGCCGTGACGCTCACCTTGGGAATTTTCACCTCCGTGTTCACGGCAGTGGCCGTGACGCGCCTGCTCGTTGCGCTCTGGCTGAGGTCGGCGCGTGCCAAGTCCAACAAGATCGAGGTGCCGGTCTGAACCGTGCCCCCGCTCCCTGCCGGGAGCGGGCCGACCGACCGGCTGGATAGCCGGCCATGACCTCGAGACCGTGAGAGACGAGACCCGATGCTGGTGCCCAATTTCAAAGGCTTCGACTTCTTCCCGCATGACACGCACTTGCCGTTCATGCGCTTCAAGAGCATTTGCTTTTTCGGGTCGATCGCCGCGATGGTGGTGTCGCTCGCCATCATCGGCGTGTTTGGCTTCAACTATGGCGTCGACTTCAAGGGCGGCACCATGGTCGAGGTGCAGTCGAAGTCCGGGCCAGCCGACATCTCGGAGCTGCGCTCGCGGCTGGGCAAGTTGGGGCTCGGCGACGTGCAGGTGCAAACCTTCGGCGAGCCGACCGACGTTCTGATCCGCGTCGAGCAGCAGGTCGGCGCCGACCCCAAGGATGCCGAGGTCAAGCAGCAGGAAGCACTCAAGAAAGTCGTCACGGCGCTGGGCGACGGCTTCACGCAGCGACGCGTCGAGGTGGTGGGGCCGGCGGTGTCGGCCGAGCTCAGAATGACCGGGATCATCGCGGTGTTGTGCTCGATCCTGGCGATCATCGCCTACGTCTGGTTCCGCTTCGAGTGGCAGTTCGCGATGGGCACGGTGATCGCGCTGTTCCACGACGTGCTGATCGTGGCCGGCATTTTCTCTTTCTTTCAGCTCGAGTTCGATCTGTCGATCGTGGCGGCCCTTCTAACCATTCTGGGCTATTCGGTGAACGACACCGTCGTCGTGTCGGACCGCATCCGCGAAAACCTACGCAAGTACAAGCGTATGGGGCTCAACGAGCTGCTGAACCTGTCGATCAACGAGACGCTGTCGCGTACCATTCTGACGGGGACGACGACCATCGTGGTGCTGGCCGTGCTGTTCGTGGTCGGCGGCGCCGTCATTCACAACTTCTCGCTCGCCATGCTGCTCGGCGTGCTGATCGGCACATACTCGTCGATCTTCATCGCAGCTCCCGTGCTCGACTATCTCGGCGTCAAGCGCGACTGGAGCGACACGGCAGCAGCAGGGACCAAGCCGCGCGTCTAGAATGGGGTAATTGAGGCATCGAACATAGGAGGGTGCCGGCAACATGACCACGCAGCCGCCCGGTGCCGAGCCTGCGAAGTCCCGCACCCACTACCCGGGCACCCACTACCCGGGACGTGCGCCTATAGATGCCTATGGCAACGGCGGCTTTCGCTTCGCCGACATGAGCCATCGCGGCTCTCTCATCTGCCTGCCGAGCGGCATCTACGGTTGGCAGCCGCGCGTCGTGGCCGACATCACGCTCGCGGATTTCGCCATAGCGCTTGCAGAAGGCGCGGCGCTCGATCTCCTCCTGCTCGGCACTGGGGCCACTCAGGTATTCGTCTCCCGTGAGCTGAAGCGCGCCGTCGAGGCCGCCGGCATAGCTCTCGAGGCAATGGCGACCGGTGCGGCGGCGCGAACCTACAATGTGCTGCTGGCCGAGGGGCGTCCGGTCGGTGCAGCGCTGCTGGCCGTCGATTGATGTCGGCAGGGCGCTGCGGCAAGACTAGTGTTCCGTCTCAGACATTTGCTTTCCCTTGCGGCGAGGTCCCGAGCAAATGTCTGAGACATCAGGAACACTAGCAACTCTATGATTCTAGTGTTGCTATTGTCACTGACCCTTGGTCGACGAACATGCAGCAACCGGGGACCAAGCGTCAGTGACGCAACACTAGCAGCCTGATCGAAGGCGAACGACGTCGAGTGGAGAGACAGATATGGCGAGCCTGCTTCAAAGCCCACTGAAAGCGCTGCTGGCCGGTGTCGCGATTGCGGCCGCGCTGCTCGTCGCGACGCTGGCCGGCACCGGCACGGGCATCGATGCCATCGGGCTCGTCGCCGTGTTGACGCGCTGGCTGCATGTCGGAGCCGGCATCATCTGGCTCGGCATGATCTGGTTCGTGAACTGGATACAACTCGTGGCCATTGCGGAGGCCGATCAGCCCGCGCGCGGCGCGATCATGAAACACATCGTACCGCGCGTTGCAGCGACGTTCCGGCACACCTCCCATCTCACGATCGCGACCGGGGCGGTACTCCTCGTCACGAGCGGGTATCTGGGCGGCAGCCTCATCTATTCGTCGGCGGTTTTCATACCGACATCGCGCAACATCGCGATGTGGGCCGCCACGCTCGGCGCGCTGGTGATGTACATGTTCGTCCACATGATGATCTGGCCGGGACTGCGGGTCGTGCTCGGCATCGAGAAGGCGGACGCGGATGCCGTAGCCGCGGCACGCGCAAAGGTTGCAACCTACGCCCGATTGAACCTCGTTCTGGCGGTTCCGGTGACGCTGGGCATGATCGTGGCAGCGCACGCATGAGGCCGCGCGCAAGCGCGGAGCAGTGATGCTTCGACGTCGGCCCAGGGAATCCCGCCGTGACAACTGCCGGCAATGATGCGCAGTCGGGTACGGGCACGCTTGCGTGGAGCATTGCCCGTGCCTTCGAGCGCGACCGCTATCTTTCCGCGCTGCTGGCGCCGCGCCGGGCTCGCGACGATCTCGTCGCGCTGGCAGCGTTCGCGGGCGAGATCGCACGCATCCCGGCAAGTGTCAGCGAGCCGATGCTCGGGGAAATCCGGCTGCAATGGTGGCGAGACGCGCTCGGCCGTGCACTCGGCGGAGAAGGCAGCGCGACGGGGCATCCGATCGCCGACGCACTGGCGGCGGCGCTGCTACGGCACGGGATCGGCGCTGAAAGCATCGCCCCACTCATCGATGCGGTCGGCGAGCGCCTGGACGACCTCCCGTTCGCGGATCTGGCGGGGCTGAGGCGTCATCTGGCGCAATGGCACGGCGGGTTGTTCGAGGTTGCCTGGCAAATGCTCGGCGGCACGGGCGCGGCGCCCGGCGTGCTTCGCGCCGGGGGAGAGGTCTATGGTCTGGCGCGCTGCCTCGTGGAGGCGCCCGCCGAGCTTGCTCAAGGACGCATTCTGCTGCCGCGCGATCTGGCTGCGGGGTGCGGCATCTCCCTCGATGCGGTGCGCCAAGCCGATGCAGCGCCGCGATGGCGGGAACTGAATGCTCGTCTGGCGGCTGGCGCGATGCTTCATGCAAACGACGTGTTCGGCAGTTATCGAGAGGCTGATGTGCGGGTGCGGATTGCAGCGCTTCCGCTCGCCCTGGTTCGGCCCTATTTGAGGGTGAGTGAGCATGCCGACATGGCGAGCCTTGCGGCGCACGACATTGCGCCGCTCACCCGCGTGTGGCGCCTTTGGCGGACGAGCCGAACCGGGCGTATTTGACGGCGGCCGGCTTCAGGGCTCGGCAACTGGGGTACGCGCCCGGGCAAATGGGGATCAGCAGATGCGGAAGATTGGGCATTGGGGCGCTGCATTGCTGCTGGCAGTCGCCGGCGGCTTTGCGGAAGTGCGGGCACAAGGCAGTGTCGCTGTGCCCGGCGAGCCGCAGGCCGAGGATGTGCGCGCTGTGTCCGAAGTGCCGGAGCGGCTGAAGATCGGCTGGCATGTGCGCAATCCGTTTCGCTTCTTCTCGAATCCGCGTGACACCGACGTCCACCGCGCCACCTGGATATCGCTGACGCCCGAGCAGAAGCGTAGCCCGGTGCTCGGCGCGGAGCGGGCACTGTCCGTGCGCCACCCCGATGGCTGGGCTGCAGCCGTCGACGGGCACCCGTGCTGGAACAGTAAGACGAACACCTATGTCTGTCCCGACAACAAGCCGTATGCGCATCCCGATGGTCATCGCATCGTCGCCGCTCTCGAGGCTTTTCCGGGTGCCGACCAGCACATATGCGTGTGGCTGACCGCCCCGAAGAGCCCGAGTGCAGTCCGCGGGATCGCCGTCAAGCAAAGCTGTCAACAGCCCATCGAGCTGGATGTGGCCTATCCGCTTGGGCTTGCGCTCAGTGTCGAGATCGCAGGACGGCGGGTCGCGGAAGAGGCGGTTCGTGTCCGCGACGTGATGATCGTGGGCATGGGTGACAGTTTCGGCAGCGGCGAGGGCAATCCGGATATGCCGGTGCGCTTCTCGCGCGAGCGGGCGGCGGACTACGGCAAGCCGGATCCCAAGCGCAGCCCGGACGGCCAGCTCGTAGGCTATCCCGCCCGCGTGGGTAACTGGCGACAGATCGGCGACCGGGATTTCGTTTCCAACAACGCCCGCTGGCTCGACCAGGCGTGCCATCGCTCGCTGTATTCGTATCAGTTGCGTACAGCGCTGCAGTTGTCGCTCGAGGACCCGCATCGCGCGGTCACCTATGTCGGCGTCGCCTGCTCGGGCGCTGAGGTCGTGCACGGCCTTTTCCTGCGCTACAAGGGCAACGAATGGGTGCCCAATCCGCCCGACTATTCGCAGATCTCAGCAGTTGCGATGGCGCAGTGCGGCGCTCGCGAGGCGCCGCTGCAGGATCTGCCAGAGGCCTATCACATGAACGGCAAGATCGAGGCGCTGCAGGGCGGGCTCGTTCTGCGCAAGTGCGCGACGGAGAATGCGCGCAAGATCGATCTGGCGCTGCTGTCGGTCGGCGGCAACGACGTCGGGTTTGCGCGTCTCGTCGCTAATGCGGTGCTGGCCGACAATACCAACCTCAGGCGTCTTGGCGGCTGGATCGGGCAGGTGCATGGCGAGCGCGAAGCCAACGCCCAGCTCGCGCTACTCGACGAGCGCTACAAGGCGCTCAATCGCGCATTCCATAATATCCTGCACTTGCCCTGGAACGAGAACGACAGGGTGCTGCTGACGGCTTATCCGGCGATGGCGCTGCTGGAGGACGGACGGGCGGTATGTCCGGACAGCTCGGCCGGCATGGAGGTGGTGCCCGAGTTCAAGCTGTCCTCGGGCAAGGCGCGGGAAAGCCAACGTGCGGCGGACAGATTGCAGCGCGTCATGAGGGCTGCAGCACGCGAGCACGGCTGGACGTTCGTGGAGCGGCATCGCGACCAGTTCCTCGGGCGCGGCATCTGCGCAGGGTTCTCGGAGAATGCGTTGACGAGCGCCGACGACCTGAGGATGCCGCGCAAGCTCGGCGGCGTCTGGGAGCCCTACAATCCGGCCGAATTCAAGCCCTACGCCTCGCGCCAGCGGTGGTTCCGCACGCCCAACGACGCATTCCTCACAGGTAATTTCCACGTCGCGCCCGGCGTCGTGCAAAAGGCGCTCAACGTGCAAAGCATCCAGTGGTTCCAGCTGTTGCTCGCCGCAACCTATTCGGGTGCCTTCCATCCGACCGCGGAAGGCCACGCCGCAATGGCGGACGCAGCGCTCGATCGCGCGCGGGCCGTTCTTGCCAAGTATCA
Source organism: Devosia equisanguinis (assembly GCA_945862355.1). GTDB lineage: Bacteria > Pseudomonadota > Alphaproteobacteria > Rhizobiales > Hyphomicrobiaceae > CAMDPA01. The sequence continues at coordinate 320 of CAMAYR010000042.1, read as the reverse complement.
GCGCCGGGAGCGCTGAGGAAAACAGTGCGCGCCTCACACGGGGAAGCCGTGGGTCGAGACGTCCATGTTGTTGCCATCAGGGTCGGTGCCGCGCAGGTCGGCGAACGATCGCTTGCCGTCGCGGCCGGCGGGCGCCTTCAGGTCCCAGGCGGCGAACCTTGAAAGCACCGCTTCGGCCTCATCGGGCGCGATCTCGAAACCGAAGTGGTTGAGCCCGTTCGGCTTGCCTTCTGCGCGGTTCGGCACGAGTGTCAGATTGAAATAGCCGTCGCTCAGGTAGATCGCCTCACCCTTCTGATTGGGAACGCGGTGCATCTCGA
>CAMAYR010000041.1 GCA_945862355.1 Devosia equisanguinis | reverse complement strand
GCCAGCGTCGCAGTGCCAGCCGCCGGGGCGTGTCGCCCCCGCGAAGTGCGAAGCCTGCGCGCTTTCGCCCTTCTGCCACCGGCCACCCCGATCCAGCCACTTGCAAAGCAGCCAGCCGAACGGTGCGCAAAGTCACCGATTCAGGAATCCGTTTAAGATTGCGTTGCTAATTCCCGCGCCGGCCTCACCCTTCCACCAGCCGCTCCAGCATTTCGAGCCGGTCGGCCTCGGCTGCCGGCTTGTCCCAGCGGATGCGATGAATGCGGGGGAAGCGCATCGCGATGCCCGATTTGTGCCGCGTGGAGCGTTGCACCGCGTCGAACGCGACCTCCAGCACGAGACCGGGCGGGACGCGACGCACGGGGCCGAAGCGCTCGATCGTGTTGTTGCGCACCCAGCGGTCCAGCTCCACGAGCTCGGCATCGGTGAAGCCGAAGTAGGCCTTGCCCACAGGCACCAGCTCGTCGGCGCCGTCGCGCGAAACCCAGGCGCCGAAGGTGAAGTCGGAATGGAACGACGAGCGCTTGCCCGAGCCGCGCTGGGCGTACATCAGCACGCAGTCCGCCGTCAGTGCCGCCCGCTTCCACTTGAACCAGTGCCCGCGCTGGCGGCCGGGCAGGTACGGGCTCGCGCGGCGCTTCACCATCAGGCCCTCGATGGCGTTGCCGCGCGTGGCGCTCCAGATCCGCTGCAACTCGTCCTTGGTTTCGACGGCGATCAACGGTGACAGGTCGGTCAGCGGTGGAGGCGATGCCGCGTGCCAGGCTTCGAGCCGCGCGCGCCGCTCGTCGAACGGTTGCGCGCGTAGATCCTCCTCGCCAAGCATGAGCACGTCGTAGAGCCGCACGTGGGCTGGCAGCTCGCCGATCATGCGCGTGGATACGGTTTTGCGGTTCAACCGCTTCTGCAGGTCCGCGAACGGTGCGACCTCGCTCCCGCGCATCACGAGCAGCTCGCCGTCGAAGACGCCTTCGCCGCACCAGGTCTCGAGGATGTCGGTGAACGTGGCGCCGACGTCCTCGCCGGTTCGCGAGTAGAGCCGCGTGACGCCGCGGCCGCTGGCTATCTGCACGCGAATGCCGTCCCACTTCCACTCGAAGGCGTGATCGGCAATGTCGAGGGCAGCGAGGTCGGCGGGCTCCAGGGGATGCGAGAGCATCAATGGGCGAAACACGGGCGCACCGGCCGTATCGGGGCGAGGCGCGGTTCCGGAAAGCCATGCGAACAGCGGCGTATAGGGCGGCGTCAGTCCGTGCCACACCTCCTCGATGTCGTCGACGGTGATGTCGGGACGTGCGGCCTTCGCCCACTCCGCCAGCGCGGTCTTGGCAAGCCGTGCGGATACCCCGACGCGTGGCGCGCCGGTCAGCAGCTTCAGCAGCGCCCAGCGGCCGTTGGCGTCGAGTGCGTCGAGCCATTGGGCGAGCCTCGGGCCAAGCGCGTCCTTACCGATCAGGGATAGCTCCGCCACGATGTCGCCGAGCCGCGGCGCAGGCGGACGGGTGGCATCCGGCGACGGCTCCGGCCAGATCAGCGCGACGGTCTCGGCGGTATCGCCGACGTAGTCGCGCGACATCCGGTAGAGTTCGCCGTCCACGCGCGGCTCGATCAGCCCCTTGAGCGTGCGCCGAATGGGGAACGTGAACGGCAGACCATCGGTCAGTGCTGCCAGCGCCCAGCCGCGATCGGGATCGGGCGAGGCTGCCATATAGTCGGCGAGCAGCCGCAGCTTGGCGTTGCGGGCCGGCGTGTAGGCCAGGCGGTCGAGCAACTCGGCGAAGGGTTTCATGTGGAGCGCGGCCTCACTGCCTGAGCTTCATGTCGCCGATTGCCCCGGAATGGCAAATCTCTCGGCACAATGCCAGGGCCTTGGGCCGCGGTGTCACGACAGTTGAGAGGTAATGTGATCGATCGGCGGGCATGGGCCGGGGCAGAGCCAGCGCTTTGCTGCGGCGGGCGAAGCGGTCTCTCCCGAACGGCTGCGGGGCGAGAGCGGCGCGATGAGCTGATCGTGCTGCCGCCCGGGCTGCACGCAAAGGAATAGTGGGGGCGAGACGCGGTATCGCACAGCCCTCGCGTGAACCTGCCTCACCATACGACCAGGCCGCCGTTGGGCTGGAGCAGTTGGCCGGCAATGTACGATGATCGATCGCTCATCAGGAAATCGACCACGGCTGCAACCTCCTCGGGCCTGCCAAGTCGCTTCATCGGGATTTTTGGGCGGTGCAGATCGAGCCGCGCTGCGCCCTCCTCCGGGGAGCGTCCTGCACGCAACAAAGGTGTGTCGATGGGGCCGGGCCCCACGGCGTTGACGCGCACGCCCTTCGCCGTGAATTCCACCGCCATCGCCTTCGTCATCGAGTAGATGGCGGTCTTGGCCGCACAGTAGGCTGCGAGCCCCGGCACGCCGATCACCGCGTAGTCCGACGCCGTGTTAACGACCACCCCGCGCCCGCGCGCCAGCATCTGCGGCAGCACCGCCTGGCTCACGAGCAGCACGCCCTTGACGTGCGTTGCGATGACCGCGTCCCACCCGTCCTCGGTGATCTCGTCGATCCGCTGGCGCACGTTGATGCCGGCGTTGTTGAACAAGCCCTGGATCTGTCGGGCTTCGGCCGGCAGGTGTTCCAGCATCGCCTTGACCGACGCGGACGACGAGACGTCTACCTCGACGGCGAAGGCCTTGCGGCCGTCTGCGATGATCTCGCGCGCCACCTCGTCGGCCGCCGCCTTGTTGCGGTCGGCGACGACGACAGCGCTCCACTGCGACAGGCGCCGTGCTGTCGCAGCGCCGATGCCGCTGCCGCCTCCCGTGATGAGGATCGTCATTGCCTGGCTCCGCCAACCGTCCGCTGCCGATCGTCAATCAAAACAGCCGCTGTGCGCCGTTGATGCGGATGTCCTGGCCCGTCATGAACGAGGCATCATCGCTGAGCAGGAACAGTGCTGCGGCGGCCACGTCGTCGACCGTCGCAAGCCGGCCCATCGGGCTGTCCCGGCCGCGGGCCTCGAGCGTCTGGCGGCTGTAGACGGCCTGCGGCATGGGCGTGTCTATCACGGTCGGTGAGATCGTGTTGACGCGAATACCGGCGTCGGCGATCTCCATGGCGAGCGTGCGGGAAAGCCCCAGAATGCCGCCCTTGCTTGCGATATAGTCCGCCGCGTTGGCGCCGCCGCTGCGTGCCAGCATAGAGGCGAACATCACGATGCTGCCCTTGCCTGCCGAGCGCAGGTGCGGCAGCACCGCTTGCACGGTCAGCATCGCGCCTTTGAGGTTGATCGCCATCGTGCGATCGAAGTCCTCTTCCTTGATCTCCAGGAACGGCGCATGTTGCATGACGCCGGCGCCGGCGACGAGCCCGGCGATGCCGCCGGCATTGCGCGCGACTGCTGCTGCCTCACGCGTCAGGCCGGCCTTGTCGCGCACGTCGATGGTGGTGAAGGTGAGCCGTGGATGGGCGTCGTCGGCGAGTTTGCCTGGCGTCACATCCCACGCAGCCACCCGACAGCCGGCCTCCAGCAAGGCGCGGGCGATTGCCAGATTGATGCCGCTTCCGGCACCCGTGACGACGTAGGCGCGGCCGGAGGTGTCGAGGCCTTGCTGAGCCGTTCCCGTCCGATCCGCTTCCATCGAGGCTCACTCCCGTCTCGCGTTCTGGTTGGTGCGGTCAGATCTGCGTCTCCGGCAACTCGACTGTGATACCGTCGATGGCCGCCGACAGGACGATCTGGCACGACAGGCGGCTCGTTGCCTTGCGCTCCGACGTCGTCATGCTCAGCATCTCGTCCTCCGTAGCCGTCATCGCAGGCAGTTGGGCGGCCCACGGCTCGCGCACGTAGACGTGGCACGTCGCGCACATCATCGAGCCGCCGCACTCCGCGACGATGCCGGCGAGACCGGCGTTCTGCCCGGCTCTCATCACCGAGACGCCATCTGGCTCGTCGGCAATTGTTGTCGTCCCGTCATGAGCGACGAAGGTCACTTTCGGCATTATGGGGGCGTCTCCTCAACCCTGTTTGAACCGCATCGGCAGCCTGGAGATGCCGCGCAGCGTGTTGTGAACGATGTGCTGCACGGGGCCTGTCATCTCGAAATCGACCTTGCGGCGGGCGAGCTCGGTGAACAGCACGTCGTTCTCGAGGCGTGAGATCATCTGCCCGATGCAGGCGTGGATGCCGTAGCCCAGCCCGACGTGACCGCGCACGTCGCGGCTGATGTCGAACACGTCCGCCCGCTCCCACTTGCGCGGATCGCGGTTGGCCGAGCCCATGTTGAGCATCACCTTCTCGTTGCCCGGGATGGTGACGCCGGCCAGCTCCACGTCGCGCGTCGTCGTGCGGAAGAACGTCTGGAACGGGGATTCGTAGCGCAGCACCTCCTCGAAGGCCTGCTTCACGAGCGCCGGATTGGCCTTCACCTTGGCCCACTCAGCCCGGTTCGTGGCGAACGACCACAGCGCGTTGCCGACTGCATAGATCGTGGTATCGACGCCGGCGGAGAGGAACGAGCGCACCAGGATCGGCGCCTCCTCCTCCGTGATCTGGCCTCCCGCGACGGCCTGGTAGACCTGATCGCCGAGCTTGCCGGGCTTCAGGTTCTTGTGCAGGCAGCGCTCCATGATCCACGGCGCGACTTCCGCCGCGTCCTTCATGCAGTCGTCGAAGATGGCGTTCTTCGGCCCAAAGGCATTGAACACCATTGTGCCGTACTTGATGAGGTTCATGCGATCGCCGTCCGCGATGCCGACCGCGTCGGGGAACACCTTGAGCACGAAGGCCTGCGCCACGTCGTGCATGGCCTCTACCTCGCCTGCCTCCAGCAGCCTGTCGATCAGGGCGTTGGCCTCGACCTCGAAGCCGGCTCTGAATGCGCGCAGGTTCGGTGCGGACAGTATGCGCCCGACGATCGCGCGCCGCCGCGTGTGCTCGGGGGGATCGGCCTCGAGCAGCATGGATGGCTGCCGCCACGGCGTCTCCTTGTTGAAGTTGGTGAAGCCGACTCCCGCGCTCGAGCAGAACGTCTGGTAGTCGGCGATGATGTTGTAGGCCTCCGCGTAACGCGGCGCGAAATAGCAGCCGTAGCGGCTGAGCCAGACCATCGGACCCAACTCGCGCAACTCATGATGCCACGTGTAGGGGTCGAGGATATTTTTCGGCGTGAACGGATCGATGTCCGATGCCGGTGCTCCCCGCGGTGGAGCGGCGTCCTGGGGCATAGGGCCTCCCGATATTTCTCGCAATTGCGAGCCCTCGCGGCCCAGCCAGGGCCAGCGCCACGTCTACTGCGACGAACCTACATTTCTTTGCCCTCTAAGATCAATGCAAAGGAGCGCACGGCTGTGTTGCGCGGCGGTGGGCGGCTTCGGGTTGCCGGGAAGTAGGCAGAAAGATTGCCGGCTCAGCACGCCTGGCGGCCGTTCTCGATGCGCTCCTGGACGATGGCGACGGCAGCCTCGAACGATGCCTCGATCCCCAGGCTCGTGGTGTCGAGAAGCACCGCATCCGGGGCCTGGCGCATGGGCGAATCCTTGCGCCCCATGTCGCGCTCATCGCGCGCCCTGATGGTCTCGAGCGTGTGCGCGTAGGCCACCGGCTCGCCACGCGAGACCTGCTCGTCGTAGCGCCGCCTCGCGCGCACCTCGACATCGGCCGTGACGAAGATCTTCACGTCGGCCTCAGGCAGCACGACGGTCGCGATGTCCCGCCCGTCGAGCACGGCGCCGGGCTCCTGTGCAGCGAACTCGCGCTGGAATGCAAGCAAAGCCGAGCGCACCTCGGGGAACTTGGCGACCACCGATGCCGCCTCGCCCATGTCCGTCAGCCTGAGGCTTGGGTCGCCGAGCGTCGCGGGGTCGAGCGCGCGTGCCGCTGCTGCCGCCGCCTTCTCGTTCTCGAGCGATTGGCCTGAGGCCAGGACGTCCCTGCCCACAGCACGATAGAGCAGGCCCGTGTCCAGGCAGGCGAGGCCGTAGTGTGCCGCGATGCGCTTGGCGAGCGTTCCTTTGCCGGAGGCGGCAGGCCCGTCGATTGCGATTGTCAGCATGCGTTGTCGTGCCCGGTTCCGCGCGCCGTGGAAACTTCGCCGCAGGCCTAGTGGCCCGTCGCGCCTAAATCGCATCATAGCCGCAACCACCGTCCGATTTAGGCGCGACATGAGGGCCACTAGCATCAACAATGGCTTAGTGAGGCGTTCATCGCGCCTTAGTTGACACTTACCTCGCCGCACCGTCGGTCAACTAAGGCGCGGCGCCTCACTAGGCGAATTTGCGGCCGAGTGCAAACCGGGAAGCAGCCGGGGGGGACCGCTCAGCGCGTGGCAAGACGCGTGCGGTCGAAACGCCAGACCCTGAACGGTGAGGCTGGGGGAACGGGCAGGGCGAGGAGGTAATCGGGCGCCTGCCCGCGCGAAAGCCTGGCCACGAACGAGCCTTCCCAGCCCGGAAGCTGCGCCTGGGCTGCATCGAGCGGGCCACAGGCGAGAACGTAGTCGGCGCCTGCCCGGGCCAGTTCCCGGCCTGCGGTCTGATCGTCGGGTGCCGATAGAATAGCGTGGTTGGCGATGATCGCGTCGGGAATGCGGTGGTAGGGACCCGATAGAGCCCTGAGCTTCGTCGCGGCGGCAAGATGCGCGCCGATGTCGTTGTGGGTCACGACGAGACCCGGGGTAAGGCCGGCCAGCGCACGCAGGTCGTCGGCGCGCGTACAGGCATGTTGCGGTGAGCCAGCGTTCACCGGCTGTGCGCTGGCCGTTGCCGGCGGGTTTGCTTGCGCGACGTCCTTCAGTGTCATCGCCAGCGAGTAGAGGGCAAACTGATTGAGCAGCAGCAGGGCGCCCGCGCGCACCAGCGGTGCACGCACCTCGCCGAACGCGGTCAGGCGGGCGACGAGCACGGCCATCCCCGGCACCAGGAGAAGGCTGGCATAGGCGAGGAATTTCATCTGCCATGTCGCGAGTGCCACGAAGCCGAGCGTCGCCACCAGCAGCAGGCGATCGGCCGCGCGCGTGCTGTGCGCCAGCCCGGCGATCGCTGTGGCGGCGCCGACGGCCAGGATCAGCAGGGGGCCGATCGTTGCTGCGACCTTGCCGCGGGCGAGCTCGCCAAGAAGGCTCCTGGCCTCATCCACCTGTGCGATCCAGATCGGCCCGAGCGCGGGTGGAACTTGGGCCATCGGTCCGCCGAGACAGACGGGCTCGAGCCAGCCGAAAGCCGCGATGCCGGTCGCGCTCGTCGCGCCGAGCATGGCGAGCCTTTGCTGCCAACTCCAATTTCGGCCGACGCGCATCACCAGCACGAAGCCGCCGCCAGCGATGACCGACAGCGCCACGATGTTGAGGGCGAGAGCATCGCACGCGATCACCAGCCAGCGTGCCGGCGGGACCGTCGCTACGAGAACGACTGCGAGCGACATCACGAGACCGAGCACGAAGGCGGCTGCGTGATCGCACTTGTTCCGGTCGAACAAGCCCCAGCCGGCAGCGATCGCTGCGACGATCGCCACTGGCGCCAGCGCCTCATAGCCGATCGCGAGCGCAACGGCTGAGAGCACGCCGGACCAGCGCCAGGCGTTCACGTCCTCGGGCCACGCCCAGATCAGCAGCATCGCCGAGACGCTCGCTGCGATCATCGCGTTATGATGGTCGATGCGACCGGGCGCGAACTGGTAGTACGAAAGCAGGGCCAGCACGGCGAGCGCCAGCGCGAAGTGAGCTGCAGCGCGCCCGTGGGCGGCAAGTGTGGAGCGCGCGATCGCCCACATCAGGCAGCCCAGCATCGCCATCGGCCAGACCGTCACGACCGCGTTCTGTGCGCTCGTTTCGGGCAGCAGCAGGCGGAAGACTGCGAGCAGCAACGCGAGCGGCGCGTCGATCAGGCGGGACCAGTGCGAAACGAGCCCCTGCCCGCCGCCGAGCGCTGCCGTCGTCACCTCCATCCAAGGCGCGCCGCCGAGAAGCTCGCGGACGTGGACGAGGCGCAGCGCGTCGTCGCTGTCGATCAGCTCGAAGGTGCGCCCTGGGCCCTTGGCGAGCAGAGCGAGCGCGGTGGCGGCCAGCACGGCCAAGGCCGTCCAGACCCACAACGGTACGGCCCGCAGGTGCGCGTGCACCCCGGTTGCCCGGCGGCTTTCGAATGTGGCGATCGTCATGGCTGCGTGTCCCCTCGCGGCCCGACTTTAGTGGACGCTGCCTTAGAATCGGTGAAGCGCGCGAGACGTTTTCATGTCGAGTTGCAATGTAAATGCACCCGTCGCGTGTCACGCCCTCAGCGAAAATTTACCCTGCCTGCCTAGGCTGCGGTTTCCCGGCCATCGCGCGCCCTGTGCGGTGGTGTCGTTGGCCAAATTCTCATCGTCAAGCGTGGGCCTGCTCATGTCGCATAGTGAAGTGCTGGTGATCGGTGCAGGCCCTGCAGGGCTCACGGCATCCTACCTCCTGACGAAGCAGGGCATCTCCACCACCGTCATAGAGGCCGATCCTGATTACGTCGGCGGCATCAGCCGGACAGTGGACTACAAGGGTTTCCTGTTCGACATCGGCGGCCATCGCTTCTTCTCGAAATCGAAGGAGGTGGTCGACCTCTGGAAGGAGATCCTTCCCGACGATTTCATCTCGCGTCCGCGGATGAGCCGCATCTACTACGACGGAAAGTACTACAGCTATCCGCTCAAGGCCTTCGAGGCGCTGACCAACCTCGGCCCGTTCGAGAGCGCGATGTGCGTGCTGTCGTTCATGTACAAGCAGGCCTTCCCGAACGAGAAGCCCATGACATTCCACGAGTGGGTGTCCAACCAGTTCGGCGAGCGGCTGTTCTCGATCTTTTTCAAGACCTACACCGAGAAGGTGTGGGGCATGAGCTGTGACGAGATCTCCGCCGACTGGGCCGCGCAGCGCATCAAGGGCCTCGATCTGTGGACCGCGATGGCGAGCGCCCTGCGCAATTCGATGATGCCGGCCCGGAAGGGGCCAGTACGCAAGTCTGACGGCGAGATCATCAAGACGCTGATCGACAGCTTCGAGTATCCCCGTCGCGGTCCGGGCATGATGTGGGACGCCGCCGCCGCCAAAACGCGCGCGCAGGGTGGAACCATCCACATGGGAATGCGGCTCGACACGCTGTCGTATGATGCGGCGGCCAAGCGCTGGACGATGACCGCGCGGCGCGAGGACGGCACGACAGAAACGTTCACTGGCGATCACGTGATCTCGTCTGCGCCGATCACGGAGCTCGTGCGCTCGATCGATGCGCCGCTGAAGTGCATTCAATCCGCCGGCAGCCTGCGCTATCGCGATTTCATCACCGTGGCCCTCGTCGTCGACAAGCCGGACCTGTTCCCCGACAACTGGATCTACATCCACGAGCCATCGGTGAAGGTCGGCCGCATTCAGAACTTCCGCTCCTGGTCGCCCGAGATGGTGCCCGACGAGAAGCTCGCCTGCCTGGGGCTTGAATATTTCTGCTTCGAAGGCGACGGCATCTGGTCGGCTTCTGATGGCGAGTTGATCGGTCTTGCCAAGAAGGAGCTCGAGCAGATCGGGCTAGCGAGCTGGAACGAGATCAAGGACGGCTGTGTCGTCCGCCAGAAGAAGGCCTATCCGGTCTACGACGAGGACTACAAGTTCCACGTGGAGACGATCCGGACCGAGCTCGGCGAGCGTTTCCCGACGCTGCATCTAGTCGGCCGCAACGGTATGCACAAGTACAACAACCAGGATCACGCGATGATGACCGCCATGCTGACGGTCAAGAACATCGTGGCGGGTCAGTCGGTCTACGACATCTGGAACGTGAACGAGGACGCGGAGTATCACGAGGCGGGCAACTCCGGCGAGGCGGAGGCGCTGAAGAGCGTGCGGTTGGTACCGCAGCGCGTTGGAGGCGCTGCGTGATCGAGGCCGTTCGGCGGATCGTGACCCGTCACAGCGGCTTGGCGCGCGAACTCGCGGGCTATGTCGCCGTCAGCGGAACCGCGCTCTGCGTCGACTTCGCCATCTACTGGTCGCTGCTCGGTGTGTTCCGCTATGCGTTTCTCGCTGCGGCTGGTGGCTATGTTTTCGGCGTGCTAACGCACTATGCGTTGTCTTCGCGCATCGTCTTCCGGCACCGTTTCGAAAAGCGCGGCGTCATCGAGGAAGCGCCGACCTTGGCGAAGTTCTTCGCGGCCGGCTTTGCGGGCTTGACGATCACCACACTCATCGTCGGGCTGATCGCGGACGTTCTCGGCGGCAATCCCCTGCTTGCAAAAGTGATCGCGGCGGGATGCTCGTTCGGCGTCGTCTTCACAATTCTCCGGCTGCTCGTTTTCGTCGGTCAGCCTGCTCCATCCGTTCGGACCGCATGAGGGATCGACCATGTTCGTCGCCAACTACGGACTGAAAAGCCTCGTGCAGAAGTTTGCGATGGTGGCGCGCCTGCCGATCGCGTACTCCGCCGAGCATCCTTACACGGGCCTCAAGCGGCGCGCGCACGCCGAGACCCTCGACTTCATCGTGGCTGAGATGCCCGACGCGCTCGCCTTCGACACGCCGCGCGAATTGATGCGGCACGCTCTGTCGCTCGTGACGATCGACGGCATCCACGCCGAGTTCGGTGTCAACGAGGGCGGCACGATCAGCTTCATCGCGAAGGCCCGGCCGAACGCCACCGTTCATGGCTTCGACAGCTTCGAGGGACTTCCCGAGGATTGGTCTGGCAACGCGATGGCCGCGGGGTTCTTCAATCGCAAGGGCCGGTTGCCGAAGGTGCCGTCGAACGTCGAGTTGCATCGCGGGTGGTTCAACGAGAGCCTGCCGCGGTTCGCCGCAAGTCATTCCGGTCCCGCTGCATTTCTACATATCGACTGCGATCTTTATTCGTCGACCGTCGAGATCTTCAAGGCGCTGGGCGACCGCATCGTGCCGGGCACCGTCATCGTTTTCGACGAGTATTTCAACTATCCAGCCTGGAAGGCCCACGAACACAAGGCGTTCGGTGAGTTCCAGGCCACCACCGGCAAGCGCTTCCGCCACGTCGGCTACTCGGTGCAGCAGATTGCAGTCGTCGCTTTGTGACGGGCAGTGGGGACCTCAGCTCCCGCCACCCGGCTCTCGAAGCATCGCTACGATGTGCATCGGCTTCACGGGCAGTCGCGCCACGCTGACGCCGAACGGTTCCAGTGCGTTGTCGATCGCCGACGCGACGCACGAGGCCACGGCAAGTGACCCGCTCTCGCCCGCGCCTTTTGCGCCGAGTGGGTTGAGCGGCGTCGGCGACTGCATGTGATGCAGCTCGATCTTGGGCAGCCCCATCGACGACGGCAGCAGGTATTCGCCGAAATTCACCGACAGCGGTTGCGCGTCGGTGTCGTAGACCATCTCCTCCAGCAGGACCGTGCCGAGGGCCTGAATCAGGGCACCCGTCACCTGACCATCGACGATGCGCGGATTGATGACGCGCCCGCAGTCGTGGACGACGACGTAGCGCTCCACCTTGACCGCTCCTGTGTGGATGTCGACCTCCACCTCGCAGACGTGCGTGCCGTTGTTGTAGGTCATCGCCTCCGGCACGAAGTTGCAACTCGCCTCGAGGCCCGGCGTCGAGCCCTTCGGCAGGGAGAAACCGGGAGGGGCTTGCAGCGCGCTCGCGATATCGCCGTAGCCGAGCCCGCGCGCGGGCTCGCGCCGCGAGCGGAACACGCCGGCGGTGATCTCGATGTCCTGCGCCGAGCAGTCGAGGATCGTCGCTGCCGCAGCCAGCGCCTTGTCGCGCACCTCTGTCGCCGCCCGCTGCACCGCTGGCCCACCGACGGCGGTTTGCCGGCTGGCGAACGCGCCGAGCCCCAGCGGCGTGGTGGCCGTGTCGCCCGCCACGATGCGGATTTGCTCGATCGGCACGCTCAACGCGTCGGCGGCGATCTGCGACAGCGCCGTGCCGATGCCCTGGCCTTGCGCCGTCGCTCCTGTCGCGACGATCACGCGGCCCGTCGGTCCGATGCGAACGAGCGCGCTCTCGAAGGGGCCGCGTCCGGAGCCTTCGACGTAATTGGCTAGGCCCAGGCCGAGATAGCGGCCTTGCGCGCGCGCTGCGGCCTGCCGCGCGGGAAAATCGGCGTATCCGCCCTTGTCGAGCGCGAGGGCCTGGGAGGCTGGATAATCTCCGCTGTCGTAGGTCATGGTTCCGCCGTCACGCGTGCGCAGCGGCGTCGCGTAGGGCATCTCCTCGGCGCCGATCAGGTTGCGGCGGCGGATCTCGGCGCGGTCGAGGCCGAGCTTCCTCGCAAGCGCATCGAGCGCGCGCTCCATCGCGAACGTGCCCTGTGGCCGGCCAGCGCCGCGCGTCGGTGTCACCGGGGTCTTGTTGGTGAGCACCACCGACGCCGTGAATTTGAATGCAGGCAGCCGATAGGGCCCGAGAACATTCGTGCCGGAGTTCTGGGGCACGTTGATGCCGTGCGGAGTCGCTGCGCCGTGGTCATGCAGCAGGTCGCATTCGAGCGCGGTGAGACGTCCCTCGGCGTCGGCGGCGGCCTTTACGTGCCAGATCTGGTCGCGCTCCATCGTGGTTGCGGTGAAGTGCTCGCGGCGGTCCTCGATCCACTTTACCGGCCGGCGCGTCAGATACGCGGCCAGCGGCACTATGATCTCCTCGGGGTAGATCACGAACTTCGGGCCGAAGCCGCCACCCACGTCCGGGCAGATGACGCGAACGCGCTCCTCGGTCCAGCCCAGCGTCTTGACAATGATCTCGCGTGCTCGATGCGGCATCTGTGTGCCGTCCCACACGGTCAGCACGTCTGCGGCGTCGTCGTACTCGGCGAGCATCCCACGACATTCCATCGGGTGGCCGCCGCACTTGTGCTGGTGCAATTCCAGCGACACGGTGTGTGCTGCGCTCGCGAATGCGGCGTCCACGTCGCCGTATCCGAAGGTGAACTGCGCGAGCAGGTTATCCGGCAGCCGCGAGACGGCAACGGGCGCGCCAGCCTCGAGGGCGGTGGCCACGTCGTGAACCGCCGCCAACGGCTCTACCTCGCAAACGATGGCAGCGGCTGCATCCTCTGCTTGCGCGCGCGTTTCGGCCAGGACCAGCGCGATAGCCTGACCGACGTAGGTGATCTCGTCGCCGGCCAGGATCTCCGGCTCGACGACATGGCGGATGGCGGCGCCCGGCATGGCGAGCGGCATCTTCTCCACCGCGACGTGTGGAGCTATGTCCGTGGCACCGAGCACGGCGGCCACGCCCGGCATGGTGCGAGCGGTGGCCAGATCGAGCTGCGTGATCCGACCGTGCGCGATATTCGCGCGATAGACGAAGGCATGGAGCAAGCCGGGCCGCACGATGTCGTCGACGAAGCGGCCTTGCCCTTTGAGCAGAGGCGCATCCTCCAGGCGCAGGATCGGTTGGCCGACGAGCCGGTCAGTCGCAGCGGTCAAGGTCATGGATGTGCTCGGAGCCCCGGATTGTCTGGTTCTGCGGTCATGTCGCGTGACATGAGTGCCAGTTGCGCAGCGTCAGGACAAGATGGCGGCTATCGGGGCGAGCATTGGGGCAGGGCTGGATCGCAAGGGGAAATCAAAAGAGCAAGAAGGGGATGGCCAGGTAGAGGCCACCCCCTGCGGGAACCCTCACTTCGCGGTGATCTTCGCTTCCTTGACGACTTTGCCCCACTTCTCGATCTCGTTGCCGATGAACTTGGCGAAATCGCCGGCGCCCATCTTCACGACCTCGGCGCCTTCTCTGTCGAAGGCGGTCTTGAGCTGGGGAGTATCCTGCACTGCAGCAACGTCCGCCTGCAGCTTGTCGACGATCGCCTTGGGCAATCCGGCGGGGCCGACGACGCCCCACCAGTTGGTCGCCTCGTAGCCCGGCACGCCGGCCTCTGAGATCGTCGGCAGGTCGGGCAGGATCGACACGCGCTTCGTGCCGCCGACGCCGAGCGCGCGCAGCTTGCCGGACTTGATGTGTCCGGTCGTCTGCACGAGCGAGCCCATCGTCACCTGACTGTGACCGGCGATCACGTCGATCATTGCCGGTCCGCCGCCTTTGAACGGTACCTGCACGATGTCGAGCTTCGTCATCACGAGGAACAGCGAGGACCCCAGATGCTGGAAACTGCCGATGCCGGCGTGCGCCATGTTGAGCTTGCCGGGATTGGTCCGGGCATAGTCGAGCAGCTCCTTGACGCTCTTGACCGGCAGGCCGGGCGTCACGGCGAGCACGTTGGGACCCGCACCGATCAACGCGATCGGGGTGATCGACTTCAGCGGATCGTACTTGAGCTTGTAGAGCCAGGGGTTGACTGCATGGGCCAGGGAGATGACGAGCAGTGTGTAGCCGTCCGGCTGGGCTGCGATAGCGGTCTCCGTGCCGATCACGCCGCCGGCGCCGCCACGATTGTCGACGACGACCTGCTTGCCGAGCTTCTCGCCGAGCTTGGTGGCGACCATGCGGCCTACCACGTCGTTGCTACCGCCGGGCGGGAACGGAATGATCATGCGGATGGCGCGGCTCGGGTAGTCCTGAGCGGCGGCGACTGTCGTGATCGCCATGAATGCGGCGGCCAGAGGAAGGATGCGTGAGGCATAGGCTGTCATGCGCTGTTTCCTGTTCGATGTTCTGCGCCGGCGCTCCGATGGAGAGCCGGGCTGGAAGCTTCTAAGGCAAGTTCTACGATTTCGATTGGATTTTGGAACCGCGGGCTACTGAGCCTTGATGCCAGCGGCCTTGATTACCTTGCCCCACCGCTCGGTCTCCGCGGCCATGTACTTGCCGAACTCGCTCGGCGACATGATCACGATTTCGGCAGCATCCTTCGCGAATTGCGCCTTGGTTGCGTCGGTACCGAGGGCTGCGGCCACCTCCTTGTTGAGCTTCTGGATGACGGCTTGCGGCGTACCGGCCGGTGCAGCCATCCCGAACCAGTTGACGGCTGAGTATCCCGGCAGGCCGGCCTCTGCGATTGTCGGGATGTCCGGCAGTAAGGGGTTCCGCTTCAGGCTGCTGACGCCGAGACCTTTCAGCTTACCGGATTTGATGTGCGGGATCGAGGAGATCAGAGCGCTGATCATGGCCTGGGAGTGGCCGCCGAGCAGATCCACCAGGGCCGGGCCGCCACCCTTGAAGGGCACTTCGACGATCTTGACGCTGGCCTGATAGGCGAAGTTGGCGATGGCCAGATGCTGGAAGCTGCCGACGCCGGCGTGCCCCATGTGGATCGTGCCGGGCTTGGCTTTCGCCAGAGCCAGCAGCTCCTTGACGTTGGTGGCGGGCACCGAGGGATGCACGACGAGCGCGCTTGCCACCGTGCCGAACATCGCGATCGGCGCGAGCTCCTTCAAGACGTCGTATTTGAGCTTCTTGAACCACGGGTTGGTCGCGTGGGCCATCGAGACGACAAGCAGGGTGTAGCCATCCTTTGGGGCCGCGATCACCAACTCGGTCGCGACAGAGCCTGCGGCACCCGGCCGGTTGTCCACGCTGAACTGCTTGCCGAGCCGCTCGGTGAGCTGGCCCGCAACGAGCCGGGCGACCAAGTCCGTGCTGCCGCCCGGCGCGAACGGCAAGACCATGCGGACAGCTTTGCTGGGGTAGTCTTGCTTGCTGGAATGGTCTTGAGCGTGGACTGAACCGGTTACTGACATGCCAGCCAACAGTGTCGCTGCAGTCAGTGATGCGTGGAATGCTCGGATCATGTCGTCCTCCCTCGTACCGTTGAACCGCTCGACAGGCGGTTCTTGTTCGGTAGCTTCAAGGGAAGAATAGGCGATATCGTCAGCGGGCACCAGACGGCCAGCAGATGTAGCGGAATGCGGGCAGGGGCACTTCGGACGGGAGCGGGGCCCTGCCTCAGAAAACCTCAGAATGCGTCGCAGGGATACTTCACGGTGATGTAGGGCAGGTCGAGCGTGCATTCGCGGCTTGCCGACTTCCGCTTCGCTCTCCCCTCGCGCTGGGCCCGGCGCTCGGTCCGCGGGGCCGGCTCGGCCGCCTCAGGGCGCGTCTCGGACACGACCTCCGGGGCGGACGCCTCGGGTGCGGGAGCTGGCGAGATAGAGGCCTCGCGCTGCGGTGCGGGCACCGAAGGGGGCAGCGGCGCGTAAGGCCCGATGGCGGGGCGGGGAACTGGTGGCGGTGCCACGATCTCGGGCGTCGCGTCGGGAGTTACGACCGGGGGCGGTGACGGCGGCGCTGCGACCGGCACCACGTTTTCCTTGCCGTCGCACCGCTTCAGGTCGAGGGGAGCGCGCTTCCAGGTGAACGTCTCGCTGAACAGCTTCGAGCCCATGTAGCCGGTGACGCGCAGGCGGTCCTGGCCGATCGTCTTCAGCTCGACGCTGTATTTCGAGTTGTCGTCGGGATCGAGGATCCAGCCGCGATCCCAGGTGTTGGTGCCGAAGGGCTTGGCGTTGCCGATGATCTGCGTGCGGCAGGCGCTCTTGTTCTTGGAATCCTTGATCCACACGACATGGCCGCAAAGCGATGCCCCGCATTCCGCGATTTCGACCGCGCCGCGGCCGGTGTGGTCGATCCACACGCCCTTGGGCTCCGGTGAGGCGAATGCCGCGGTGGCCGTCAGGCCTGCTGCGAGCGCTGCGATGCGAGCGAATGTCGAGGAGAAATTCATGCTGGCCTCCCGAATATATGGCCGTGAAGGCGTCGCCGCCCGATGAATGCACTATCGCGAGGGGCGCTGGCTTGCGCTGTTCCGTGGGGGACAAGTCCTGATCATCGTCCCATAGTTTTCCATTCGGCCATCTCGCGCTATAGCAGCCTCGCGCTAAGGTTCACGTCTGAGCCTGAGCCCTACCACCTACGCCAGCGAGCCTATCAGATGAGCTACTCGACCAGCTTCAAGTCCATGAAGGACGAGGTCAGCCCCGAGGAGTGGCAGGCGAGGCTGGAACTCGCCGCCTGCTACCGGCTGGTCGACCAGTACGGCATGACCGACCTCATATACAACCATATCACTGCCTGCATCCCTGGCACAGAGCACCTGCTGATCAACCTTTACGGCTTGCTCTACAAGGAGATAACCGCCTCCAGCCTAGTCAAGATCACGCTCGACGGCGACATCGTTCATAAGCAAGACACCGAATACGGCATCAACAAGTCGGGCTATGTGATCCACGGCTGCATCCATCGCGCCCGGCCCGACGTGGCGTGCGTGCTGCACACCCACACGCGCGCGGGGATGGCGCTGTCGGCCATGAAATGCGGCCTGTTGCCGATGACGCAGACGGCGATCCGTTTCGTCGGTCACATCGGCTATCACGACTACGAGGGGCCTGCCGTCGATCTGGCCGAGCGCGAGCGGCTGGTGGCTGACCTCGGCACCCACAACGCGATGGTACTGCGCAACCATGGGCTGCTGACGTGCGGTCCGTCCGTGCCGGAAGCATTCAACCTGATGTATCAGCTCGAGATGTCGGCCCGCGCCCAGGTCGACGCCATGGCCGCGCGCACCGAGTTGACGCTGCCCGGCGAGAATGTGCTGGCGCACACCGCCCACCTCTATCAGCCCGGCACCCGCCGGCCCTACGGCGTCCTCGAATGGCCCGCCATGCTGCGCCTGCTCGAGGCTGAAGGCGGCAAGAGCGGATATCCGCCTTATTGGGCGTGAGCGATGGCCACAACAGCCACCAGACCCGTCGCAACCCTCTCGCCTGCCGAGGCCGAGGCGGAGCTTGCGCGGCTGGCGGGCGAGATCGCGCACCACGACGCGCTCTACTACCGCCACGACGCGCCCGAGATCACGGATGCCGACTACGACGCACTCCGCGTGCGCAACGCCGAGATCGAGGCGCGCTTTCCCGCGCTGATCCGCGCTGACAGCCCCAGCATGCGCGTCGGCGCCGCCCCGGCCGAGACCTTCGACAAGATCCGCCACCGCGTGCCGATGCTCTCGCTCGGCAACGCTTTCGCCGACGAGGACGTGACCGAGTTCGACGCTCGCGTGCGCCGCTTCCTCGGCCTGTCTGGCGAAACGCTCCTCGCCTTCACCGCCGAGCCCAAGATCGACGGTCTGTCGATCTCGCTGCGATACGACGGCGGCCGGCTGATCGAGGCGGCCACCCGCGGCGATGGGGCGGAGGGCGAGAACGTCACGGCCAACGTGCTGACCATCAAGGAGATACCGTACCGGCTGAAGGGCGATGACGTCCCCGACACGATCGACATTCGCGGCGAGATCTACCTCGGCCACGACGACTTCCGCCGCCTCAACGAGGCCCAGGCAGCCGCCGGCGACAAGACCTTCGCCAACCCGCGCAACGCGGCTGCGGGATCGTTGCGCCAGCTCGATCCCAAGGTCACGGCAGCCCGCCCATTGCGCTTCTTCGCCTACAACTGGGGGGAGGCGTCGTCGCTGCCGGCCGACACCCAGACCGGCGTCGTCGCCGGGTTTGCACGCTGGGGCCTGCCCGTGAACCCGCGCATGGTGCTGTGCGGCTCGACCGCCGACATGCTCGGCTATTATCGCAAGACGGGACTGGAGCGCGCGAGCCTCGGCTACGACATCGACGGCGTCGTCTACAAGGTCGACCGGCTCGATCTGCAGGAGCGGCTGGGCTTTGTATCCCGCTCCCCGCGCTGGGCGATCGCGCACAAGTTTCCCGCCGAGCAGGCGACGACGATCCTGCGCGACATCGAGATCCAGGTCGGGCGCACCGGTGCGCTGACGCCCGTGGCCAAGCTCGAGCCGGTCACCGTCGGCGGCGTCGTCGTCTCGAACGCATCGCTACACAACGAGGACTACATTCGCGGCGTCGGCTCCGACGGCTCGACCATCCGCGGCGGCACAGACATCCGCATCGGCGATACCGTCATCGTCCAGCGGGCAGGCGACGTGATCCCGCAGGTGGTCGATGTCGTGCTCGAGCGCCGGCCCTCCGGCGCGGAGGCATACCGGTTTCCCCAGCGCTGCCCGGTATGCGACAGCGAGGCCGTGCGCGAGACCGACGAGACGGGCGCCGCCGATGTGGTGCGCCGCTGCACAGGCGGGCTCGTGTGTCCGGCTCAGGCCAAAGAGCGGCTGAAGCACTTCGTCTCCCGCCTAGCCTTCGACATCGAGGGGCTGGGCGAGGAGAAGATCGAGCTGTTCTTCGACGAGGGCCTGATCCGCAAGCCGTCCGAGATCTTCACGCTGGCCGCCCGCGATGCCGCGGCTTCCGAGCACATCGCAGACCGAAAGGGCTTCGGCCGGAAGTCCGTCGAAAACCTTTTCCGCTCCATCGATCAGCGCCGCACCATCTCCCTGGAGCGCTTCCTGTTCGCGTTCGGCATCCGCCACGTCGGAGAGACGACGGCTCGCGACATCGCCAAGGCATTCGGCACGTGGGAGGCCGTCAGCGGCGCCATAGATGCTGCAGGCGCGGTCAGGCCCGGCACGAACTACCGCCGCCTGACCGGCCTCAAGGGGCTTGGCCCCAAGACGGCGGAGGCGATCATGCAGGCGCTGGGCGGTGGTGCGCCTCGCGGCGGCGACCTGTTCGACCACGGCCCGCGCACGTTCGCGGAGGCGGTCGCCGGCATCAAGGGCGTGCGTGCATCCTCGGCCGAAGCGCTCGACGCCGCCTTCCCTTCGGTCCGCGCCTTCATCGATACGGCCCGGTTCGCCTTCGAGGAGATGCCCGGCGAGGCCTATCGCGAGCTTTCGAGCCTGCAGGGCATCGGCGAGGTGGCCGCAGACGCGCTGCTCGATTTCTTCCATGAGCCGCACAATCGCGAGGTGGTGGCCGCGCTGCTCGAGCACGTCACCGTAAATCCCTACGTGCGCGAAGCCGCTCAGGCGTCCAAGGTGACGGGCAAGACGGTCGTGTTCACAGGCTCGATGACGCGGCTCACCCGCCCCGAGGCGAAAGCCCAGGCCGAGCGGCTCGGGGCCAAGGTTGCGGGCTCGGTCTCCAGGAAGACCGATTATGTCGTCGCGGGGGACGAGGCGGGCTCCAAGCTCGACAAGGCTCGCGAGTTGGGCGTGACGGTCTTGACTGAGGACCAATGGCTCGACCTCATCGGCGGTTCAGGCTGTCGTCTGGTGCCATTGTCGCCGTGTGCTATTTGACGCCGGCCGCGCCCCGCGACAGCATGGCGTCACGACTTGGTCACGGCTATTGTCGAGATTGCTGGCCGCGGATCGTCTGGAGAGACTGCCCCATGAGGATGATGACTGGTCTTTGGGCGGTCGGCGCGTTGATGCTGGCTACGTTCGCCGATCCCGTCGAGGCGCAACGGCCCGTAACGCAGAAGAACCCGCTCGACCGCTCGGATCTCGGCCGCAGCAAGCAGGACCCGAACCTCAAGGGCATTCCGGTGCCGCCGACCGTCACGCAGGTCGAGCGTCTGCCGCTGTCGCAGATCAAGCTGCCGCGAGGTTTCTCCGCGGAGGTTTGGGCCCACTCCATGCCCGGCGCCCGGACCATGATCCAGGGGCCCAAGGGAACCTATTTCGTCGGCACGCGCTCGATCGGCCGGGTCTATGCGGTGATCGACCGGGGCGGCACGCGCGACACCCGCACGATCATCCAGGGGCTCACCCAGCCCAACGGACTGATGGTTCTGGGCGGCTCGCTCTATGTGTTCGCGATCAACCGGGTGCTGCGATACGACGACATCGAGGACAAGCTCGACGCCATTCCCCAGCCCGTCGACATCACCTCCCGCTTCAACCTGCCGCCGGAGACACAGCACGGCTGGAAGTACGTGAAGGTCGGTCCTGACGGGAAGGTCTACGTGCCGGTCGGCGTGCCCTGCAATATCTGCGAGGTCAACCCGGCTACGCACGGCCATATCCGCCGCTACGATCCGAAGGACTGGAGCTACGAGATCGTCGCGCGCGGTGTGCGAAACTCCGTCGGCTTCGACTGGCACCCGGTGACGAAAGAGCTCTGGTTCACCGACAACGGCCGCGACTGGGCCGGGGACAACGGTCCCGAGGACGAGCTCAATCGTATCGCGAAAGACAAGGAAGGCGCCCACTTCGGCTTTCCCTACTGTCACGCCCAGGGGGTGCCCGATAGGGAGATCCGCGTGCCCAATCCATGCGGCAACGTCGTCTTGCCGGCAGCACTGATGGGCCCGCACGCGGCCGCCCTCGGCATGACATTCTATACGGGCAGCATGTTCCCGCCCGCCTACAGGAATGCGGCCATCATCGCCCGGCACGGATCGTGGAACCGGACGAAGCGCGTCGGCTACGATGTCGTGATCGCCCGGCTCGATGCGCGCGGACGGGCCAGGGTCGAGCCGTTTCTGACGGGCTGGCTGGTCGAGGCCGAGAACAAATTCCTGGCCAGGCCGACCGACTTGTTCCAGTTGAAGGACGGCTCGCTGCTCGTTTCCGACGAGTACGGCGGCGCGCTTTATCGCATCAGCTACACGGCGCCCGACAAGAAGGCGCCCGACAGGCCGCGGAGCTGAGCCATGCGACTAGTTCAGGTCGTTACGTCAGCGCCGCCTTGATCTTGGCAGCGTGAGCTTCAAGTACCGTCGCATCCGACATCTTGCCCGTGTGCGGCTGCAGCGGCACGCCTTCGAAGCGCGGCATGACGTGATAGTGCAGGTGGAACACCACTTGCCCGCCGGCACTCTCGTTGAACTGCTGGATGGTGATGCCGGCTGCGCTGTAAGCCTTCATCTGAGCCTGCGCGATCTTCTGGACCGTGGTGATGCAGGCGGAGAGCTGGCTCGGCGTCGCGTCGAGAACGTTGCGCGCGGGCGCCTTCGGAATGATCAGCGTATGCCCGTCGCAGCGCGGCATGATGTCCATGAAGGCCAGCGTTTCAGCGTCCTCGTAAACCTTCGTGCAAGGCAGCTCGCCGCGCAGGATCTTCGCGAATACGTTGTTCGAATCATACGACATCGGGCAGCCTCGATCGGTTCCGTCGGGAGCCGGCAGTCGGGTTCGGCGCGAGGAAGCGCCTGCTCCCCTCTCCCAGTCCCCATTGCCTACCGCCAACGGCGGTTTCCTTCAATCCTGCTCCTCGGGCGGCTCGATCTGCTGCAGGGGGCCGCGGCGGAAAGGGGTGGCGCCTGCCAGCGCCTCGCGCATCTGCGCCATCTGCTCACGCTCCTCGCCCAGAAAGCGGTCGACGGCCCGGCGGAAGCCGGGGTCTGCGATAAAGTGGGCAGAGTAGACGGCAACCGGCGCATAGCCGCGCGCAAGCTTGTGATCGCCCTGGGCGCCCGCCTCCACGCGTGCCAGCTTGTGCTCGATCGCGTAGTCGATCGCCTGATGGTAGCAGACCTCGAAGTGCAGGCTCGGATGGTGCTCCATGCACCCCCAGTAGCGGCCGTAGATGCAGTCGCCGCCGACCATATTGAGCGCGCCGGCAATGTACTGGCCCGCGCGCCGCGCCATGATCAGCAGGCACTTGTCGGCCATCGCTGCGCCGAGCAGGGAGAAGAAGCGGCGGTTGAGATAGGGGCGGCCCCATTTCCGCTCGCCGGTATCCATGTAGAATTGGAAGAACGCGTCCCAGTGCGCCTCGGTGATGTCGCGCCCGCTCAGCCATTCGATCGAAATTCCGTTCTCGAGTGCCTGCTGGCGCTCCTTGCGCAGCGCCTTTCGCTTGCGCGAGGCGAGCGTGCCGAGGAAGTCGTCGTAGGTCTGGTAGCCGGCGTTGGCCCAGTGATACTGCTTGCCCGTGCGCTGCAGGTAACCGAGCTTTGCCAAGCGCTCCCACTCGCCTTCGGTCATGAACGTGATATGGGCGGACGACCATCCCTGGCGCTTGACGAGCTCGGCCGCGCCTGCCGCGAGCATCGCTTCGTGGCTATCCGCCTCCGGTCCCGGCCGCGCGAGCAGCCGGCGGCCGGGCACCGGGGTGAACGGCACCGCGAGCTGGAGCTTGGGATAGTACTGGCCCCCAGCCCGCTCGTAGGCGTCCGCCCAGCCGTGGTCGAAGATGTACTCGCCCTGGCTGTGTGTCTTGGCGTAGGCTGGCGCGACGCCCAGCACTTGTTCTGCGCCGTCCTCCAGCACCAGGTGCTGGCTGATCCAGCCCGAGCGCCCACCGACGCAGCCGGCATCCTCGAGCGACTTCAGAAAGCAGTGCATCAGGAATGGATCGAGTGTGGCGGCGTCAGGTATGGCGCAGGCATCCCAAGCCTCAGGTGAGATCTCGGCGATGGCCTGGGCCACCTTGATGACGACATTGCCCGGGCGCCCGGCGGGCGTGCGCGCTTTGCTCATGGTCGGCGTCGGCTCCGGTCCGCTCGGGGGGCGTGGCGTGCCCCGCGCGGCAGAGACCGGTCGCCGGGGCTACCCGTCCTCATCCCGCTATTTGCCCCCGAGTTTTGCCGCGGAGTTTTATCATGGATAGGTGATCGGCGGCAGGTTAAAAAGCTGCAGGAGATTTCATCCGTTTCATACGAGAGCATGTCGGGATCGGTTTCATGACCAGCAAGCACCGCGCATTTTTCGGCCTGGCAATGGTGTCATTCATCGCCGCGTCGGCACCTGCGCCAGTTAGCGCTCAACGGGCGCCGGAGGCCGGCGTCAAGGTCGGCAACATGTCGTTCGTCCGCCGGCTGGTATCGGCGGAGTCCGTCGAGCAGATGGGCGACCAGCAATACAATCAGTTGTTGCGGAAGGCGAACGCGCAAGGCGCACTTCTGCTCGACACGAGCCCCGTCGTGCAGCGCGTGCGCAAGATCGCCCAGGATCTTCTGCCGCACGCCAAGCAGTGGAACGAGCGGGCCGCCGGCTGGCGGTGGGAGGTCAACGTCTTCCGATCACCGACCATCAACGCATTCTGCATGCCGGGCGGCAAGATCGCCTTCTTCACCGGCATCCTCGACAAGTTGCGCCTGACCGACGACGAGGTGGCACAGATCATGGGACACGAGATCGCGCACGCGCTTCGCGAGCACGCCCGCGAGCGTGTCGCCAAGACCAACATCGCCAAGTACGGCGCGGTCGCGGTCAGCATCTTCTTCGGCGAGGCTGCCGGACAGCTCGCCAGCGTCGGCGGCGGCCTTTACGGCTTGAAGTTCGGCCGCAACGACGAGACCGAGGCCGACCTGATCGGGATGGAGATCGCGGCCCGCGCCGGCTACGATCCGCGTGCGGGTATCAGCCTGTGGGAGAAGATGAGCCAGGTCGGCAAAGGCCAGCCGCCGCAATGGATGTCGACGCATCCCTCCCACAAGACGCGCATCAACACGATCCGCTCGAACCTGCCCAAGGTGATGCCACTCTACGAGCGCGCTGTCGCGCGGCGGTGAGCCGGTGACAAATGGGGACAGCCACTGCGGTGCGGGGACCTTCCCGGCTGGCATCGCCCCCAAAGGAAATGGCGCCCCCCCCCTTTTTCTACGTTTTTCGTCTAAGCCAGGGGCGTAGGCGCCGAAAAGTGGCATAGTCTCGCTTCAACTGCCGCCGTTCCGAGGTTCGACCATGGCCGCTACCGACAATGCCCCGCCGAGCAGGCCCCGCTTTCCTGTGTGGGCGATCGTGCTCGCAGGCGCGACGGTCGCGGGCATCGGCATGGGGCTCCGGCAGATCATGGGGCTCTACCTCAAGCCCATGACCGAGACGCTCGGCATCGGGCGGGAGGCGTTCAGCATCGCGATCGCGCTCGCCAATATCGTGTGGGGGGTGGCGGCACCCTTCGTGGGGGCTGTCTCCGACAAGTACGGCGCGGGAAAGGTGTTGCTGCTCGGATCGACGTGCACGGCGATCGGCCTCGTGGTGATGGTGCTCGCCACTTCGGAGATGCACCTCATGATCTCGGGCGTGTTCATGGGGCTCGGCGTCGCAGGTGCCGGCGTTACGGCGATGGTCGGGGCGATCGGGCGTGCCTCGCCACCGGAGCAGCGCACGCAGGCGATTTCCAAGCTGGGGATCGGCAGCGGCGTCGGGGTGCTCGTTTCTCTGCCTTATGCGCATGTGCTGATCGAGATGTTCGGCTGGAAGGCGAGCCTCGTCACGATGGCGGCGACGGCGGCGCTGATGTGGCCGCTCGCCTACGTGATAGGTAACGATACCGCGACGGGCAGCCCTGGCGGGCAGCGGCCGCAGTCCTTGAAGGAGGCGCTCGGCGAGGCGTTCCGGCACCCGAGCTTCCTATTGCTGACGGCGGGGTTCTTCGTGTGCGGCTTTCAGGTCGCATTCTATGCGCTGCATCTGCCGGCCTACGTGGCGGACAAGGGCTTCGACCCCATGATCGGTGTGCTGGGCCTGACGATGGTGGGCCTCGGCAACCTGATCGGAACATGGGCCGCGGGGCAGTCGGCGGCCTACTTCCCGAAGCAGTACACGCTGGCATTCATCTATCTCGGGCGCTGCCTCGTATTCCTGTGCTTCCTCACCATGGAGATGACACCTACGCTGGTCGTTCTGCTGAGCTTCATCCTCGGGCTGCTGTGGCTATCCACGGTGCCGCTGACCTCGAGCCTAGTTGCGACGTTCTTCGGGCCGGTGTGGATGACGATGCTGTTCGGGATCGTGTTCTTCTCGCATCAGATCGGGTCGTTCATAGGCGTTTGGATGGCGGGCTGGGCGTTCGACGTGACGCGCTCCTATGATATGATGTGGTGGGCGTCGATCGGGCTCGGGTTGTTCGCGGCCGTGGTGCACTGGCCGATCAGCCAGGAGCCGGTAGCGCGTTTGCGGAACAAGTCCGTGCCGGCGGAGTGAAGCGGGAGAGCCGGGATTGTGCGGGAGCAGGGGAGCAACCAGATATCGAGCATGGCTAGTTCCTCCACAAAGCTGGCGATAGCAATCGCCGTGGGCTCGATGGTGCTGTTCGCGCTCGCGCTGATCGCGGTGCGCGGAGAGGCGCTGATGCTCGACCTGTCTGCGCTGGCGGGCATGATCTGCTTCTGAAGGTGTCCTGCAAGGACTTGGCGGCGTTCAAGCGGCTTGACCAGGCTCAAGGCAAGGTTCGTGCGAACGGTCCTTGATCTCAAGACATCGAGGAGGAGGCACAATATGAATATGCGTATTCCTGCCGTATCGGGTCGGGCTCCGGGCAGACATCACGAAAACACTCGCTCCCCAGAGCGGCGCTGGGGTCCGGCTACGCTTTGGAGCGGGGTCGGAACTCCGCTTCTCGTCCTGACCATGGCACTCGCGCTCATCGTGCTGCTCGCGACGGCTGCCGCGGCACAGGCGCTCAAAACCTACACCAAGAAGGGCAGCTACGACGACGTGAAGCTCGAGGTGACCGACGCCATCACCAAGCGTGGTCTGGTGGTAGATTTCAACGGCAACGTGGGTGGAATGCTCGACAGGACGGGCAAGGATGTCGGCTCCACCAAGCAGGTCTACAAGAAGGCGGAGTACTTCACGTTCTGCTCGGCCAAGCTGTCTCGAGACATGATGGAGGCCAATACGGCCAATCTTGGCTACTGCCCGTTCGTGGTGTTCATCTACGAGACGGCGGCCAAGCCCGGAGAGATCGTGGTCGGATACCGGCGGATGCCGTCGGGGGCGAGCGGCGCCTCAGCGAAAACGTTCGCGGGGATCGACGCGATGCTCGATGGGATCGCGAAGGAAGCCGTCAAGTAGGCCTCGCGCTTCGCCTGCAGGGGATCAACCTGCAGCGGCGCGGCGATCCTTGATACGCTTTCCGACCGCCTCGACGATGCCGGCGCGGATCGCATCGGCAGCCGCGTCGCCTGAGCGGAGTTCCTGCGGGAGCACGATCTGCTGGGCTTTGGCCATCTGGCGGAGGTGGGCGACGTCCGTGACGGCTTCGAGCCTGGCCGTCAATCCCTCGGCGCCCTCCCGCTGGAAGATGGGTACCAGGCCGAAGGCATAGGGATCGAACGGTGTCGGCCCGGCGGGCGTGGCGGTTGGCGCAAGGGCTGGGGTCGCGGCGTGCTGTGTCGGCGCAGGAGGAGGAGCTGTGGGTGCCGTGGGTGGAGCGGCGGGCTGCGCCTCGGGCAGCTTCGCAGACGGTGTCGTGGCAGGTTTAAGCGGGACGCGCGGGCGAGCGAGCACGGTCTTGCGGACGCGCAGGCTCGAGAATGCGGATTGGCTGCGCTGGACGAGACGCTGGCGGGTGGGGGCATCGAGACCGGGTTCCTCGCCGAAAAATCGCTCCAGGAAGCGATCCTTGGTGTGACCGGAGAGCTTTACGGTGCGCTCGTTCATGGGGGCTCGCATCGGCCTTGTTTCAATGGGCTTTGGCTCAGACGGCGCCGAGTGTCGTCAGCAACTCGTCGTAGACAGCGCGCAGCGCGGCGACGGAGCCGCCGTATTTCTCGTCCATCGTCTGGCGCTCATCGCTCCAGTCGAAGGCGTTGGCGACATCGGTGCTCTGCGGCATTCGTGCGGCCAGCGTCGGGTGGTTGAAGGCGATCGTGTCGATGATCGTGTCGTCCTTGCCGCCCGACCGCACCGCGTTCGCGATGCAAATGTAGCGCCGCTTCTCGGGCGGGATCGACATCACATCGTCATAGCCTTTGCCCTCTATGATCGTCGAGATGCGATCGACGGCGAATTCGGACACCGCATCGGGTCGGAACGGCACGACCACCTTGGCGGCGAGGGCTAGAGCGGCCGCGGTAGCGTTGGACAGGCCAGGTGCGCAATCCATGATGACGACGTCGGCGAGCGGGGCAGCCATGGCGAGGGCCTGGCGGAAGTGGTTGGCGCACTTCAGCTTGGCTTGCCGAAAGGGCGTGTTGTGCCGGGAATAGTGGGTGATGAGCTCGTCCTGCATGTCCTCGAAGGCGAGCGAGCCGGGCAGCAGCGACAGCGTGGGAACGCGGCCTTGTGCGTCCGTCACGTCTCCGGCCTTGCCGACGATGTAGTCCGCGATGGGGTTCATCGCGTACATGCGGTCCTCGATGAAGGCCGCCACGTTGAGGGATTTGCGCTGCGTCTCGATCCACTGGGAGCCGCCGAGCAGGATGAGGGAGGAGTTCGACTGGGCGTCCAGGTCGATCAGCAGCACGCGCTTATAGCCCCAGGTCGAGAAGGCATGGGCCAACATCACCGAGATGGTCGACTTGCCTACACCGCCTTTCCGGTTGGCTACTGCCAGGAAATAGGCCATCGAGCCTCCAACGTTCGCGCAGCCGGGCGCTCCAGGACGGGTGGTACAGTCACCTGCTCCCACTGGTCACGCGCCCATGCAGGCCGGACCGCAGGTGAACGGATGGGGACGCCGCCATTACGCCGCGCTATGCTGTGATTCTGTGCGTTCGGACAACAAGTACGGCCATGTGTCGTCGCTGCGGGCGATGTCCGTACACCAACTTTTTTATTCGGTTGGCTTGGGCCGTTGCGAAACGGCCGGACTTTTGCGAAGGAACGCTGCGCTGCACCGCTCGAATGGCGAAGCTGGAACGTGCTGCTCCTGCAACTCGACATGGTCGCACCTTTGCAAGGCTGGCTGCGGTGCCACGGAGGGAAGTCGATGACACGACGCTATTTCGGCACTGATGGTATTCGAGGCCTGTCGAACCGGCATCCGATGACGTCGGAGGTCGCGTTGAGGGTCGGCATGGCCGCCGGTCGGATCTTCTCCAATGGCGAGAAACGGCGCCACCGGGTCGTGATCGGCAAGGACACGCGGCTGTCGGGCTACATGATCGAGAGCGCGCTGATGTCGGGCTTCACGGCCGTCGGAATGGACGTGTTCATTCTCGGTCCGATGCCCACGCCGGCCATCGCGATGCTGACGCGCTCGCTGAGGGCCGACCTCGGCGTGATGATCTCGGCCTCGCACAACGCCTACCACGACAACGGCATCAAGCTGTTCGATCCGGACGGCTACAAGCTGTCCGACGAGCTCGAGATCGAGATCGAGCGGATGATCGACGCGCCGACCGACTCGCTGCTGGTGGGGGCAGACCAGATTGGCCGCGCAACCCGCGTGGAGAGCGCGCAGGAACGCTACATCGAGTTCGCCAAGCGCACGCTGCCGCGCAATCTTCGGCTCAACGGCCTGCGCATCGTCATCGATTGCGCGAACGGTGCCGGCTACAAGGTGGCGCCGGCCGCGCTGTGGGAGTTGGGCGCGGAGGTGATCCGCATCGGCGTCGATCCCAACGGCCGAAACATCAACGACAAGTGCGGCTCGACCTCGCCGGAAGCTCTCGTCGCCAAGGTGCTCGAGGTGCGCGCGGACATCGGCATCGCGCTCGACGGCGATGCGGATCGCGTCGTGATCGTCGACGAGAAGGGCGAGATCGTCGACGGCGATCAGGTGATGGCGGTCATCGCCAAGAGCTGGCACGAGCGGGGGCAACTGGCTGCCGGCGGCGTGGTGGCGACGGTCATGTCGAACCTCGGGCTCGAGCGCTATCTCGGTGGTCTCGGCCTGACGCTTCACCGCACGCCGGTCGGCGACCGCTACGTCGTGGAGCACATGCGCAAGCACGGCTACAACGTCGGCGGCGAGCAGTCCGGCCACATCGTGCTTTCGGACTTCACCACGACCGGGGACGGGCTCGTTTCGGCGCTGCAGGTCCTCGGCGTCGTCGTGTCGACCGGCAAACCGGTGAGCGAGGTGTGTGCGCAGTTCGAGAAGCTGCCGCAACTGCTGCGCAACGTACACTATGAGAGCGGCAAGCCGCTCGACGATGCCCGCGTGGTCAAGGCCATCGAGAGCGCGAAGGCGAAGCTCGGCAAGAACGGCCGGCTCGTGATCAGGCCTTCGGGCACGGAGTCCGTCATTCGCGTGATGGCGGAAGGCGACGACGAAAAGCTCGTGTACTCCGTCGTCGGCGACATTGTCGAAGCTGTGAAACAGGCGGCGGCCTGAAACGGGGCGAGGCGTCCTGGGGATCGGCGCGAGGCGGTCGAAGGGGCCGCGCTGACCTCCGCCGTCCGTTTCGTATCGAAATCGTACGCTGATTAAGCCTCCATTAAATCGTCGGCCGTGAAGTTTTTCCAGCGCATTGATTTTGCGAGCTGATCGCGCCGATAGCTTTGCGCCGAGTTGCAGGATTTCCACGCCTGTCGGTGGATTTCCTTGCAAATTGTGATGGCGGATTCCTCGCCGCTGCGAACTGTGTTTCC
>CAMAYR010000040.1 GCA_945862355.1 Devosia equisanguinis | reverse complement strand
GCCAGCGTCGCAGTGCCAGCCGCCGGGGCGTGTCGCCCCCGCGAAGTGCGAAGCCTGCGCGCTTTCGCCCTTCTGCCACCGGCCACCCCGATCCAGCCACTTGCAAAGCAGCCAGCCGAACGGTGCGCAAAGTCACCGATTCAGGATTGTGGTTACGTCGATAGTCGAACTAGCCGCCGTTGGAAGTCGTCACAAAGTACCACGACCAACAACCTCGATGCCGCCATTGCCGGTAGGCTTTACGATGACGATTTCGGTCTCATTGGTATCTATACCCGTGAGGGCTGTAATAAGGCTGCCGTGGGTCACCATCAACATTCGTGCAGACAGTGCCGACGGTTCGTTCAGGTAGCGTTTCAGT
Organism: Devosia equisanguinis; assembly: GCA_945862355.1. Taxonomy (GTDB): domain Bacteria; phylum Pseudomonadota; class Alphaproteobacteria; order Rhizobiales; family Hyphomicrobiaceae; genus CAMDPA01. Next base: position 30,065 of record CAMAYR010000040.1, on the reverse strand, counting down.
GCGGCGATCTGCTTGGGTCCGACGGACTTGTCCGGGTTGGTATAGAAGCTGTTGATCAGGGGCAGGTTGTCGACGCTCGTTCCTGTGATCAATTCGGCGGTCTCCCGGCAACGGCACCATTTGCTGGTATAGACTGCGTCGAACATGACACCGGCCTGCCGCAGAACGTCGCCAAGTCGGCGCGCATCCGCCCGTCCCTTGTCGTCGAGATTGCGTTGCGTGCCGCAGGGTCCGAGTGTCTCGGCAGAGACAGCCTCGGACTTCGGCGCTCCCTCGAACGGCGCCCACGCGTGTCGCATGAAGGCGACGTGCCCGGGCTTCTGGAGTAGTTCGACAAGGCTTTCGCTCCGCCCCGGTCCGGCGGTTCCTACCGCTATCGAGAGGAGCGAGAAGAGGAGAATGAGGGCGACCGCAAACTGCGATCTCAGTCGCTGCATGGCGTAATGCTTCGCTCTTGCGGTATTGACTGCTAGCACGGGGACTGCTGACACGGGGCTGCTCCTCGAGCAGTCAGGAAAAGTTCGACCGACACGGTTGGTAGGGTGGTCATTTATCCGCGTGCGCGGCAATTCAACTTCCCTCGCACCAGCTTCACTCTTTCGTTATCGGGGGGGGGCAGCCCACCGCGCCCGATGGCAGCAGCGAACGGACATCGAAAACGAGCGGAAGCGGATCGGTCGTGCTACGCACGACGGTGTGTCTGCGGTTCATCACCCAGGCTAATTGGTTCAGGCTAATTGGTTCAGGCTAATTGGTTCAGGCCAATTGACTCGGGCCAATTGACTCGGGCCTCGTGGGTCGTGATCCGCAGTCGGCTCCTCCAGCTCCGCGGATGGATCGCCGCTGTCAGTTTTGTAGCATTGGCTACATAAATGCCAGGGTAGCGCATCTGACGTTTGATCCTCGCTGGCGGCGGATGGATCAACAGTGGTGGGCTACTGCCGGAGGGACAGCGATCGGTGTGGCTTCGGTTTGGCAGGCCGAGGGAGTGGCAGGGAGTGGCAGGTAGTTGCCTCAACTGAAATTGCGCTCCATCATGATTGCTTGTTTCGCAGCTCCGGGCCCACATTTTCAACGGGTCGGAGAATGGGGAACGGGGCCACATGGATAGTGTCGGTCCAAAGTTCCATCGATCCGGCGATCAATGGCTGGCCTTGAGGGACCAGACCAGCGGTCATGCCATTTTGATCGAGGCAAAGGCCATCGTTGTCGAGGAAAGGAGCGTGGCGTGCATGAACTCGCCAAAATTCATCGGTCAGCGGATCGCCCGGATCGAGGATGATGTCCTCCTGAGAGGCAAAGGTCGCTTCGTCGACGACATTCACTTGCCGGATACGCTGCATGCGGCCTTCGTGCGTAGCGGCATCGCGCACGCGAGAATCAAGGCTATCGATACTTCGGCTGCGCTTGGCGTGCCCGGTGTGTGCGCCGTTTTGACCTATCAGGACATCCGACCCGCACTCACGCAGGATCGACTACCGCTCGAGCTGCGCCTTGATCCGCTGCCACCCAACATCACGCCCTATCCCTTGGCGAAGGATGAGGTCGTGTTCGCGGGCGAAGCCATTGCCGTGGTCGTCGCGAGTTCCCGCTTTCTGGCCGAGGACGCGGCTGCGCTGGTGGTGGTGGACCTCGAGCCTTTGCCGGTTATCTCGGATTGCCTCGATGCGCTGAGCCGCGACGCCCCGCCAGCAGACACCCGTCAAACGACCAACATCGTAAAGGAATTTCGCCAGAGCTACGGCAATGTCGAGGCGGTCTTCGCGCGTGCGCCGCACAAAGCAACCCTCAGTCTCAAGACGCATCGCGGTGTGGCGCATCCGATGGAGGGGCGTGCGGTTCTGGCCCGTTACGACGAGTTGGAGGACCGGCTGACGGTCTGGGACTCCACCCAGGAAGCGCACGACGTTCGCGGCTTCCTGATGACCATGCTGGGGCTCGACGAGAACCAGATCCGCGTCGTCGCGCCGGATGTCGGCGGCGGCTTTGGCTGCAAACACATCATGTATCCCGAAGAGGTCGTCGTCGCAGCAACGAGCCTCATGTTGCGCCGACCGATCAAGTGGATCGAGGATCGTCGAGAGCACTTCTTGTCTGCGGTTCAGGAGCGTGACCAGTATTGGGATCTCGAGGTCGCGTTCGACGATGCGGGCATGCTGCTCGGCATGCGCGGACGCATGGTGCACGACAACGGCGCCTACACGCCGCGCGGCAGTAACCTGCCGACGAATGCGTCCACGGCCCTCCCGGGGCCGTATCACCTGCCCAATCTCGATCTCCAGGTAATCGTGGCCGAGACCAACAAGGTTTCGACGATCCCGATACGGGGTGCGGGGTATCCGTCGGCCAATTTCGGGATGGAGCGCGCGCTCGACGTCATCGCGCGCACGCTGAAGCTGGACCGCTGGGAGGTGCGCCGGCGCAACCTCATTCCACCGGACAAGATGCCCTACACCACGGGGCTGGCAGCGCGTTCCGGCTCGCCCATCATCTACGACAGCGGCGACTATCCGAAGATGATGGCGACGGTGCTGGAAGGCATCGACTACGCGGGCTTCCCGGAACGCCAGCGCCGCGCACGCGAGCAAGGACGTTATCTCGGCGTCGGCATGGCGATGGGCCTCAAGGGAACCGGCAGGGGTCCGTTCGAGTCGGCGCTGGTACGCATCGACAGGTCGGGCAGGGTTTCGGTCTTCAGCGGAGCCGTCGGGATCGGCCAGGGCATCAAGACGGCACTCGCCCAGATCTGTGCCGAGCAACTCGGCGTGCATCCCGCCGACATCACCGTCGTCGTCGGCGACACCGCCGCGATCCCGCTCGGCCTCGGCGCCTTCGCCAGCCGACAGACTGTCATGGGTGGCTCGGCGGTACATGTCGCGGCCATCGCGGTACGCGAGAAGGTGCTCATGGTCGCCTCGGAAATGCTGGAGGTGGCCGCAGACGATCTCGAATTGCGTGGCGGGCGGGTGGAGGTCAAAGGCGTGCCCAATCACGGGCTCGACTTCTCCCGGATCGCGCTCGAGATGCAGGGGGTTCCCGGCTACAAGCTGCCGGGCGACCTGCCGCCGGGTCTCGAGCACGCGCACAACTTCATGGGCACCAGCCTCACCTACGCCGGCGCTTCGCTCGCGGTGGAGTTGGAGGTCGATGCCGAAACCGGACGTGTCGAGCCGCACAAGCTGGTCGTTGCCAACGATGCCGGCGTGGTCATCAACCCCAACACCGTACGCGGCCAAGTAATCGGGAGCCTCGTTCATACGCTGGGCAACACGCTGTTCGAGTGGATGGGCTTCAACGATCAAGCCCAGCCGGTCACCACCACTTTTGCCGAGTATATGTTGCCGACAGCGCCCGAAATTCCGCGCATCGAGGTGATCCTTCTGGAATACCCCGGCACCAATAACCCACTCGGCGTGAAAGGTGCAGGTGAGACCGCCTGCATTCCGGTGCCCGGTGCGATCGTCTCGGCGGTCGAGCACGCACTGGAGCCGTTCGGGGTGCGGATTTGCGAGTTCCCGTTGTCTCCAGCACGGATCAGCACACTGATCCAGGAGGCGCGGTCGAAATCGTGAATGCCTGACATTGGGCCCGGGCGAGCGCGGCTCGTGTCCTCGGGGTGCTGACGGTGAGGAAAATGCAGATCAGAAGCAATGCCGCGACATTCAATGTTCGGATCGACGGTGACAAGGGTCCGTGGGTGCTGCTCAGTCATGGCTTGGCAACCGACATCAGCATGTGGGACGAGCTGACCGATGACCTGAAGAATCGCTATCGCGTTGTGCGATATGATGCGCGCGGACATGGGGGCACACCTGCAACGGACGGTGACTACACTCTCGATCAGCTGACAACCGATGCAGTGGGCATTCTCGATGCGCTCGAAATCGAGAAGGCGCATTTCGCGGGATTGTCGATGGGCGGAATGATCGCGCAAGGCCTCATGCTCGACCATCCTGCTCGCGTAAAGAGCGCGGTGATCGCCGATTCCCGCCATACGACGACGGAGGAGTTCACGCATGCCTGGTCGAGCCGAGCGGACGAGGTGCGCAAAGGCGGGATAGAAGCCGTCGTTGCATCGACCGTCGAACGCTGGTCGAGCGCTGGTCTCGCTCAGCGCGCTCCTCAGGTCGTCGAGCGCATGGATTGGATGATCCGCAATACGTCAGCGCAGGGCTATTGCGGCTGTGCCATCGCACTCGCTCATCTGAACTACGGGCCGCGACTGAGCGAGATCAGAACACCGACACTCGTCGTCTGTGGTGACGAGGACCACGGTGCTCCGCCGGAGAATTCACGGCAGATGCACACCATGATCAAGGGCTCGCGCTTCCTGGTGGTGGAGCAGGCCGGGCACATCTCGAACATCGAGAAGCCGGCCGTGTTCAACAACGCCGTCGCGTTGTTGTTCGATGACCTAGAGCACAGCCGTTGGCCTTAGCGAGGCGGGCTCGCGACGTGTTGCGGCAAAGCTGGTAGCCGGCAAAACTGTCGAGCGATGTAGCGCACCTCAGGAACGAGTTGCGCGAGAACAAGGCCTATGTCGCGGGGGTAGCAAGGTGGGGTGAGCGGCTGGCGGCGCGAACCGAGCCAGCCACTCCACCTTTTCGAGGACCTGTAACGAAGCTATTGCTCCATGATCGCCTTGACCGCTTTTTTGACTGTAGCGTCGGAAACATTGAGCGCCTCACGAAGCGCCTTTTCGGTTTCCTCGCCGGTCATCGGATCGACGATCAGGTTCATCTTCTTGGCGTCCTCTTTCATCGCGTCGGACTGCGAGGCCTTCCACAACGCGGTGCGCAACGCAGCCACCCTGTCGGCCGGCACGCCTGGCGGTGCGGCGAACGGACGCGAGATCTCCACCGGCCCGACGATGAACCGCATGATATCGCGCTGCTCGTCGGTCTTGGCGAGATCGAGGATCAGCGGCGCGTTGCCGAAAATAGGATGCTTCTTGGTGCCGACCTGCAGGATGGGAACGAGCTTGCCGGATTCGAACTCCGCCTTATGAGTCGACAAGGCCAGCGAGGCCCACACCGAGCACCGCGCATCGACCTCACCGCGCTCGAGAGCGAGCAGCGCAGGCCCCGTCCCCTTGTAACCGGCCACGATCTTATTCTTGTACCCCAGCAGGTTCACAAGGAGCCGCGGGTGGTGGGCGGAGGGATCGTCCACGCCGTCGGTGCCGAACACGATCTGTCGCGTCAGCGCGTCGGTTGCACTCTTGATCCCCGATTTTCCCGAGGTGGCGCAACCCGATACGTCGCGCGTGAAATTGATGAGCCAGTGGAATTTGAACGTATCCCAACGGACGTTGCTGATACCCATCATCGGCGCCGCGATGGCTGTGGAGGTCGGCAGGAGAATGACCGTCCCGTCCTTTGCTGCATTAGTGTAGACGTGATTGACCGCAGCGAAACCGCTCGCGCCGGGCATATTCTGCACGATGACGTTCGGCTGGCCCGGCATGTGCCTGCCAAGGTGACGGGACACGAAGCGCGCCCACAGATCCGCGCCCCCGCCGGCTGCATAGCCGACGAAAATGCTGACCGTCTTGCCCGTGTAGAATTTCGCGACGTCGTCGGCGGCTGCCGGGATAGTCGAGGCAGCCACAAGTGCCGCTGCGGCGAATAGATTTTTTGCGAAGGACGTTTTCATGTGGAAGCCCCATCTGTGACAACTGCGCGCGGCCGAGACCGACCGAGCATTACCCCTGATCTTTTCGGCTGGGAAAGTAGATGTGCCAACCGTCGAGTCAAGGAGCAATGACAGGCGAAGCGACAGGCGAAATGACATGGCGAAATGACATGGCGGCGTTCAGGCCGATGTCCGAGCCCCAGGGTTCCGGTGCCGACACTTGCTAAGCCTTGCTACGCCTTGCTACGCCTTGCTACGCCTTGCTACGCCTTGCTGCGCGGTTAAGAGCAGAAGTCGGAACCCGAAGCGAAATTGGCACGGTTTGGCGGAGCCGGTTTCATTCGAGTTCAAGGATGCGCGCCGGTTAGGAACGGCAGCAGCAGCGAAGGGCGGAAATGTACCATCGGTTGCCGACGCCTTGGGCGTCATCCCCGCTTCGCTCGTCCCCTAGCCCTTTCGAGCTGCTGTGCCCCCGCTGAAACGTGCCGGCCACGGCATTGGCATAGCGTCTCCTCGGCGGCTCAAATCACCTTGCCCGGGTTCAGGATGCCGTTGGGGTCGAACACGGATTTGATGCCGCGCATGAGCTCCAGCTCGACAGCGCTTTTGAAACGGGGCAACTCGTCACGCTTGGAGCGGCCGATGCCGTGCTCGGCGGAGATCGAGCCCCTCAGCTCGTGCACGAGATCGTGGATGGCAGCGTTGATGTCGAAGCCGGTCTTCGTGAACTGGGCACGGTCGGCGCCGACGGGCTGGGAGATGTTGTAGTGGATATTGCCGTCGCCGAAGTGACCGAACGGCACGGGGCGCGCGCCTGGGCAGATGCGCTCGACGATAACGTGGGCGCGCTCGATGAACTGCGGCAAGTTGGCGATCGGCACGGAAACGTCGTGCTTGGCCGAGCCGCCCTCGGGCTTCTGCGCCTCCGGCATCAGCTCGCGAAGCTTCCAGAAGTCGGCCGCCTGCGACAGCGAGGCCGCGATCACGGCGTCTGAGATCGTTCCGGCCTCTGCCGCGGCGGTGAGGATCGCCTCCATCTCGCGGCCGGCCTGGCCATCGGCTCGCGCACCGGAGATCTCGAGCAGAATGTACCAGGGATACCGCTCCTCCATGGGAATGCGGTTGGTGGGGAAGTTGCGGCACAGCATCTCGAGGCCTTCGCGAGAGAGGAACTCGAAGGCGGTGAGGTTCGTCAGCGAGGTGTCCTGGGCGAGCGTGAAGAGGTCGAGCGCAGCGTCCAGGCGAGGCAGGCCTATGAAGGCTGTGGCCTTCTCGGCGGGCTTGGGGAACAGCTTCAAGACGGCGGCCGTGATGATGCCGAGCGTGCCCTCAGAGCCGATGAACAGGTCGCGCAGATCGTATCCGGTGTTGTCCTTCTTCAGAGCCTTCAGCCCCGGCACGATCCGGCCGTCGGCGAGAACGACCTCCAGCCCCATGATGAGCTGGCGGGTATTGCCGTAGGCCAGTACGGCGACGCCGCCGGCGTTGGTGCCCATGTTGCCGCCGATCTGGCAACTTCCCTCGGAAGGCAATGACAACGGGAAGAAGCGGCCGACCTTGTCGGCCTCCGCCTGACATGCCGCGAGCGTCAGGCCGGCTTCCACCGTCATGTTGTAGCCGGCGGCATCGACGTTACGCACCTTGTTCAACCGCGAAATGGACAGCACCACCTCGTCGCCGCGCTCCCAGGGCACCTGACCGCCGACGAGACCGGTATTGCCGGCCTGCGGAACGACGGCGACGCGCGCCTCGTTGCACATGGCCAGGATGCGCGAGACCTGCTCGACGTTCGCAGGCCGCAGCACGAGCGGCGACTTGCCGAAGTACACGTCGCGCATCTCGCGCAAGTAGGGGAGTTGCTGGTCCGGGTCGACGAGCGCGTGCTCGGGACCGACGATCTCGCTCAGGCGGCGGACGAGGTCGGCAGAGGGTGCCAGCAGCGGCGGGCGGCTTCCATCAGCGGTCATGGCTCAGTTCCCATTCTCAGGTTTCTGGCTTCTTACCTCGCCTGGGCCCTGCCGTCACCGCCTTACGCAGGTGCAGGCGCCATCGGTGGGCGGGCAATCCTCAACGGATCGTTAAATCGTGCACGGTATCCTGCGCCGACGCCGCTGACGGATCTAGCCAACGAAGCGCCGGGGCCCTCGGCGTGACGTACACTAGTGGCTTGGAGGTTGTGATGATGGATTTTCTCGTGCGCTGTTTCGCGCTCGACATGGCAGGCTGGCTGGTGCTGATCGTGATCGGCGGGGCTGGCTACACGCTGATCTCCCAGATGGTCGGCGATCATCTGTCTGCCCTTTTGGGGGCGCCGATCCTGGTTCTTGGGGCGGCGGTTGGAAACGCCGCGATGGCCGATCTCGGATTCGTGTCGACCAACGACAAGGTCCTCAACATGTCGATCAGCATGACGGGAGGAATGCTGATAGGCGCAGCTGTGGTCGTGCTGGTGCTGTGGGGCTGGAACGCGTTGATGGCGCGGTAGGGCCACCAAGGAGACGACCTGATCGGTACTCGCCGTGCTGCTCGTGCGGCTGGGAGACTGATCGAGCCGGGTCGAGATTGAGCAACCGGCTGTGGCTTCACCAACGGGTGGAGCAGACCCGCTTGCGCTACCCGAGCAATGCCGACATCGCCTGGGAAGCAGGTAGCGGGAGTGACCCGCAAGAGGCGCAGGGTGTGGTGCGCGCTAACGCGAACCGCACTGGTACGCTGAATACGTTGTGGTGCGGCGCGCTTAGGGCCGTCGCAACACTAAGTGAATCGTAGTCCCCTCAGGCTGGCGTCAAGCGATGTGCGACCCAGCACTTCCGGGCGTGCGGGGTTTGCGTAGCGGTAGTTGCTGCGACTGTCCTTACCGCACACTTGCGGCGAATGCCGCGGTCTTCAGCACCTGGCCCTCTCACGCCCCCGCCCGAGTGTCGGCTTGCGGCTGGTTGCGATGACGGACGTGCGTCGGCTGGAAGATGCGAACCGTCAGAGCGTGCCGTTCGCAGCCGGAAAACAAAGAAGGCGGCCCATTGAAAAGGGTCGCCCAAGTGTTCTTGCGTGATCGGGTTGGGGTGTGCCCTGTCGCAGACCCGTCGATCAGAGCATCAGCCAAGAGAGCAACGAGCAGTTGCGGTCGGCCGAAAGCATGTCGCCGGCGCAGGTCGCCAGATCGACCAGCCGCTGGCAGAGATCACCCTGCAGCAACTCATGCAACGCAAGGCCGGCGCTGGCGGTGACTATGAGCGAGGCAACTATGGTCACAGCCATGCGGCGCGAGGGGACGAGGCGGCGACGCTTGCCGCGCTCGGTATCGAGCGCCACCACGTTGCTCTTGGCTGTATCGCCATCGGCAGCGGCGGGGGGCTCACCAACCGTGCTCTCGTCCACTGCCTCAGGGCTGGAAGCTGGCTCCGTAGCATCGGTTGTGGCAGGCTCGAGGTTCAAGGCAGGCTCGAGGTTCAAGGCAGGCTCGAGGTTCAGGGCGGGCTCGAGTGGGCCGACATCGACATCGGTTATCGGCACGTCCTGGCTGACCGCGCCGGGCTCCTGGTCGCCCTTTGCCTCAGCGATGACCTCAGCGACCACTTCAACCTCTGCGGTCATGGCAAGGGTTGCTCGGACCTCGTCGCCGTCGGCTGCGGCTAATTCGACTGCGACTGTGCCATCCTCGAGCTCAGGCATTGCCGTGGGCTCGATCTTGGTTTCCCGAACGGCTTCGCTGGGCAGGTCGTCGCCGAGCGTGGTCGCGGCGACTGTTGCTACGGCAATGGCAACGGTGGGCAAAGTCGCAGGGATGGGGTGTGCTTCCACCGCGTAGGCGGCGAGAGCGGTGCGGTCCTGTTCGAGTTGCGAGCGGATCTGATCGCTGGCTTCCCGGAGTGCACCCAGAGCATCGCTCAAGGTGACAAGCTGCTGGTGATAGGCATCCAGCGTGGCTGCGATCGACTGGATCTGCAAAGTCGCCGACATTATTGAACCCTCCAATTTTGCCCCCAGGTCCGTCAACAACCGGGCCTGTCTGATAACCACTATCGGTCCGAGGTCTGAATGCGTGCTTAAAGAATGTTGATTTATCGGACAAAAGTTTGCCTATGGAACGTCTTCAGGTGGCCGAGGCAAGGTGCGATCGCAGCTCGGCTCAGTTGTGTGAAGCACGCGTTGACGTGGCAAGGGCCGTCGCTATTATGCGCGCCTTCGCGAGACTTGGCCCCAGTGGCGGAACGGTAGACGCGTCAGACTCAAAATCTGATATCCGCAAGGGTGTGGGGGTTCGAATCCCTCCTGGGGCACCAAGGCGCCTGTGGTTGCGACGGCGGAACGCTGCGCGGGGCGGCGTGCGATGGCCGGCTGCGCGCAGGTCGCCTGCGCAGCTCAGGATGCGCCTGGCGATTGCGATGAGAAGGCCGAGGCTCCCCGCATGACCGATCGCGACAAGACGAGATTAGTGCACGCCTCCCGACCGGCGCCGGGGGAGGGTACGAGCGCCGTCAATCCGCCCCTGACGCGAGCTTCCACGGTGCTCTATCGCAGCACGTCGCACCTGCGCGAGATGGGGCGGCGGCGGGCGGCTGGCGAGCGAGCCTTCACCTACGGGGCCAAGGGAACGCCGACCACGTTCGCGCTCGAGGATGCGCTGAGCGAGATCGAGGGGGGCAGCCGCACGCAATTGTTTCCGACGGGGCTTGCTGCGATCGCGCATGTCTTCTTGAGCGTGCTGAAGCCCGGCGATCACGTCCTGCTCGCGGAGACCATCTATGGGCCGGCGCGCGTGATCGCGGATGACTATCTGACGCCGCGCGGCGTCCACTGCGAGTACTACGCGCCGGGCGATGCGGCTGCGGCGGACGTCGCGGCGAGACTGCGCCCGACGACGCGGCTCGTCTATCTGGACAACCCTGGCTCCATCATATTCGACCTGCAGGATCTGCCCGCCATTGCGGAGGCGGCCAAGCCACACGGCGCGCTGGTGGCTGTCGACAACACGTGGGGCGCGGCGGGTCTCTACCGGCCTTTGGCACTCGGCGCCGACATTTCGATCATCGCGCTGACGAAATATATCGCTGGGCATTCCGACATCACGATGGGCTCGGTGACGGCGAACCCGGGCATCGCAGATCAACTCTGGCGGGACAGTCACGTTTTGGGCCAGACAGTGAGCCCAGACGATGCCTATCTAGTGCTGCGCGGTTTGCGGACGGTGGCGGCGCGCATGGCCCAGTCGCACGCCCACGCGATGGAGGTCATCGCCTGGCTCGAGCGGCAGCCGCTCGTCGAGCGCGTTCTGTTTCCCGCGCTGCCGAGCGATCCTGGACATGCGCTGTGGAAACGCGACTTCGCTGGCGCCAACAGCCTGTTCTCGATCACTTTGCAGCCGCCGTGCGGGCAGGCGCAGGCCGACGCCATGATCGACGCGTTTCGGCTGTTCGGGATCGGGGCATCGTGGGGTGGGTTCGAGAGCCTGGCGCTGACCTACCCGCAGGGAATCCGGGGATTGCAGGGCGGGCCGCTCATTCGGCTGCACGTCGGCCTCGAGGATCCCGCGGACCTCATCGAGGATCTCGCCCGCGGGCTCGAGGCTGCGCGGCAGAGCCTCTCGGGCTGAGCCATGCTCAGCTTGTGCCTGGGCCGAAATGCCGATGCCGGCAAGTGCATTGCCGTAGTCATTTATGAGGCGTAAGCCTTCGTGCGTGTGCAACGCATCCGGAGGGGATATACATGCCTATCGATCTGATCATTCAACTCGTGAGTGGGGCTGTGGGCGGCAATCTCGCCGGTGCAGCGCTGAAGAACATCAACATGGGCTGGCTGATGAATTCCGTTCTCGGCATCATCGGGGGCGGTGCTACCGGGCAATTGCTTGGCCCGATAATCAACCCGATGCTCGGGATGGCGGGAACCGCTGCCACCTCGGGCATGGACCCGATCGCGATCCTCAACAGCGTATTGCAGGGTGGCGTCGGTGGCGGCGTGTTGATGGCGCTCGCCGGCGTGCTGAAGGGCTTGGTGGCCGGCAAGTAGCCGAGCCCAACCGGGGACGCGGTTCGTGCCACCCGATGATGATACATCGGTGGCCGCGAGCGGGGCATGGGCAGCGGGCATTTCATGCGCGCTCTTCATGCTCGTTCATGGCTGGCAGGGGGAGCTGCGGGAACGGGCGATATCAGTAGCGGGCCAGGGCAGCACGCTACGCGTATCCAAGTAGGGCTCAGATAGGTCAGCTCGGCAGTTCTGTGGTTCTGCTCAACGCCCGAACTCTGCTTGTACCCGGCGCGCAGCGACGGGGCGGGGAGCCGCGCCGTCGCTCGAGGCGATGCTCATGCCATCGAGATCGACTGAGCGGCCACTTTCCTCCTGCGCCCACATCAATCGGGCCGCCTGGCCGGCTGGGCGCAGTCGAAGCATGGCAGGGTCGGCCGACGTGTCGAACAGCTCGCCGGTGCGCGCAAGGTCGGGATGGACGAGCTTGACGAGGGCAGGATCGTCGATCGAGGCCGATGCCGTCAGGAAGGGCGCCAGTGGGAACGGCCGATACGCCGCCTCCTCGGGGTGATCTTCATCCCAGGCGGGGGAATGTGTGAAGCCGTTGCTCCAGCCCTTCAAGGCATCGATGCCTTCCGGGCTCAAAAAGGCGAGGCGCGGGTAGACGCCACCTCCGGCAGGCCTCTCGGTTCCCGGCGCGGGGAGCACATCGTGCCCTTTGCGCTTGGGCAGCTGGGAGCGCTCGACGAGCCTGGGAACGGCGACGAGTTCGGGCATTCCGGCAAGCGCGACGAGCTGGGTCAGACGTCTGCGATCGTCTTCGGAGGGCCGGGCGGTCAGACGCAAGGGTCGATCCGCAAGACGGGGTACCCAGACGAGCTTGGGCGCCTGTGGGGCGGCAACTCTCGCGACGTGAGGCGTGGTCGCCGCGGTGACCGGACCTGGCGTGAAAACGATGTCGCCTGCGCCGGGAGCAAGTGCTGCCATCAGCGAAGGCTGGCGGTCGCGGCCTTGCCGGCGCATGTCGTGGAAAGAGGCGAGTTGGGTGGCGACCCCGGGCTGGCGTGCTCTGGCCGTGCGCACGTCGTCCATCGTGATGTCACGCCCGTCGGCCGGCTTGTGCTGCGTGCGACCGTTCGGGAAAAGAAGCGCCAGTTCGAAGCGCGGCATCCGAGGCCAGGCGCGCACCTGAGCGGTATCGACGTGGACGAACGGCGTGGCCGAGGTCGGATAGTAGCCGACGCCGCCGCGCTCGCGGATCATCGCGGCGTAGCGGACATGCTTGACGGGCACGTCGGGAAAATTCACGTCGGCTGCCTTGCCGAGGATGTGCCGGCTTTCGCTGGCCTGGCCGCCGGACGTCCGGCGAAGCATGTTGTTGGTCGTGCGCGAACGATAGCCGGAGATGATGTTGATCGGCGCCTTGGAGCCGAGCTCCCGGTGCATCTCCCAGAGCAGGTCGACGAGGGCGGGATCCATGCGGGTGCTCTCGTTGCGTCGCCAGTCGCGCAGCACCCAGTTGATTTTCTCCATCGCCTCGGGGACATAGCGGCCGTTGCGCTTGTACTCGACGTTGACGACATCATCGGTGTGGATGTTGCGCAAGGATATGGTGCGTGTGCCCGCGAGCTGAGCCGACAGCTCCACGGCGAGCAGGGTCACGACGAGCGCGACCGCGCCGGCGACAAGACGACCTCGGATACGCGGGTTCAAGCACAACCCCCTGCACTCGCGCACCAGCGGTGCCGCCGGCTCGCAGTCCCCCCGCTCCGGCCGGACCCCTCGCCGAAGGAGTGCGGGCGGCGCGTCGAACCATCGTTAGGTCTGGCTCGTTAATGGGAGGTAAATGGCGAATTGGAGCCGACGAGGGCCGTCGATGGGCGATACTGAGGCAATTGCAGGTGCCGGGCACGCCCTTGCGCTAGACGCCGCGGAGTGCTGAAGATCGCCCCCCGAGCCGAGCTGTCCATTGCGCTCGGGTCGATCGGGTTCAACGCACTGTCGTGTCGCGACTGCAAATCCACGGGAGAAAAACCGCCATGCCGATGACCTTCTATCAATCCTCGATACCCCAGTTCATCCAGGCGCTGACGGCGCTCTCGGGCATGCTCGACAAGGCCGAGGCCTACGCCACCGAGAAGAAGATCGACCATGCCGCACTGCTGGGCATGCGGCTGAATCCGACGATGTGGACGCTCGGAAAGCAGGTCCAGTCGGCTTCTGCCTGGGCGGTGCGCACGGCTGGCTATCTGGCCGGCCAAACTCCGCCGGCGATGGAGGACAGCGAGAAGACGATCCCCGAGCTCAAGGCGCGGGTCGCCAAGGCGATCGAATTTCTGAAGTCGATCAAGGCCACCGACGTCGACGGGCAGGAGGATCGCGACATCGTCGTCAAGCTCGGCGCTAACGAAACGAAGTTCAAGGCCATGAACTTCCTGCAGTATTTCGCTTTGCCGAACTTCATGTTCCACACCACTACGACCTACAACATCATGCGCCAGTCGGGCATCGAGCTGGCAAAGCGCGACTTCCTGGGCAAAAAACCGGAGGCTTGATCCGCAAACGGCGTGCGCGGCCCAAGTTCGAGCCGGGCCGCGCTCGTCGCCCAAAGCCAATCCAGGGTCTTCGGCGTGGTTCGGCCCGGGATCTGGCTCTTTGCAGCCTGCAGCCGCGTCGCATTTGCCAGCAGGGCGCCCATGTCCATCGAGCTCAGTCAGCGCATGAATTTCGTCTACGGCGAGCCACGGGAGCTGGCGCCTGGAGTGGTGCGCCTCGTTGCAAACAACCCGAGCCCGATGACGTTCAAGGGGACCAATACCTACATCGTTGGAACCCGAACGCTGGCGGTGATCGACCCAGGACCCGACGACGAGGCCCATTGCAGCGCGATCGTCCGGGCCGTCGGCGGGCGGCAGGTCTCCCACGTCGTCCTGACGCATGCCCACGGCGATCATTCCGACGGTGTGCCGCGTCTGGTCGAAGCGTTGCAGGCGCCGCTCGCTGCCTATGGCTACGAGCCAGCCACGTCCGCTGCCAGCCGCTTGGCGCCCGACGGTCGAGAGGTCGGAGTGAAGAGCGTGCGGCCGGACATCGTGCTGCGCGACCGCGACAGCATCGTGGGCGACGGCTGGTCGCTCGAGGCGCTGTTCACGCCGGGCCATTCGCCCGATCACCTGAGCCTCGTGCTGGTCGGCTCGGGTATCCTGTTCTCGGGCGATCACGTGATGGCCTGGAACACCAGCGTCGTAGCGCCGCCGGAAGGGCGCATGAGCCACTATCTGGAATCGCTGGAGCGGCTGCGCGGTCGCGGCGACAGGCTCTATCTGCCGGGGCACGGCGGCAAGCTTGCCGACCCGGAGCGCATGGTGCGCGGGTATCTGATCCACCGGCGGATGCGGGAGGATGCGATCCTCTCAGCCATTCGCGAGAAGCCGCGAACGATCAACGAAATCGTCGGCCTGATCTATCCTTCCATCGCCCCGAAACTCATCCGGGCGGCCTCGCTTTCGGTACAGGCGCACGTTGAGCACCTGATCGAGCGGCGTCTGATCCACGCCGACGATCCGACGTCTTTCGATCGCTCCCTTTACCCCGTTTGACCTGTGATTTGCCCTTGTCCAGGCGCGACTTGATGCGTGCAAAACGCTGGCTCGGGGTCGAAACGGATGCGTCGATCCTGCCTTGCAGCTCGGCGAGCACACGGCGCACCCGGCTCGCATTACGGCCCAGATCGTGCGTGCCGAAGCGGGAGGCGCTGCGCACATCCACGCGGGTGCGCCCGTCGTCGCTGGTGATCCTCACGACGACGTCGTCGTAGAACCCGATGACCGTCGTGCGATCTACGGCCTCGATGGTGCCGACCTGTCCCGGGCGCGGGGGCGTCTCGGCCACGATCTGGAAGCGCAGTCGCTTCAATGCCTCGAGGGCCAGCTCATAGGTTTCATCCGGGCCTCGGACCACGGTCAGCGGGCGAAGGTCGGGATATGCTGCTTTCTGCAGCTCGAGCGACTGGCCGCCGGGATGCCGGGCTGGATGCTTTGCGCCGGCCTTGCTGCGCTCCTTGGCAAGGGACTGGAAAGGGGGTGGCGCCGTCAGGTCCGTGGTGGCGTCATTGATGTGTGGCGTGTTGAGATAG
Source organism: Devosia equisanguinis (assembly GCA_945862355.1). Taxonomy (GTDB): domain Bacteria; phylum Pseudomonadota; class Alphaproteobacteria; order Rhizobiales; family Hyphomicrobiaceae; genus CAMDPA01. Next base: position 14,326 of record CAMAYR010000040.1, on the reverse strand, counting down.
GAAGGCAAGAACGCCAGAGGCCAACAGAATACCGCCGTCGCGACGGCCATGCCGATCACTGCCCACGCGCCGCCGTCTGCGCCCCGCCGCCACACGTCGCCGATGGCCACCGCGCCGAGCAGAAAGGCTATGGCCGCCAGCGCGAAGCCCACGAGAAAGAGGTTGAGCGCCAGTGGCGTGGGCATGCCCAGGAGCCGATGGAGAAGCGCAGTCGTCACTATCAGCGCGCCGGAGAACAACGCGATGCGTGGGCACCAACTGCTGAAAAGGGCCGGAGAATTTTCAGTCATCCGGTCTAGCACCTCCGAACGGCGGCTGGACGCGCCTGGAAAAATCACTATCCCGTTTACCCTGAGGGTGGGGCGCCGCCAAGGCGGCCGCGACGCCTATCCAGGTCCGAATGGCCGCGTGCCGCGATGGTTCGAGAAATTGCCCGGCGCGGAGTAAGTCGCCGCGCAGTAATTGGGAGCATTGCTGCGGGCGCAGTTGGCCTCGCGCGGCAACTCTGCTTAGGTCCTGGAACCCGCAGCATGAATTTCAGGCAGACCCGATGCCCTACCGCTCCGTGACCTACATCGGCAGCGAGCCCGACGGCGCGACCGCCTGGGTGCGGCTTGCCGTGGGGCTGGCACTCGGCACGATCGGCGGCGTCGGCATGTGGTCGTTCGCCGTGGTGCTGCCTGCGGTTCAGGCCGAGTTCGGCGTATCGCGCGGATCGGCGTCGCTGCCTTATGCCGCGATCATGCTCGGGTTCGGCGTCGGCGGCATCATCATGGGCCGGCTTTCGGACAGGATCGGCATATTCCTGCCGGTCGTGATCGGCGCTATCATGCTCGGTTTGGGCTACAGCCTGGCCGGCCTGTCGCAGAGCCTGCTGCAATTCACGCTGGCGCAAGGTGTGCTGATCGGGCTGTTGGGCAGTGCGACCGTGTTTGGTCCGCTGCTGGCGGACATTTCGCGTTGGTTCGTGAAGCGGCGCGGCCTCGCCATCGGGATCTGCGCCAGCGGCAACTACCTCGCGGGCACGATCTGGCCGCCGGTGATCCAGTATTTCACCGAGCTATACGGCTGGCGCATGACGCACATCGGCATCGGGTTGTTCTGCGTGGCCGCCATGTTGCCGCTGTCACTCCTGATGCGCCGTCCCGCGCCCCAGATCCGACCGAGCCCCATCGGCGAGGAGGGCAGCCACCGTCACGCCCCCGTCGTGCGGCCTGGTGGCATGTCGACGGGTACCTTGATGGGACTGCTTTCGATCGCGGGATTCGCGTGCTGTATGGCGATGGCGATGCCGCAGGTGCATCTCGTGGCCTATTGCGGGGACCTGGGCTACGGGCCGGCGCGCGGAGCGCAGATGCTTTCGCTGATGATGGCGATGGGCGTTATCAGCCGGCTGGTCTCCGGCTGGATCTGCGACCGGATCGGGGGGCTTGCCACACTGTTGATCGGGTCCGTTCTACAGGGGCTCGCGCTGCTACTCTACCTGCCGTTCGACGGGCTCGTCTCGCTGTTCGTCATCTCGGCGATGTTCGGTTTGTTCCAGGGCGGTATCGTGCCGAGCTACACGATTATCGTCAGGGATCATCTGCCGGCGAACGAAGCGGGCTATCGCATCGGCTTCGTGCTGTTTGCGACGCTCGTGGGGATGGCGGTGGGAGGCTGGTCGTCGGGCAAGATCTTCGACCTGACCGGTTCCTACCAGGCAGCGTTCGTGCATGGGATCTTCTGGAACCTCGTCAACGCGGCGATCGTGATCTTCCTGATGTGGCGGCTGGGCCGGCCGGGACGTCAGGCTGCGCGGCGGGACATGCCCGCGACCAGCGCAGCGGCTGCCTGATCAGGTTGACTGACGCTGAGGAAGCCGGCGCTTTCCCCTCAATCCTCGAACGGATCGCGCATCAGGATAGTGTCGTTGCGCTCCGGGCTCGTCGAGAGCAGCGTCACCGGGCGCTCGATCAGCTCCTCGACGTGGCGAACATATTTCACCGCCTCGGCGGGTAGATCGGCCCACTTGCGGGCTCCGCGCGTCGACTGCTTCCAGCCCTTGAACGTCTCGTAGATCGGCTCGACGCGGGCTTGCGCATTATGGCCGGCCGGCAGCCGGTCGATGCGCTCGCCGTCGAGCATGTAGGCGACGCAGACCTTCACCTCGTCGAAGCCGTCGAGCACATCGAGCTTGGTGAGCGCGATGCCGTCTATCCCCGAGACCTTGCAGACCTGGCGCACGAGCACCGCGTCGAACCAGCCGCAGCGGCGCTTGCGGCCTGTGACCACGCCGAACTCGTGGCCCTTCTGGCCGATCAGCTCGCCGATGTCGTCGTTCAGCTCGGTCGGGAACGGGCCAGAGCCGACGCGGGTCGTATAGGCCTTGGCGATGCCGAGAATGTAGCCGACTTGCCCCGGGCCCATGCCGGAGCCGGTCGCGGCCTGGGCGGCGACGGTGTTCGAGGAGGTGACGAAGGGATAGGTGCCGTGGTCGACGTCGAGCAGCGCGCCCTGAGCACCCTCGAACAGAATGCGCTTGCCGGCGCGGCGCTCGCGGTCGAGCAAATCCCACGTCACGTCCATGAATGGCAGGACCTTGGGGGCGATCTCGACGAGCTGGCGGATGACGTCGTCCTTGGCGATCTCGGGCTGACCCAGCCCGCGGCGAAGTGCATTGTGATGGACAAGGATGCGGTCCACCTTCTGTTCTAGGGTGCCGAGATTCTTCAGGTCCTGCAGCCTGATCGCGCGCCGGCCGACCTTGTCCTCGTAGGCAGGGCCGATGCCGCGGCCGGTGGTGCCGATCTTGCCGGATCCGGCAGCGGCCTCGCGGAGCTGGTCGAGTTCGCGGTGGAGCGGCAGGATGAGCGTGGCGTTCTCTGCGATGCGCAGCCTATCGCGCGTCACGTCGATGCCCTGGGCTTTGAGCTTGCCGATCTCATCGATCAGCGCCCAGGGATCGACGACCACCCCGTTGCCGATCACGCCCAGTTTGCCCGGACGAACGACGCCGGACGGCATCAGGGATAGCTTGTAGGTCACGCCGTCGATGACGAGCGTATGGCCGGCGTTGTGGCCGCCCTGGAAGCGGACGACGATGTCCGCCCGTTCGGAGAGCCAGTCCACGATCTTGCCCTTGCCCTCGTCGCCCCATTGGGCGCCGACCACGACCACATTCGCCATTGCACGATCCCATTCCAGTAAGGGCCCGCCAGAGGCGGCGGGACACAGAACGCGCCCGTATAGCAAGCCTGTCCGGTCCGGGCCAGCCGGATCGACAGCCGGATCGACGGTTGAAACGCCGCTTGCGCCGATGTCGCAAGCCGTGAAAGCTGGCTAACAGGATGACTTCCCGGCTAGGTGGCTCGTCCCGTGAAGCGTTAACGGCTGCACTGCGGCCGGCAAACAGGGTAGAAATCATGGATCTGAGGCTGCATGGCAAGACCGCCATTGTATCGGGCGGCAGCAAGGGGATCGGCAAGGCTGTCGCCCGCCAGCTCGCGCGGGAAGGCGTCGACGTGGCGATTGCGGCGCGCAACATGGCGGCGCTGAACGCCGCCGCGACCGAGATCGCCAATGAGACCGGCCGGCGGATACTCTCGATCGAGACCGATACCACCAGCGACGACAAGGTGCGCGAGATGGTGGCGATCGCCGCGGCGGCGTTCGGGCGCGTCGACATCCTCGTCAACGCGGCAGCCAATCCGGGTGGCCAATCCGGCAAGCCACCAGGGCTCGCCGACCTAACCTACGAGCTCGTCATGAACGAGATGAACACCAAGGTGATGGGCTACATCCGGACGGCCCGAGAGGTGGCGCCGCTGATGAAAAGCAACGGCTGGGGCCGGATCATCAACATCAGCGGCCTCGCCGCGCGAACGACCGGCAATATCGCGGGCAGTGTGCGCAACGTCTCGGTCGCGGCCCTGTCGAAGAACCTCGCCGACGAGCTCGGGCCGTTCGGCATCAACGTGACGTGTGTGCATCCTGCGACGACGCGCACGGAGAATACGCCCGGCGTCATGGAGCGGATGGCTGCCGCGCAGAAGCTGTCGATCAAGGAAGTCGAGAAGATGATGGGCGCGAAGACGAGCCTCGGGCGCATCATCGACGCGGAGGAGGTCGCCGACGTCGTGGCGTTCCTGGCTTCGCCTCGGTCGGTGGCGATCAACGGCGATGCCGTCGCCGTCGGTGGCGGCATCAAGGGGTCGATCTATTACTGATCGAGCCTCGCAGTGAATTCGCGCTCGATTTCAGCGAGCCCGATTCTTTAGAGACGGTTTCGCGAGGGGCCGGCCGTCTGGTCCGGCCCTGGCAGGTGGATGAGACACGTTACCAAAGGCGATCCGGAACCGCATGAGCGCAACTGAACGCGAGGAGGTGCCGTGGCGCATTCAGGCTGCGGTCTACGGGGTCGGCTTGTTCAACACTTCGTTGTTCTACATCGGCTCGGTGATCATTCCTCTCTACGCCTACACGATGAACCCCTCGCCGTTCATGTTCGGCCTGGTGTTCGCTGCGCCGCACGTTCTGCCGCTGCTGCTTTCGATCCACGGCGGCGCTCTGATGGATCGGCTCGGTGCCCGACAGGTCATGTTGGCGTGCACGGCGATGGGCGCCGTTATGCCGCTGTTCTATCCGCTGACCCCGGCGATCTGGGGGCTGATCTTTCTTCAGATGTTCCTGGGCCTGTCGGAGTCGATGGGCTGGCTCGGCGCGCAGACGATGATCGGGCAGTACATGCAAGGCCGCACGGTCTATGCCGGCCGGCTCAGCGCCGTGATCCGTATCAGCCAGCTTGCCGCGCCGCCGCTGGCCGGGGTCGCATGGGATCTGGCCGGGCCATGGGGTGCGTTCCTGATGATGTCGACGTGGGCCTCGGGCGCGGTGGTGTGCACACTGCTGTTGCCCGCGCGGCCACCGAGCGCGGATGGGGAAGCGCTTGCCCCAACCGCTCGGCCCAGGCTGCGCGCGCGCGAGCTGATGCCGAAGGCCGGGGACTATTTGACGGCGTTCGGGCTCCTGCGGTCGCCGGCCGTCGTTCTGATCGTTCTTTTGGGCTCACTGATGCACGTCGGCAATGCCGTGCAAGGCTCGTTCTATATCGCCTGGCTCACTGAACTGGGGATCACGGGCACGGCGATCGGACTATTGAGCCCGGCTGGAGCGATCGGCGCGGCGCTGTTCTCGCTGATGACTGCGCGGCTGACGCGCTACGTCTCCGGCCTGTGGATCGTGCTCGTATCGCTTTGGTTGGGCATGGTTCTCATCTGTATTACTCCGCTGCTGGGGAGCTATTTCCTGCTTCAGGTCGCCATGTTCCTGCGCTCGGGCGCGAATGGCTTGGCGCAGCCGCTGATCATCACACTGGTGCTTCGCGGGGCGGGGCAGTCGAACCAGGGCAAGGCGATCGGCTTGCGCGGCACGGCGAACCGCGTTGCTTCCATCATCGCGCCGATCATGATGGGGATCGTCGCGGAGGCGGCGGGGCTGGAGGCCTCGTTCTACGTCGTCGGGGTGGCCGTCAGTATCGCTATGGCCGCCGTCGCCGTCTATCTGCTGCGCCGGCCGGACGTCGCCCGGTCAGCGGAGGACTGACGCCACGGCTATTTCTTGACAGCGCCCTTGACCTCCTTGGCGAAGGTGTCGCGCAGCCCCACGGTGCGGTTGAAGACGAGCGCGCCGGGGTGGGATTCCTTGTCCGGGCAGAAATATCCGAGCCGCTCGAACTGGACCGGCGCGGTGTCCTTGGCGAGTGCAGGCTCCAGGCGAGCCTCATGGATCACCTCGAGCGAGCCCGGATCGAGCTCGGCCGCGAAGTTTCCGGGGTCGGGGGATTCGGACTTGAACAGTGGCCCGTAAAGCCGGACCTCGGCCTTCACCGAATCGGCCGCAGATACCCAATGAAGCGTTGCTTTTACCTTGCGGCCGTCGGGTGGCGTGTTGCCGCCGCGCGTGGCGGGATCATACGTGCAGCGCAACTCGACCACTTCGCCCTTGTCGTTCTTCACGACGCTCTTGCAGGTCAGGAAGTACGCATAGCGCAACCGAACCTCGCTGCCGGGCGACAGGCGGAAGAACTTCTTTGGCGGGTTCTCCATGAAGTCCTCCTGCTCGATGTAGATCTCGCGAGAGAACGCCACTTTGCGTGAGCCGGCAGTTGTGTCCTCGGGGTGATTGACCGCCTCCATCTCCTCGGTCTGGCCATCGGGATAGTTTTCGATCACGATCTTCAAGGGCTTCAGAACGGCCATGCGCCGCTGCGCGGTCTTGTTCAGGACCTCGCGGATCGAGAAGTCGAGCATACCGGGGTCGACGATCGAGTTGGCCTTCGACACGCCGATGCGCTTGACGAAATCGCGGAGGGCTGCCGCCGGTACGCCGCGCCGACGAAGACCAGCTATCGTCGGCATACGCGGATCGTCCCAGCTGGCGACATGGCCATCGCGCACGAGCTGCGTCAGCACGCGCTTCGACAGGATCATGCCGGTGATGTTGAGGCGGGCGAACTCGTACTGCCGCGGCTTTGCCGGCACGGGCAGGTTGTCGAGGAACCAGTCGTAGAGCGGGCGGTGGTCCTCGAACTCGAGCGTGCAGATGGAGTGGGTGACACCTTCGAGCGCATCCGACTGGCCGTGTGCATAGTCGTAGCTCGGATAGATGCACCAGTTGTCGCCGGTGCGCGGATGCGTGGCGTGAAGGATGCGATAGAGCACGGGATCGCGCAGATTGATGTTGCCGGAGGTCATGTCGATCTTGGCGCGCAGCACCCGCGCGCCGTTGGGGAACTCGCCCGACCTCATGCGGCGGAACAGGTCGAGGTTTTCAGCAACGCTGCGGTTGCGGAACGGGCTGTCGCGGCCGGGCTCCGTCAGCGTGCCACGGGCAGCGCGCATCTCGTCCGGGCTCTGGTCGTCGACGTAGGCCCTGCCGGCCTCGATCAGTCCTTCAGCCCACGCGTAGAGCTGCTCGAAATAGTCGGACGCATGATGAAAGTGTCGGCCCCAGTCGAAGCCGAGCCAGCGGACATCGTCCTGGATGGCGTCGATATAGAGCTGTTCCTCCTTGGTCGGGTTGGTGTCGTCCATCCGAAGGTGGCAGCGGCCGCCGAACTCCTCGGCAATGCCGAAGTTGAGGCAGATCGACTTCGCGTGGCCGATGTGCAGGTAGCCGTTGGGTTCCGGCGGAAAGCGCGTGACGACCGTCTTTTGCTTGCCCGCTGCGATGTCGGCCTGGACGATGTCCCGAATGAAATCGGAGCCGGGCTCGCGTGAGGTGTTGTCGGTCGTCATGTCGTCGCGTTCCTTTGCGTCGCTACGATGCGGCCCTACTGGAATTGCCCAGTCTTGCCAACCATCAACGCTTGCGGTCACGTCTGCTGTGCGTGCGTAATCTCTCTGCCCGTTCGATCACGTCAGCCAACTGCGCGCGCTGTGGCTCAGTCAAGCGCTCGCGACCGCGGGTGAGCTTCTCTCTCCAACGTTCCCCGACGGCCCAAGCGTCAGTCCAGGCCTCGGCCAGCTCCAGGGGGCGCCGCAGGACGAGCGATTGAATGAGGCCACCCGCCTGCGTGACGTCCTTCGTCGACTTGACTTGATCCTGTCGCTCGACGGCGACGATCAGCTTGTGGATCGCGTAGCGCTCGGCGCGCGGCACGATAACCGGTACGCCAGCGCTGTAGAGGATGGCCGAGCGTTCGGGCTGGTGGATCAGATAGTCGAGGTGCCGTAGCGGTTGGGCACCGGAGCCGGCCAGAGCCTTCATGCGGGCGGGCTTGCCTTGGTGCTCGTCGCTAACCCGGTTCGGTGTCAGGAATTCGACCTTGAAGTTGGTTGCATTGACGTACCGCGTCGTAACGAACGGATCGTTTATGTCCGGCACCTCTCGATAGGTCGGATCGATGCCTCGCAGGATCTCCAGCGGCGGCTTCATGCTTTCGCCGATGTTCTCGGAGATGCCCCAGAACTGAGCGAAGTCGGCATCATCAGTTCTCAAACTTGCCGCGGGCAGCCTGACGCCGAGCAGTGGCCCGTAGCAGGCGTACGCCAGCGTACCCACCAGCACCCCGCGCAGCCGGAAGAAACCGGCCCGCCAGAACGCATCGAGAATCTCGCCGGAGGGGTAGAGTGGTGCGGGCAGGCCAGCCGCGATAAGCGCGCGCACCATCTCGCGGCGCTGCGTATAGTCGGACTTGATAGTGGCAAACCGCGATACGCGATCGGTAATGCTGGCGTCGGTTACCGGGCCGACGTAGGTCTCGTGCTTCTTGCCGCCTTGGTCCCACTGGAAATACCAGTAGTAACGGTTGCCCTTGCGGCGCTTCTTAAAGTGACCGCGCTCAGTGAATGTTTCATCGAACTCTGCATCGAGGCATCGCTGCATCAGCTCGGCGAACATGGTTTGGGTCGCGAGGTTCGTCGCCGACGCGGTGGCGATTTTTGCAATGGTTTCCAAGTCAGCCATGGCCTTACCCTCGGTTCCGGATTCCGAGGGTAAGGTAGCAGAGTTACCCTCGGTTTTCAATTCCGAGGGTAACCGATCCTCTCCTTGCCCCTCAACTTGGAACGAAGAGCGACAGCATAGGCCATTCTAGGCCGCAAGACGGCCCGGCGCGGCTGTGGTAAACACTCCGGCAACCTCGGCTGAACCAATTGATGCTACTGAAATATCATGACAAAGCCCATCATTACCCGCTTCGCGCCTTCGCCTACCGGCACGCTCCACATTGGCGGCGCGCGCACGGCGCTGTTCAATTGGCTTTATGCCCGCCACACCGGCGGAAAGTTCCTGCTGCGCATCGAGGACACCGACCGGGAGCGCTCCAAGCCCCAGCACGTCGACGCCATCCTGGGGTCGCTCCGTTGGCTCGAGATCGACTGGGACGGCGAGCCGCTGTTCCAATTCGCCCGCGCCGATCGGCACCGCGAGGTAGCCGAGCAACTGCTTGCCGAGGGCAAGGCCTATCGGTGCTATCTCACGGCTGCCGAGCTCGACGCGATGCGGCAGGCCATCGATGCGGAGCGCGCGCTCGCCCGTGAGGAGAAGCGCAGCCCCCGCGGGCCGCAGACCATCCAGAGCCCGTGGCGTGACCGCGATCCCAAGGAGGCGCCGGCGGGCGTCAAGCCTTCGATCCGACTTCGAGCGCCGCGGGCGGGCGAGACGATCGTCGAGGACCAGGTCGCGGGCCGTGTCGTCGTCGTCAACTCACAGCTCGACGACATGATCATCGTGCGCAGCGACGGCGCGCCGACCTACAACTTCGCGGTCGTGGTGGACGATCACGACATGGGCATAACTCATGTCATTCGCGGCGCCGATCATCTCAACAACGCGAGCCGCCAGACGCAGGTCTACCGGGCGTGCGGATGGGACGTTCCGGTGTGGGCGCACGTACCGCTGATCCACGGGCCGGACGGGGCAAAACTGTCGAAGCGCCACGGGGCGCAAGGGACCGAGGAATACCGTGCGTTGGGCTATCTGCCCGTCGCCTTGCGAAACTATCTCGTGCGCCTTGGTTGGAGCCACGGCAACGACGAGATCATGTCGACCGAACAGATGATCGAATGGTTCGATCTCGGCGGCATCGGCAAGAGCGCGGCTCGGTTCGATTTCGCCAAGCTCGCGGACCTCAACGGCCACTATATTCGCAAGTCGCAGCCGGCGGAGATCAAGGCGCGGCTCAAGGATGCCCTGCCGGAGATGGAGAACGGCGGCGAGATCGGATCTGCGCTCGATCGTCTCGGCTGGGAGCGGCTCGACGCGGTTCTGCCAGCGCTGATGGAGCGAGCCAAGACGTTGAAGGACATCCCGGCCGGTGCGTCGTTTCTGCTGCAGCAAAGGCCGCTGAAGCTCGACGACAAGGCGGCGAAGCTGATCGACGCAGAGACCAAGACGACGCTGGCGGCGCTTGCTGCGGACTTTGCCGCTGCGGCGTCCTGGGACGCAGCTACGCTCGACGGCGTCATTCGCGCTACGGCTGAGCGGATGGGCAAGAAGCTCGGTCAGATTGCGCAACCGCTTCGCGCAGTGCTCACCGGCACCACCGTCTCGCCCCCGGTCGGTGACATGATGGTGGCGCTGGGCCGTGAGGAGGCCTTGGCGCGAATCGGCGACCAGGCCGGCTGATGTTGCGCCGTCGGCGCGGGAACGAAAAAAGACCGGACAGTGCGTGTCCGGCCTTCCTCGTTTCGGCTCGTGCCGGATCACTTGATGTCGGCTGCCACTTTCATCGACACGATCTTGTCGGGGTTCTGCACGGGCTCGCCGCGCTTCAGCTTGTCGACGTTGTCCATGCCTTCGATGACCTTGCCCCAGGCCGTGTACTGCTTGTCGAGAAAGCGGGCATCGTCGAAGCAGATGAAGAACTGGGAGTTGGCCGAGTTCGGCATCGAGGAGCGCGCCATCGAGCATACACCGCGCACGTGCGGCTCGGCATTGAACTCCGCCGGCAGGTTGGGATGCTTCGAGCCGCCGGTGCCGGTGCCGTGCGGGCATCCGACCTGGGCCATGAAGCCCTCGATCACGCGATGGAACACGATGCCGTCGTAGAAGCCTTCGCGCGCGAGCAGCTTGATGCGCTCGGCGTGCTTGGGCGCCAGATCAGTGCGCAACTCGATGACGATGTTGCCCTTTGTCGTCTCCATGACGATGGTGTTCTCGGGGTCTTTGTAGGCCATGGTAGGCTCCTTATTGGGTGCACGTAGGTCGGGTCAGCAGTGCGCAGCGCTGCGTAACCCGACTTCCTTTCGGTCGAGCTGCGAAGACGTTGGGTTACGCTCGGCAATGCCGAGCTAACCCAACCTACGCCTTCACTTCTTGTCGGACAGCAGATAGACCTTCTGCATCACGTCCGGGTCGGTTACGGCGCCCGATCCCGGCGCGCCGCGCTTGATCTTGTCGACGTTCTCCATGCCGGAGATCACCTGCCCCCAAACGGTGTACTGGCCGGTCAGGCCACGGCAGCCGGTGTCGTTGAAGCAGATGTAGAACTGGCTGTTGGCGGTGTTGGGATCGGACGTGCGGGCTGCGCCGACCGTACCGCGCTTGTAGGCGTAGCTCGAAAACTCCGCCTTGAGATTTCCGTAATTCGAGCCGCCCGAGCCCGTGCCGGTGTGGTCGCCCGTCTGCGCCATGAAGCCGTCGATCACGCGGTGGAACTTCACGCCATTGTAGTAGCCGTCCTTGGCGAGCTGCTTGACGCGCGCGACGTGACCGGGCGCGAGGTTCGGCAAGAGCTGGATCTGGACGGGGCCAGACTTCAGCTCGATGACGAGCGTGTTGGCGGGATCGGCCTGCTGGGCCTGCGATGCGGTGGGCACGACAGCGATGATGGCGGTGAGCGCCGCAGCGATGGTCGGACGGATCAAGGGGATCTCCCGGGATAGTGGTGTCGGGCCCTCAGGGGCTGACGCATGGCCAACCCGATCGAGGGCAAGTAGGGAAGAAGGGACCTGCCCCTTCGAGCCTGCTCCTTTTCGATTTGCGCGCGCCTTATGGCCGTTCTGCGGCCTCCAGGCAACCGCCGTCTGTCCCGGCAACTACATCTTCCCGTGGCCCTGCTTGATGGTCTGGCGGATGATCGGGGCGGTGACCTTGTCGGAGATCTGGATGTTCCAGACCTCGCTTTCGCCCTGCGCGCAGAAATCCGCGAACAGCTTGGGTATCTTGGCCAGGTCTCCCTCGCGGATCTCGTGGCCGCGCAGCCCGAAGCCCTTCGCGATCTCCTCGAACTTCGGGCGGCCGAAGATCGCCTGGCTGTCGTCGACGCCGTCGGCGCGCAGCTTGTGGAACTCCGAGCCGTAGCCGGCGTCGTTCATCACGCAGATCAGCATCCTGAGGCCGTGGCGCTTGATGGTCTCCAGCTCCTGGATGTGGAACAGGATGCCGCCGTCGCCCTCGATCAGCACCAGCTTGCCGTCGCGGCCCTGCCGGCGCGCGGCAGCCACGCCCATCGCATAGGAGAGCCCGTTGCCGACGGCGCCGAACTCGCGGATCGTCGTGAAGCGGTCCGCCGGCCGGCCGCGCATCTGCGCCAGCCAGAAGGCCTGATGGCCGGTGCCGCCGACGATGTCCCAATCCTTCGGGACCGTGGCGTCGATCGCGGTGATCGCATCGCGCGGGTCGAGCAGGCCGGGCTCGATCTCGAAGGGCATTGCATCGGCGGGCTCGGTCGCGATGCGCTGGGCGAGCGCCTTGGAGCGGATCGCGGCTGCCGTCGGCTTGCCTGCGCCGAGCTTCTTGTCGATGCCGTCCAGGATCGCCTCGACGGCGACCAGCGCGTCGGACTTCAGGTAGATGTCGGCGGCCTTCTGGCCGTCGCGCAGGCCGCGCGGTGCATCGTCCACCTGGATCGTGCAGGCCTTGTTGAAATAGTGGCCACCGCCGACGTAGTAGGACAGGCTCGTGCCGACGGCGAGAACCACGTCGGCGGTGGCGAAAAGCTCTTTGCCGAGTGCGGTGAAGTAGCTGCCGGGAATGCCGACGCAGAACTCGTGATCGTAGAACAGGCCGCGCATGGGCAGCGTGTTGGCAAGCAGGGCGCCACTGCGGTCGGCGAGCATCATCACGGCTTCTCTTGCGCCTGCCAGGGCCACGCCGCGGCCTCCGATGATGATGGGCCGCTTGGCCGCGATCAGCCGCTCCACGACCTCGGCCACCATTGCCGGATCGGGATGAATGCGGCCCACCTTGGGATAGTAGGTCGCGGAGGTCTCATAGGGCTGATTGGAGACGTATTCAGCCTTCTGCAGGTCGTAGGGAATGCCGATCACCACGGGGCGGCGCTCGTACTTGGCGACGTGGAAGGCCTCGCGCAAGTAGTCCATCATGCGGGCGGTGCTGTGGGCTGCGATATAGTGCGCTCCAGTTGCCGTCACCAGCGGCGCCTGGTCGATGTGCTGGTTGTAGAACTTTGCGCCGATCGGAGCCTCACCGGCGAAAACCACCAGCGGCAGCCGTGCGCGCACGGCTGCCGGCAGCGCCGTCATGAGCTGCGTCAGCCCCGGGCCGCACGTTACGGAGGCGGCGGCGAGCTTGCCGGTTGCGGCGTTGTAGGCGGTCGCCGCAGCAACGGAGCAGTGCTCGTGGCGGACGTGGATCGTCTGCACGCCCGGCAGCGCGGCGAACGCCGTCGACCAATGCATGTTGCCATCGCCCATCAAGGCGAACTGCGTATCGACGCCTTCGGCGACGAACGCTTCGGCGAGGGCATCATAGATATGGGACTTGGACATGGCTGAGAGACCGCTCTGAAAGGGGGTTCCGTCTCTAAGCATTTTTGAGGGTGGGTGCCAACATCGTTGGCTTGTTTGCCACGTGGCGTTGCCTCGGGGCGCGTCAGGTAATTCATGAGGCTGATGCATCTCAGCGTTGGAATCAGCCTTGCGTATCGGTTGTTATCGCTTCGACTTGTGCTTCAGACGTTGCGCCACGTCCGCCGAGACGAAATGCGACACGTCCCCGCCCATTTGCGCGATCTGGCGCACGAGCGTCGCCGTGATGTGGCGGACGCCGGGGCTCGCCGGCAGAAAAACAGTACCGATGCCGGGCGCCATAGCTCCGTTCATACCGCACATCTGCATCTCGTAGTCGAAGTCGGTCGCGTCGCGCAGACCGCGAAAGATGACGTTCGCACCGGCATCGCGGGCGGCGTCGACGGTCAGGCCAGCGAAGGTGACGACGTCGACTATCGCGCCCGGCGGCGTGACGCGCGCGGCTTCGCTGCGCAGCATCTCGATGCGCTCGTCGACGGTGAACATCGGTGTCTTTCCAGGGTGGACGCCGATGCCGATGACGAGACGGTCGACGAGCTGGAGCGCCCGCGCCAGCACGTCGGTGTGGCCGAGCGTAACGGGATCGAAGGAGCCGGAGTAGAAGCCGGTGCGCGGTGTGCTCTTGGTCATCGGATGAACTTAGCTTGGACAGCCTTCCGGCGACAACCTGGCACTGAGATTTTTGTGTAGGTAGCGGATCAATTGTCGAGCGTTCGCGGCAAAAGTAACGAGGGCAGGCCACCTCGTGGGGTTCGATGCGATCGCGACGGCGACGGCGGGCGTAATCTGCGGGTCGGCAGGGCCGCCGCTAGCGGGCGTCGGTGCGGGTCGGCGAAGCGCGGGCATCGTCGAGCTGGCGATCGTCGAGTTCAGCGAAAGCAGCTACGTCCAATCGACACCAAGCGCGGTAGCCGAGTTGCCTCAGTCCCGCTTCAGCCCGGCATCGACTACGACTTTCCTCCAGAGCTTGATCTGATCCTCGACCAGCCGCGCTGTCTGGGTGGGTGTCGTCGGCGAAGGCGTGGCGCCCATGTCGCGCAGTCGCTTGTCGACTGCGGGCGCAGCGATTG
>CAMAYR010000039.1 GCA_945862355.1 Devosia equisanguinis | reverse complement strand
CGATCAAGCACATCGCGGCCAACCTGATGCGAGCCAAGGCCGACAAAAACTCCATGCGCGTCAAACGCCGCCTCGCCGCCTGGGACGACGCCTACCTCGAAAGTCTCGTCACCGGTGCCGGGTGAAATCGTTCATGCGATTCCCCTGCGCCGCAGCCGCCTATCATCCCCCATGATGTTGTATTGGCTCGCCATCACAGCCCCCGGCGAATCAACACCTTGGCGCAAACCCGGGCAATAGTTGCTCCCGCAATGCAATGCCGCCATTACGCTCGTTTCACCCGCCGCCCCGATACCGCCCCGAAGCCGTCAAACTGGCGACAACCTGCTGGTGCCCATTCGGGTTGCTGCCGAGAGGTGGCGCGAGAGGGGTCTCGTCATTGCCGCACTGTGAAACAGTCGGGCTTCTAGCCGCTGCAAAGCTCGGCAGTATGCGCCATTAACGGATCGGTAAGGTAAATGCGGAATGCTGGGGGTGGTCCGTTTTCGGATCGTCGTGGAGTAGTCGAGTAATGTACCGCGTTGTGTTCCCAGCGTTCCTGTCTCTTGCTCTCGGGGCCTGCAGCCTCGGGACGGTCAGCCCGTTGTCATTCGGCTTCGGCGGCGCCGCCAGCCCGTCGAGCAGTAAATCGGCATCGCTGAGATCGAGCTCGGTCGGCCTTGGAGGCGATCCGACGACCGCCCGCACGCCCCCTGGGCGCGCGCCCCAAGTTGCCTCGGCCGCACATGTGGACCGAGCCCCCAAGGGATCCTTCGACCGCGCTCCGAGCGGCGCGCTGGCCGACCGCGACTACAGCGCGACGACCCTCGACGCCGCCCGCGCCCGCGACCTGATCAACGCTTACCGCAAGTCCAATGGCTTGAAGCCGCTCTCCCTCAATCCAGAGCTGTCCAATGCCGCCAAGGCTCACGCCAAGGATCTGGCCAAGTGGGACCGCATCTCCCACTACGGCTCGGATGGCTCGAACCCCTGGGACCGCGTCAAGCGCGCCGGCTACAATGCCAAGGTCGCCGCCGAGAATGTCGGCACGGGCCAGATCTCCTTCGACGAGGTTCTGAAGGGCTGGAAGGAAAGTCCCGGCCACAACCGCAACCTCCTGATGTCGGACATCGACAACCTGGGCATTGCTCTGGTGCAGGAGCCCAAGACCGAGTTCAAGTCATTCTGGGTTCTGGCGCTCGGTGCCCGACATTGAAGGTTCGGCATTGAACGTCCAACATTGAACGTTCCAAAGGGGGCCTCCCCCACAGCGAAGCGGGCAGCCTGCCCCTCGCCGACGTCGCAGTCCGCAGGTTGAGTTGACATCGCGATCAGCCACCTAGTGGCCCGTCGCGCCTAAATCGTAACATAGCCGCAACCACCGTCCGATTTAGGCGCGACATGAGGGCCACTAGAACTGACAATGGCTTAGTGAGGCGTTCATCGCGCCTTAGTTGACACAACCTTCGCCGCACCGTCGGTCAACTAAGGCGCGACGCCTCACTAGCCGAAATCACAGCTACGCCCGCGCTCCCTTCACCTCGTGCGCCTGCAGCCGCGGCAGCACCTCGCGGCCGAAGCGGCGCACTTGCTCCATGAACATCTCGTTCGGCAGCGCGCCGAGATTGAGGTTGAGCAGGATGCGGTTGGCTCCCATGCCTTCGGCGAGATCGATCAGACGTTCGGCCACCTCTTTCGGGGCGCCGAACGCGAGCTGCCCGTCCTTCACGCGCTTCTCGACGTCGGCAAGGTTCGTCTGCCGGATCTTCGAGCGATCGAGCTGCGCGAACGGCAGGTTCTCCGGCCGGATGTAGTCGAACGACGACGACGCGACATAGCCGGCCTTGCCGAGCGCCTCGTTCGACTGGTCAGAGCCGTGATGCCACAGCGTCTGCACGAAATAGAGATAGTAGGGCGCATATTCCTTCAATGCGGCTTCGGCACTTTCAGCCACGTAGGCGTCCGTAAACAGGCAGACCTTGTCGGGGATCAGCGCATGCCCGTGCGCCGCGAGTTGCTTGCCGAAATAAGCGATGATGTCCTGCGTCACGCCCCGGTGGCCCGCAGACAGCACGGCGTTGAGATCGAGCCGCCCGGCCAGCTCGATCGTCTCCTTGCTGCCCGTGAACGGAATGAACATCGGCGGATGCGGCTGCTGCACCGGGCGCGGCCAGATACCGATATCCTTGTAATTCCAGAACTTGCCTTCGTGAGAGAACACATCCTCCGTCCAGGCCTTGCGGATGATCTCGAGCGCTTCGTCGAACCGCGCGCGCGATTCCGCCATCGGCACGTCGTAGACGCGGTATTCGCGCGGAACGCCGCGCGCGAAGCCCGGCAGGATGCGCCCACCGCTGAGACAGTCCGCCATCGCCAGCTCTTCCGCGATCCGCAGCGGATTGTGCAGCGGTATCAGATTGCCGAGAATCAGGAACTCCAGCCGCTTCGTCGTCCGCGCAGCCGCCGCCGCGATCATGTTGGGCGATACCATCAGCCCGTGCGGCGTGGTGTGATGCTCGTTGAGACCTAGCCCGTCGTATCCCAGCGCATCCATCTCCGCCCACACCGCGAAGTGCTCGTCGTAGGTCCGCGCGGCGACCTTTGGATCGCAGTATCGCCCCGGCAGGGGATAGGGGATGAAACGCCCCGCCTTGAACTCTTCGAAATGCTGCCCGTAAGGCAGCAAGTCCATCAGATAGACTTTCATGGGGCTCCGGGCTCGGGTTGACGGAACGCTGAGCTGCCGGTTTCTCCCCGTAATGAAAGACGGCACCCCGGCAAGCATCCCGACCGAACTACACCACTCCTGCCCACAGAGAAAGGCGAGCGGCAGATGTGTCGTCCCACGGCAACCCGCACCGGAAGGCATGTCACAGACGCGTCACGCAACTCCCCTACGGCCGTCTCATAGGTTCTCTTGGGGGACGGATATGATGCTGACGAAGCGCAACAGGAAACTGTCTGCATTTGCCGCCGCCGCGTTGAGCTTGCCCGCGATCGCGAGCGCAGCAGACGTGACGGTGCTGACGAGCAAGGATCCGAGGCTCGTCTGGAAGTCGGTGACCCTGCCAGGCGGCAAGCAAACCACCTACACACACGGCATCGGCTCGGGCGCATTCCGCCACCGCAGCGACCCGACCGACGTCGTGTGGACCGTAGGTGACCGCGGCCCGAACATGACCTGCGCCGAGGCCGGCAAGCTGATCGGCGCCGAGATCGCGGCTGCGTGCAAGGCACACACCAGAGGCCGCGTCTACCCGACGCCGGAGTATGTTCCTACGATCTACAAGCTGCAACTCGATCGCGCATCGGGCTCGTTCAACGTTCTCGACGCGATATCCGTGAAGACCAAGTCGGGCAAACCGATCAGCGGCCTGCTCAACCCCCAGACCAAGGCCACTAAGGATACCGGCATGGATCTCGCGGGCAAGCTACTGCCCGACAACGCCGACAACCTCGATCTGGAGGCCTTGGTCCGACTGTCGGACGGCTCGTTCTGGGTCGGCGAGGAGATGGGCCCGTCCATCGCACACCTGTCTGCCGACGGCCGCATCCTCAAGCGCCTCGTGCCGGCCGACGCAGTCGCCGACTACCGGTCATCCGAGGCCGAGATAGTGGGCTCGCTGCCCGCCGTCCTTTCCAAGCGCCAAGGCAACCGCGGCATCGAATCGATCGCCATCTCGCCAGACGAGCAATTCCTGTACTTCATCATGCAGAACCCGCTCGCCAATCCGGACGCCAAGACCTATACAGCCGCCCGCAACACCCGGCTGTTCAAACTCGAGCGCACCACGGGCAAGCTCCTGGGCGAGTACGTCTACCAGCTCGACGATCCGCAATCCTTCGCCCTCGATCCCTCCAAGCGTCAGAGCGACCCACGCATCTCCGAGTTGACTGCTCTCGGCACCGACCGCCTGCTGGTTCTTGAGCGCACGGAAGGCACGACCAAGCTTCACGAGGTCGAACTCGCCGGCGCAACCAACATCCTCGGCAGCAAGTGGGATGACGCGACGACAAGCCCGTCGCTCGAGCAGGAGAATGACGCAACAAAGATCGGCATCACCCCGCTGAAGAAGACGCTGCGCTTCGATCAGGCCCGCGACTTCAAGGCAGCCCCTGGCAAAATCGAAGGCGTGGCGTTCCTCGGCGACGGCACGATGATGCTGATCAACGACAACGACTTCGGCATCCGTGGCGACGAGACGAAGATACTGCTGATCAAGGGGCTCGTCACGGCAGACCGCAGCGTCTACGCGAAGTAGAGCTGACGAAACGAAACACGCTGGGACGAGCCTTTCCTGGCGCTTCCCAGCCACTTCAGCGGGCTGGCGGATCGTCTTTCCCGAACAGCCTGTTGATCGCTTGCGTAAGCTCCATCGGAAACGGGAAGACGATCGTCGACGACTTCTCCCCTGCGATATTCTGCAGCGTTCCAAGATACCTGAGCTGCATTGCTTGCGGCTGCCGCGCCAGGATCTCGCCGGCTTGCAGCAGCTTCTCCGCCGCCTGAAGCTCGCCTTCCGCCTCGATGACCTTGGCGCGCCGCAGCCGCTCGGCCTCCGCCTGCTTCGCGATCGCCCGCACCATCGTCTCGTTGAGGTCTACGTGCTTCAACTCGACGTTCGCGACCTTGATCCCCCACGCGTCGGTGTGCGCATCCAGGATCACGCGCAGGTCGGCATTCAGCTTCTCGCGCTCGGCAAGCATTTCGTCGAGCTCGTGCTGGCCGACCACGGAGCGCAGGGTCGTTTGCGCCAGCTCGCTCGTCGCTTGATTGTAGTCCTCGACCTGGATCACCGCTTTCTCTGGATCCATGACCCGGAAATAGATCACCGCGTTGACGCGCACAGAGACGTTGTCCCGCGTGATCACGTCTTGCGGCGGCACGTCGAGCACGCGCGTGCGCAGGTCGATCCGAACCATCTGCTGAATGAACGGAACGATGATGACGAGACCGGGCCCCTTCACGCGCCAGAACCGTCCCAGCGTGAACACCACACCCCGCTCGTACTCACGCAGTATCCGGATCGATGCAGCCGCGATAATGAGCAAAACTGCGATTGGAATGATGAGCGTCGGAAGAACGAAGGGAATGTTCATGACTTCTTGTCTCCTGCTGCAGCGTGCGGTTCGACCAACAAGGTCATACCGTCCCTGCTGACGACGCGGACGAGATCGCCCGCAATGAAGCTCCGGTCACTCTCGGCCGACCAGGTCTCCCCGTGGATGTGAATGGCGCCCTTTCGCCCCTGCCAGTTCTCGACGCGCCCCGTCGCGCCGATCATCTCCTCGGCGCCTGTCGTCACCGGACGATTGCGCGCCTGGACCACCGAGGCGAGCGCGACCGCCGACAGTAGGGCACTGGCCGCCGCCGCACCCACGATGACCTGCCAGGCGATCCTGAGATCGAAATCTGCTCCTTGCGGGTCGAACAGGAATATCGCGCCGAGAATGAAAGCGGCGAGGCCGCCGAGCCCCAGAATTCCGAAGCCTGGCGCAAATGCCTCCGCCGTCATCAGCGCCAGTCCGAGCAGCACGAGTGCCAGCGCTCCATAGCTGAGCGGCAGCACGGAAAGCGCCGTCAACGCCAGCAGCAGGCTGATGCCGCCGAGCACGCCCGGCACGATCGCACCAGGGCTCCAGAACTCGAACAGAATGCCATACACGCCTATCAGCAGCAGGATGAACGCGATGTTCGGATCGGAGATCGCAGCCAACAGCCTGATCCGCCAATTCGGATCGCGGCGCACGATTTCCGCGCCGGACGTCGCCAATCTGATCTCGCTGCTGCCGATCTTCACGCTGCGGCCGTCGATGGCGGCGATGAGGCGCGAAAGATCCTCGGCGACGATGTCGACGACGTTCTCCTTCAACGCTTCCGAGGCCGTCAGCGTCGCAGCCTCCCGAACCGCTTTCTCGGCCCACTCCGCATTGCGTCCGCGCAGTTGCGCGAGACCTTTCAGGTAGGCAACCGCATCGTTGATGGCCTTCTGATCGCCGGCGCCGCGCTCCGCCGCCGGTGCCGGCACGTTCTTCTTGTCATCGGGCTCGGGGCGGCGCTCCGCAGGTCGCAGCGGTCCAGGCAGTCCAAGTGCCACAGGCGTGGCAGCTCCCAGATGTGTACCCGGCGCCATCGCCGCAACATGCGCTGCCTGCGCGATATAGGTGCCTGCGCTCGCGGCCCGCGCCCCGCTTGGCGCAACGTAGACGACCACCGGACGCAGCGATCCCAGAATGCACTGGATCAGATCGCGCGTCGCCGACAAGAGGCCGCCGGGCGTGTCGATCTCTATGACGATAGCCTCTGCACCAGAACGCCCGCCCTCCGCGATCACATCGCAGGCCTGGATCGCCGCCGCGACACCGATCGCACCCTTCATTTCGGTGACGATAACCTGCGAGCGCCGATCCTGGCCCGCAGCAGGCAGCGCGAGTGTCCAGAGCAGGCCGAGCACGACGATGCCCGCTGCAATGGCTGTGATGCTTCGAGCATTGGCTTGGATCACGGTCCTGACACCCTCTCGACGCAGGCGAGTCACGGGCCAACCGAAAGGCCTCATCGGCCCGATCAACTATTCAAACGCTGGACCACCTTCGATGAGCCCACGGCGAACCTACCGCCAACACAACCCGGCAGCGGCACGCCGCCAATGACGAGCATCAATCGACGGCGCCACCGTCCCGACCACCCAAGGTGGCTCGAAGTAAGGCGATATGCTTGGTAAGGGTAGCATGTCTGGATGCGACACGACGAACTGTCTATGACACGATGCCGTGAGCGTTGGAGACCTTGGAGCGCACCATGACCGCGAAGATTGCACTCGAAGAGCACTGCATGACACCCGGTCTGGAAGATTACTGGCTACCGACGATGACCGACGTTCCCCCCACAGCCGTCCACAAGCTCCTCGGCCGCCTGACCGATTATCACGGCGAGCGTATCGAGATCATGGATCGCTCGGGGATATCGCGCTCGATCCTCGCCATCGCGGGTCCCGGAGTGCAGGCCGAGCCCGACACGACGACCGCCGTCAGGAAGGCCCGCGAATCCAACGACCAACTCGCCGGCGAGATCGCGCGGAACCCGAAGCGGCTCGGCGCCTTCGCGCATCTTGCCGTGCAGGACGCCAAGGCCGCCGCCGATGAGCTGGAGCGCTGCGTTCGGCAGCTCGGCTTCTCCGGCGCCATGATCAACGGCCACACCCGCGGCCTCTATCTCGACGATCCCTCGGTCTATCCGTTGTGGGAGCGTGCAGAAGCACTCGGCGTGCCGATCTACATCCACCCCACCGACCCGCTAGCCTCCGCGACTTCTCTCGTCGGCACGAACGGCCTGAAGCGCGCCACCTGGGAGTGGGGTTTCGAGACCGGCAGCCACGCCCTGCGCCTCGTCTTCGGCGGCACGTTCGACCGCTTCCCCAAGGCGAAGCTGTTGCTCGGTCACCTCGGCGAGACGCTGCCGTTCCTATTGTGGCGCTTCGATAGCCGCGCCAAGCTCTACAATGTGAAGCTGGAGCGCGAGCCTTCCCAATACATCCGCGACAACATCTGGGTCACGATGTCGGGCATGTACTCCGCCGAGCCCCTCGAATGCTCGCTGGCAGCGCTCGGAAGCGACCGCGTGATGTTCTCAGCCGACTATCCTTTCGAGGACAGCGAGAGCGCCGGCCGCTTCATGGATACGACACCGATGGCCGAGGACTTGCGCAAGGCCGTCGCCCAAGACAATGCAGCGCGGCTTCTCGGCCTTTCTTGATCTGCTTGGGGCGCGGTATTGCAAGGTGAGATCCGCGCCCCTGCCTCAACACTTGATCGCGCAACGCCTGGCCGAGCCGCTCTCTCATGGCCGGACAACAGAAGATGCAAGCCCAAGCAACGGTGCCGGATCGACCGCGCGAGCGTTCAGCTGCACCTCGAAGTGAAGGTGCGGCTCCGCGGCGAGCCCTGTATTGCCCACGTATCCGATCACCTCCCCGCTCCGTACGCAGCCGCCTTGTCGCGCGGCGTCGCTGTATCTGCTCAGGTGCGAATAGCTCGACGTGATGCCATGCCCGTGATCGACGACGATCCGATTTCCGTGCTCGCCACTGTAGCGTGCCGCCACGATGCGCCCCGCCAGAGCCGGGACGACGGGCGTGCCGATCTGCGCGATGAAATCGATGCCGGGATGCTGTCGCACCACGCGGAGGATCGGATGCTCGCGATCACCGAAGCCCGCCCCCACCTCCCCTTCGACGGGCTTGGCAAGTCGCAGCTCCTCGAGCTTACCCATAGCAGCCATCTCGCAGGCAAGGCTTGGCGAAATTCCACCAACCAGCAACACCGCAGCGCCTACCGCTACATAAGTCGACTTCCGCATCGGCTGCACTCCTCACGGGCTCCAGTCGCTGCGATCGCGCGTCCGTCTGACCGAAATGCGGCCTCGCCTCACTCGGCCAGTTGCCGCAAAAATCCAATCAGACGATCCTGAAGCTGCCGGGCATCGGGCCGCCGCTCGGCACCCGGCACCGCGTCGAAGATGTCCTCGCCCGCAAGCCACCGGGCCTCCGCATCCCGCTCCTCGAGCGCGATCCTGATTCCACCGACGTACTCGATGCCGCGATCGGATAGACCTGCCCCGCTCACCGCCGCCAGCAGCACGGAGCGCACGACGTCGCCCTTCCGCATCGTAGGCACGACGAGCGGCATCTCCTTCGTGTCGTCGACCAGCGCGATTTTGCAAGCCTCAGCCGACATCGAAAACACCGCGCGACAGGAGATCGGCCGCACCTCGTAGACGCCGCACGCGTCGTCCACGAGCATCGGACACATCACCTTCTCGGCTATGCGATCCTGGAACGAGATGCCGTCTCTTCGGTGCGCTTCGAGCAGAATGTCCCCGAGCTGAAGTTGCGCACTGCGTGCGGTCGCATTCTCACGCAGCCAGTTCGCAACGCGAAAGATTTCCGGCGCAGAGATGATAACCCGCGCCGCGCAACAGTAGTTGCAGCCTTTGCGGCAACCAACTTCGAGCCCCTTGAGATCGGTCGCAAGCGACCGCTGCAGCAGCCTCTCGGCGATCTCCGCCGCCTCTGCCGCGCCGCCCGGACGAGACCGGTCGATCAGGCGCTCATGCAGGATCAGTGCGACCCCCAACGCCTCATCCTCTGCGATCTCCGCCCCGAGACCGCACCCCAGTGCCTTGCGTCCCCGCTCGATCGCATCGCGGCGCGCCTTCCGCCGCTGCTGACGGGAGAGCTGAAACATGGCCGTATCGGCTCCTTTGGGAACGTCGTGGATCACGAGGCCTTCACGGCAACCCACCGAGAAAGAACCCAGCCGATCATCACTCTAGTGGCCCGTCGCGCCTAAATCGTATCATAGCCGCAACCACCGACCGATTCAGGCGCGACACGAGGGCCACTGGAATCAACAATAGCTTAGTGAGGCGTTCATCGCGCCTTAGTCGACACCGGCCTCGCCGCACCGTCGGTCAACTAAGGCGCAACGCCTCACTAGTCGAGTGACCCGCCGTGAAATAGTGTCCTCTGAGAAGGACTTGAACAAAGCTCTCCAGAGCGCGAAATCGACCGGTGCAGGCGCCGTTGCGGATTGCGGCGCTGCCAGCCGATAATGCCGCGTTCATCGAAAGGCAAACGATTGCACGACATCTGGAATGCATCTATATCAACCTCGTCGCTACGACATCGACGTCGTCGTTACGACCGTCGACCAAATCCACCGGGGAGCTGTTCATGGCCAAGACGAAAGACCGGGGGACGCCGAACCCCGCCGCCGGTCCCGGGCTGAACGACGACATCGGCGAGGCGAGGCGGTTGGAACTCTACCGCAGCCAGGTCGAGATCCGCCAGGCCGAGCAGCGCGCCTACGATCTGTTCCTGCAGAACCTCGTCAAGGGCACGAGCCATCTCTCCCTCGGCCAGGAGGCGATCGCCGCCGGCTTCGGCTGCGCGATGAAGAAGGGCGACCTGACGTTCTGCACCTATCGCGGTCACGCACACACACTCGCCCGCGGCGTACCCATCGAGAAGGTCCTGGGCGAGCTCATGCAGCGCGACAACGGCCTGATGCGCGGCAAGGGCGGCTCGATGCACCTCACGTCCGAGGAGCACGGCGTGATGGGCTCCTACGCGATCATCGGCGCACATCTGCCGATCGCATGCGGCGCAGCGCTCACCGCTCAATACAAGGGGCTCGACTACGTATCGGTCTGCTTCTTCGGTGACGGTACGACCAACATCGGCGCCTTCCACGAGGCGTTGAACTTCGCCGCGATCTGGAAGCTGCCCGTCGTCTTCGTGTGCGAGAACAACCTCTACATGGAGTACACGCCGATCCACGAGGTCACCGCCGTGCACAATCCTGCCGGCGACCGCGCCTCCGCCTACGGCCTCGACAAGATCGTAATCGACGGCAACGACGCCGACGTCGTTTACCGCACTGCCGAAGCCGCGTTCGCCAAGGCACGTTCCGGCGGCGGTCCTTCGCTGATCGAGTGCCTGACCTACCGTCACTCCGGCCACTCCCGCGCCGACCCCGCCAAGTATCGCCCCGAAGGCGAGCTCGAGCGCTGGAAGCTGCGCGATCCGCTTCTGATCTACCGCGAGCGGCTCAAGCAGTTCGGCATCAAGCAGAGCGTCATCGACGACATCGACAAGAACGTCGCCCGCATCGTCGACGAGGCGACTGAAGCGTGCAAGGCCGCGCCGATGCCACCTGCCGAAATCATCTTCACCGACGTATATGCTGACGGCGGCTGGGCATGGCGGAATTGACCGGCTGAATTCGGAGCACGAGATGGCGGAGCCGAAACGACAGTCAGCTACCTACGCCGATATCGAGGCCCTGCCGCCTCATGTCGTGGGTGAGATTGCGTTCGGCGTTCTGCACACCCATCCCCGGCCGGCACCGCAGCATGCGCGTGCCTCCAGCCGGCTCGGAATAGTGCTCGGCAACCCGTTCGATCTCGGCAACGGAGGCCCCGGCGGATCGGTCTTCCTGGACGAGCCCGAACTGCATTTGGACGAACACATCGTGGTGCCCGACATCGCGGGCTGGCGAAGGGAGAGATTGCGCGACCTGCCACCGACAGCGTTTCTGGAAACGCCACCCGATTGGATTTGCGAAGTCCTCTCCCCTTCCACCGTTCGCCTCGACCGCACGGATAAACTCGCGATCTACGCATCCTTCCGCGTCGGCCATTGCTGGTACGTCGATCCGATCTCGCGCACGCTCGAGGTGCTCGCCTTACAGAACGGAAAATGGCTGATCACCGCCACTCTCAAGGACGCCGACACCGTCTGCGCCCCGCCTTTCGAAGCCCACTCGTTCAATCTGGACGTGCTGTGGTCGCTGTCCCCAGGAGCCGAATAGAATGGCGGAATTGACCTATCGCGATGCAGTTGCACGCGGCATCGCCCAGGAGATGGCGCGCGACGACGATGTCATCTTCTTCGGCGAGGACGTGGCCAAGGCAGGCGGCGTGTTCAAGGCCACGGTCGGTCTCTATGAGCAGTTCGGCCCGCGCCGCGTGCGCGACACGCCGATCTCCGAGCAGGCCATCCTCGGCGCGGCTATGGGCGCTGCTATGACCGGCCTGAAGCCGATCGCGGAGATCATGTTCTCAGATTTCCTCGCCGTCTGCTTCGACTTCATCGCCAACGAGTTTCCGAAGTCGCGCTACATGTCCAACGGCCAGACCAAGTGCCCGCTCGTCGTGCGAACGGGCAACGGCGCTGGCTCTCGCTTCGGCGCGCAGCATTCGCAGAGCGTCGAGAACTGGTGCATGATGATCCCCGGCCTCAAGGTCGTGGCACCCTCGACGCCGCGCGACGTGATCGGCCTGCTCGCCGCCGCAGTCCGCGATCCAGATCCGGTCATCTTCTTCGAGCACAAGTCACTCTACGCCGTGAAAGGCGAGGTGCCCGACGGCGAGATCGTCGACACCCTCGGCACGGCCAAGATCGTGCGTCCCGGCAAGGACTGCACCATCCTTGCGCTCGCACTCATGGTTCCGCGCGCACTCGACGCCGCCGAGCGCCTGCAGAAACAGTACGGCATCGACTGCGAAGTGATCGACCTGCGCTCACTTGTACCGCTCGACACGCAATGCATCCTCGGCTCGGTCGCCCGCACGCATCGGGTGTTCACCGTCGAGGAGAACCCTCGCCTGTGCGGCTGGGGTGCGGAGATCGCATCCATCATCGCCGACGAGGCGTTCTACGATCTCGACGGCCCGATCGTGCGGATCACCACGCCGCACATCCCGCTGCCCGCCGCCGACATCCTGGAGGACATGGTGCTTCCGACTGCCGATCGCATCGCAGAGACCGTGCGGCGGGGGTTGTCGGCGTAGGTCGGGTTAGGCGCGCGGGCGCGCCGCAACCCGACGTCTTAGCTTTTGATCTGGTTCTGAGAGATTGCCGAGATGCTGCACCAGAAGCCACGTCCCGCGACCTACGCCGACATCGAGGCTCTCCCGCCGAATGTCGTCGGCGAGATCGTGTTCGGCGTGCTCCATGCTCATCCAAGGCCGACGCCTCGACACAGTGTCGCTACTGTCGAAATTCAAACCGAGCTAAATAGTCCCTTCGGTCGAGGGCGTGGCGGTCCTGGAGGATGGATCTTCATGGTTGAGCCCGAACTACACCTAGGGCCGCACGTCGTCGTCCCCGACATCGCCGGCTGGAAACGCGAGCGCCTGACGCCTTTTCCGGACACTGCTTACATCGAGACGCCACCCGACTGGTTGTGTGAGGTGCTGTCGCCCTCGACAAATAAGCTCGACCGCACCGACAAACTCTCCATCTACGCCGAATTTGGTGTTGGCCATTGCTGGTATGTCGACCCGCTCGCACGCACACTCGAAGTGTTCGCACTCGTCGGTAGCAAGTGGCAACTCGCAGCCACATTCAAGGATGCCGATCCCGTCGCGGCCCCGCCGTTCGAGGTTCACACATTTCCGCTGGATGTACTGTGGGCGCCCGATGGGGCCCCCGAGCCCCTAACCTGAGGCAACGACCAATGCCCAAAACCAAGAGCACCACCCGCTACGACAACCTGCTCGCTGGCATGCCGATCGTGCGCATCACCACACCGCATGTTCCGCTGCCTGCAGCCGACATCCTGGCGGACATGGTGCTGCCGAGCGGGCTGGCGGCTTAGACATGTATTGAGACCTTAGGTCAGTTTATGTAGTATCGAGATAACTTTCATAACTTCACCTAAGGTCCGCATAAATGGATCCCGTCCGAAACCCATTCGCCCCAGGTGCGGGAAACCCGCCACCCGAGCTTGCGGGCCGGAAGGCCATTCTCGACAGAGCGGCCGTCGTACTGGAGCGAACGGTCCAGCACAGGCACGCAAAAAGCTTCATGCTGGTCGGGCTGCGTGGTGTAGGCAAGACAGTGCTTCTGAACCGGATCGGACAGATGGCAGATGAGCGCCATCTCAAGTGGCAGCTCATCGAATCTCCGGAGGACAAGCCACTTCCCGAACTGATCGTGCCCGCCCTTCGGCGCATTCTGCTGAACCTCAGCAACGTGCAGACAGTTACGGATTCGGTGCGGCGCGGCTTGAGGGTGCTGGCGAGCTTTGCGAAGAGCCTGAAGCTAAAGTACGAAGGGCTGGAATTTGGCATGGATGTCGAGAGGGGCGTCGCAGACAGCGGAGATCTCGACAATGACCTGGCCGACTTGTTTTTGGCGGTTGGCGAAGCCGCAAAGGCAACCGGAACCGGCGTGATCATCCTCATCGACGAGCTTCAGTATGTTGCAGAGGCAGAGCTGAGCTCCTTGATTATGGCGGTACATAAGACCAGTCAGCGGCAGTTGCCTGTCGTGCTGGTGGCGGCTGGCCTGCCGCAGCTGGTCGGCAACATGGGACGCTCCAAGTCCTATGCTGAGCGGCTGTTCGATTTTCCTCAAGTCGGCCCGCTTAGTCGCGCCGACGCGATCACTGCAATCACGGAGCCGATTGCACGCGAGGGGGAAAAAATCGCAAGACCTGCCGTAGAGGAAATGATCGAAAAAGCTGCTGGCTATCCCTTCTTCATTCAGGTCTGGGGCTATCACTGTTGGAACGAAGCCGACGCATCCCCAATCAAGCTTGCGGACGTGAAACGCGCAGAGCCCAGTGTGATCCGGGATCTCGATGAGAGCTTTTTCCGTGTTCGCTTCGATCGTCTGTCTCCGAGCGAGAAGCGCTACCTCAGGGCCATGGCGGAGCTTGGCGAAGGCCCGCATCGGTCGGGAGAGGTCGCCGAAAAGCTTGGCGTAAAGGTGCAGAGCGTCGCGCCGACGAGAAGCAGCCTCATCAAAAAAGGCATGATCTACAGTCCGCAACACGGCGACACGGCGTTTACAGTTCCTCTGTTCGACGCATTCCTGAAACGCCAAATTCCAACGTTTCCTTGAAAAATCGAGCCGATGCGCACTTGTCCAGATGATGATCCCCGCAGATTGGATACGACCATGCCCAAATCCACCTACGACAACCTTCTCGCCGGCGTGCCGACCGACCTGTGGATCGGCGGGCAGTGGAAGAAATCTTCCGACGGCGCGCGCTTCGACATCTTCGATCCCGCCACCGAGGAGAAGATCTGCGACGTCGCCTCCGCCACCGTCGAGGACGCGCAAGCAGCCGTCGACGCAGCCCAAGCCTCCATGGCCGACTGGGCCGGCCGCAAGCCGCGCGAGCGCGCCGAGATCCTGCGTAAGGCATTCGAGCTGATCATTGCCGATGCCGAGCGGCTGGCGAAACTCATCACGCTCGAGAACGGCAAGGCGCTCTCCGACAGCCGCGGCGAGGTCGCCTACTCCGCCGAGTTCTTCCGCTGGTACGCGGAGGAGGGCGTGCGCAACCTCGGCCAGATGTCGATTGCCCCGTCGTCCGGCGCACGCATTCTCGTGCAGCACAAGCCGATCGGTGTCGCCTGCCTCGTCACGCCATGGAACTTCCCGGCCGCGATGGCGACCCGCAAGATCGGTCCCGCACTCGCCGCCGGCTGCCCGGTCGTCCTGAAGCCCGCCTCCGAGACGCCGCTGACCATGCTGGCCCTGATGCCGATCCTGGAGAAGGCCGGCGTTCCCGCCGGCGTCGTCAACGTCATCCCATCGCGCCGTTCCGGTCCCGTCGTATCGAAGATGCTGCATGACCCGCGCGTCCGCATCGTCTCCTTTACTGGCAGTACGGAAGTCGGCCGCAAGCTCCTCCATGAAGCCGCCGACAACATCGTCAAGCCGGCGATGGAGCTCGGCGGCAACGCGCCGTTCCTCGTCTTCGAGGACGCCGACATCGACGCTGCCATCGAAGGCGCGATGATCGCGAAGATGCGCAACATGGGCGAAGCGTGCACCGCCGCGAACCGCTTTTATGTTCACGAGAATGTCGCCGAAGAGTTCGCCAAGAAGCTCACCGACAAGATGTCTGCTCTCAAGATGGGCAATGGCCTCACCGAGGGCGTGGCGCTAGGCCCGCTCGTCAATGCCGAGACGCGCGACAAGGTGCAGGAGCTGGTCGACGACGCCGTGAAGAAAGGCGCGAAGGTCACGGCCGGCGGCAAGTCTCCGGGCGGCAAGGGCTTCTTCTATCCCGCAACCGTCCTCACGAACGTTCCCGACGGCGCAAACCTGCTTCGCGAGGAAATCTTCGGCCCCGTCGCACCGATCCAGACCTTCAAGACCGAGGACGAGGTCATCAGGAAAGCGAACGACACCGAATACGGCCTCGTCGCCTACCTCTACACCAAGGATCTTGCCCGCGGCATGCGCGTATCCGAGAAGCTCGAGTTCGGTATGATCGGCCTCAACCGGGGGCTCGTGTCCGATCCGGCAGCCCCGTTCGGCGGCATGAAGCAATCCGGCCTCGGCCGGGAGGGCGCACACGAAGGCCTGATGGAGTTCCTCGAGACGCAGTACGTCTCGGTGACGTGGTAGCGCAGGTGTCGGACCAACCAGGTCCGACAGTCGAGCCGAAAGGAGGCCATGCCGTGGCACCAGCATCCGACGCCCAACGCCTGTTAGGTGGCTGGCGACTGGTCTCCGCTCTGACCAACGGCCAGGTGAATGCGGCGCGAGGCCCCAATCCCACCGGTCTCATCTTCTACGATCCGAGCGGGTGGATGTCGGTCAACATCCAGGGCGATCATCCCCCGATCAACATCGCGGGCGAAACGCCGACGGCCGAAGAAGCCCACGCGGCGCTGTCGACCTACTGGGCCTACTTCGGCACCTACACGGTGGACGAGCAGGCCAGAACGGTGACGCACCATCGGACGGGCAGCGCGAACCCCGGCTGGCATCGTCACCGCGATTTCGTTCGTGCCTACGAGTTCCTGGGTCCGGACCGCGTGGTGTTGCGTCCCCAGGCGCCCGCACGCAACGGTAACGAGTTGGTGTGGGAAAGACTGCGGTCGTAGGCACGGCGCCACGACCTCGAGACGACGACGAAGGATAATGGCATGGACGTTCTAATGCCGCAGCTCGGCGAGACGGTAGCCGAGGGCAAGATCGTGAAGTGGTTCAAGCAGGCAGGCGACAAGGTCGCCGCCGGCGACAACCTGTTCGAGATCGAGACCGACAAGACCTCGATGGAGGTGCCCGCGACCTCCGCCGGAGTGCTCGCCGAGATCAAGGTGCAGGTAGGCGCGGTGGCTCCAGTCGGCGCGGTCGTCGCCGTGATCGCGGACGGCTCGACAGCTTCGGCCTCGAAGCCCAAGGCTGCCCCGCCGGCGATAGCTGCAGCCTTCGGCACGACGACAGCGGCGGCCACCTCCACGCGATCGGTGCCCACAATCGTGCCGCTGCCCCAACATGCCCCGCAGCGCAACTTTGCGAGCCCGTTGCCCAAGCCCAACGCGGCGTCGGCACCGATCAAGCTCGAACCGTTCCGCGAGGTCCGCACGCCCGAGCGCAATTACGGCCCTGCCCGCATTTCCACTGGCGCCGTCGTGACGCCTCTCGCACGTCGGCTCGCAATGGAAGCCGGCATTGATCTGGCGCGCGTTTCCCCCTCTGGTCCCCACGGCCGCATCCTCGCGCGCGACATCGGGACGGCAATCGCCGGCGGAGCCACTACGATGGCGCGCCATTCGACCGTTCGTACCCCGAGCGCCGCCTCGGCCGACAAGGTCAAGGCGCTCTACGCACCCGGCTCCTATGAGGAGGTCGAACTCGACGGTATGCGCCGGACGATCGCCGCGCGCCTCACTGAAGCCAAGCAGACCATTCCCCACTTCTACCTGACCGCCGACTTCGAACTCGACGCCCTTCTCGAGGTCCGCGAGCAAGCCAACGAGAAGGTCAAGCGCGGAAACGACGGTAGGCCGCTCTACCGGCTGTCGGTCAACGACTTCCTCATCAAGGCGTTGGCCGCCTCCCTGCAGCGCGTACCGGCCGCCAATGCCGCCTGGGCAGAGGACCGCGTCCTCTACTTCAACAGCTCCGACATCTCCGTCGCAGTGGCCATCGACGGCGGTCTCATAACCCCCGTGCTGCGCCACGCCGAGACGAAGTCGGTAGCCACCCTATCGCGTGAGATGAAGGATCTCGCCGCGCGCGCCAAGGCGAAGAAACTGAAGCCCGAGGAGTACATGGGCGGCGCCACGACAATCTCGAATCTCGGCATGTATGGGGTCTCCTCGTTTTCCGCCATCATCAACCCGCCACAGGCCACGATCTTCGCCATCGGTGCCGCCGAGCGCCGGCCCGTAGAAGCCAAAGGTGGCGGTATCCGCTTCGTGACCAGGATGAGCGTGACGGCCTCGTGCGATCACCGTGTCGTCGACGGTGCGCTCGGCGCTGAATTGCTCGCTACGTTCAAGGGCTTCGTGGAGCAGCCCGTCACTGCACTCGTGTGAGGCTCTTAGTGCCGGCTCTGCGCGGGCTCTTGGCCTGCTTTCCCATTAAGCGCCCGTTCTCCGCTTCGATCTCTGCACGGGCTTTTTCGATCCGCCCAAGAAACACCGTCGATCCATGATCGATCGCCAACGCACGGCCCTGAGCGAGCAGGGCCAAAGCCGCCTCGAAATCTCCGGGCCGTCCGCTCTGCGCCAGGGCAGTCGCCTCGAGACGCTTGATCTCGGGCACGTAGATCCATTCGCCGTTGATCCGCCCGCGCATCCGCACCGGCGCCAGAAGCTCCAGTGCCCGCCGCGGCTGGCCTGCCAGTATCGCGATCTCGGCAGCCAGGCACGCAGCAAACGCCGTCGCCCGCCCCGAACCGATGTTGTTGTACTCATCGAGAACGCTGCAAACGAAATCGATGCCCTCTCGTGCATCGCTCCGTGCCTCATGCCAGGCGAGTATCAATCGGCTTCGCACCTGCCAGTAGGCGTGGCCATGCTCGCAGGCGATCCTCTCCGCAGCGCGTGACAGCGCCACGGCAGTGCCGTGCTCATCGAGATTCATCGCCGATAGGGCGAGCACACCCATGACATTGGCCGTGGTGTGGGAATGGCCGATATCGGCCGCGAGCTCTAGCGCCCGTCGTCTCGCATCGCGAGCAACATCGCGCTTTCCGGCAATCGCAGCAGCACTGGCGAGGTGGGCGAGCGCCGACGCGCCTGGATCGGTGACGTACCGACGAAACATCCAGCCGTGACGCTGGCGGTCATACCGAGAAGCCGCCGAGCTCAGCATCGCCACGGCCTCGGCGACGAAGCCGAGCAGCAATCGCGAGGTTCCGTGCAATCGCAGCGACAGTAGCAGGATGTCGTCGCGACCACGTTCGGTCGCATCGCTCATAAGCCTGCCGCTTGCATCCGCAGCAGCATGCACCTCGCCCCGAACGAGATGGATGGCAGCGATCCCCCAGGCGACGTCGAGATCTATGTCTCCCGGCTTTGCGGCCATCTCGGAGACGAGCCGCATCGCGCGCTCATACGCGGCCACAGTCTCGATCGATCCCCCACCTCCGAGTGCCCGCAACTGCGCACCTAGTATGTTCATCAGTGTCGCTTCCTGATGCGGCGAGCAGACCTCTGGAGCTGATCGCGCCGCACACAAAGCCTGGTTCGTGAACGACACGGCCAATGCCGCCGCACCTTTCTCCGAAGCATCTTTGGCAGCCTCGAGCCACCAACTGAATGAGCGGTGCGGCTTCCCTGCCCGCTTCCAATGCGTCGCCAACACCCCCGGCACGACCCCGATCTCCAACCCCAACGGCCCATCGAGCACACTGGCGATTTTCAGATGAAAGGCGCGACGCCTCGATCGCAACACCGAGCCGTAAGCCTGCGTCCACAACAATGCATCCTGGAAGCGGTAATGGAACACACGCTCGCTTCGAGATCGTGCGAGAATTCCCATCCTGACGAGCGTCTCCAGCCGCCAGCAAACCGACCTCGTTTCCATCTCCAACGCCTCGGCCAGGACACGTGCATCGAACTGTCGACCGAGCACCGCCGCCGCCTGCGCCAGCGGTTTTAGCTCTGCCAGAGCATCCAGACGTTCTGCTAGCCCCGAGTTCAGCCTGTTCGGCCCTGCAAGAAGACGGCGATAAGGACTGGCGATTTCCGCCGAACCAGCAATCCGTGCCAACTCGAGGGCATGGAAAGGGTTGCCATCGGCCATGCTCACGATTCGCCGGCGCTGCTCGTCGAGGATGAGCGATGCAGGATCGCCGCTCTCCAGGATATTCTCGATGTGCCTGCTGGACAGTCGGCCGAGCGACAGCCGCCACCAGCCTTCAGCATCCGCAGCCAGCGGCTCGCAAGAAGGCCCCGATCGACGGGTGAAAACGAACAACAGATGCCCCCGGCATTGCCTGCCCAATGCCGTGCCAGAAATCATGCGCAACGTGCATTCGTCTGCCCATTGCAGATCCTCCACGGCCACCAGCAATGGTCTGGCAGCCGCCTTGTAGCTGGCCAGGTCGAGCACGGCAGAGTGCAGGCAATCCGCCCCGGGCTCGCTTTGATCCAGGAGTTGCCGGCACCGCTCGATCAGTCGAGCGCCCTCGACATCTCCAATGTAAGGCTCTGGATCGATCAACCCATGACGCAATTCCCGGTGCACCGGAAGTGGCGCGGGAAGCCGCGCCAGCATGTCGACGAGTACCCCGAGCGGCTCGAATGGCACGTGGCGGTTTTCGGGAAGACAGTGCACGTGAACGCTACGGCTTCCCACGTCTGCCGCCCGATGGTCCAGCCAGCGCAGCAACGCCGACTTTCCGATTCCGGCTTCGCCTTCGATTGCAACGATCTCCGGCGTGCCAGCCACCACCCGCTGCCAGATTTCCTCGAGTTGCGTCGTCTCGGCTTCACGGCCGGCCAACTCGACCACCGGCTCAGGCTTCGGTCGCTGGCGCCGCCCCATCGCCAGACGACGCCGAACCGTCCAGGACTTGGTCCGGGTACCAAGAGTATCGTCGAGCGAAAGCTCGAAAGCATCGCCGACCAAGGACCGAACCGCCTCGCTGATCGACACCTGCCCTGTACGTGCACTGCCCTGCTGATAAATTGCGCCAGCAACCATATCGCCAACGAAGCCGAGACCTGCAAAGGGATCCGCGACCTCCGCCGTGACCGCAATTCCCGCATCCACGCCGCAGCGTGCACAATGATCGCCACAGGCAGCAATCTCGAGAGCAGCAGTCACCGCGAGCCGGGTATCGGCCTCACCGGAGATCGACCACCCCCACGCCACGATCTGAAGATCGGGATCGACCCGTCCAACCGTGCCGCCGAACCGCGTCACGATCCCCGCCACGAAACTGCGCCGCTGGGCGAGAACCTCGACGATCACCTCCGGGTCGGAGCTGGGGGCACAATCGAAACCTATGGCGAGCACTACGACCTGGCGGCGCTCCGCCCGCCCGGTACTTCTGGCGATCCATCCCAGGTCGAAGGCGAGCCCTTCCCCCGTCTGCCCGGTGTCCTCCCCGGCCGCCCCCTTTTCCAATTCACTCGCATCTGCGCGCGTTGTCATTGCGGCAGCCCCTCCCGCCCCGGCAAGCTTTGTCGGAGCAGAACATAGGAGTAGGACGATAAGATCCCGTGCAGGAAAGCGCTGCAAATATCCTTAAGCTGCCAAATTGTAGCGAACGGCCACCACCGCTGGGCGCCGGTCGCGGCGTCGCCGCTTCACCCGCCCCCGACCAGCTCGCGCAAATAGTGGCCGTACTCGCTGTTCTTCATCGTCGCGGCGATCCGGGCGACATCTTCGGCTCCGATCCATCCCGCATCGAAAGCGATTTCCTCCAGACAAGCGATGTGAACGCCCTGCCGGGCCTGCAGTGCGTGAATGAAGGCGCTTGCATCCAGCAGGGACTGGTGTGTGCCGGTATCGAACCAGCAGAAGCCACGACCAAGTCGCTCGACTCGAAGTTGACCGGCGTTCAGATATGCCTCGTTCACCGATGTGATCTCGAGCTCGTTGCGCTTGGAGGGCTTCACGTTGGCCGCGATGTCGAGCACGTTGTTGTCGTAGAAATAGAGCCCCGTGACTGCAAATCGCGACTTTGGCTTGAGCGGTTTCTCCTCGATCGAGACAGCAAGCCCTGCCGCGTCGATCTCGACCACGCCGTACCTTTCCGGGTCGCGCACGCCGTAAGCGAACACCGTCGCACCGACTTCTTGCGCAGCGGCACGCCGCAACTGCTCCGTCAGGCCGTGGCCATAAAAGATGTTGTCACCGAGCACCAGCGCACACGGCGACGTTCCAACGAAGCTGCAGCCGATGATGAAAGCCTGTGCCAGCCCATCAGGAGACGGCTGCACGGCATATTGCAGATTGATGCCCCACTGACTGCCATCGCCGAGCACACTCTGAAACAGCGCCTGTTCGTGCGGCGTGGTGATCACGAGAATGTCGCGGATGCCCGACAGCATCAGGGCGCTGATCGGATAGTAGATCATCGGCTTGTCGTAGACCGGCAGCAATTGTTTACTGAGGGCCCGGGTCGCTGGATAAAGCCGCGTCCCCGTGCCGCCTGCCAATACGATCCCCTTCATGTCGGCTCTGCCTCCAATGTCGAAAAGTATAGAACCCATCACTGGCAATTTAACTCTGCGTAACGGACCGAACACAAGTTGCGAGGCTGGGGCCAGCGAGCGATCCGGAGCCCGACACTCGAGATTGTGCCTTCTCTGGTCTAATCGATCGAAGGCACAACTCCGACAGCCGATTCCGGAGCAATAGCATTCGGACATACGGCACGGAAGATCGACGCGCTCGACTGGTAACCGAGGGCGTCAATTCGAGCCCCACCACCGCGCCTCACGCCTTCGCCCGCTTTGGCCCGTCGCCGATGACACCGGCAGAAAGCAGCCTGTCGAGCTCGTCTCCACCTAACCCGAGCTCGGCGGACAGAACGCCCCGCGTGTCCTGCCCGAGCCGCGGCGGAAAATGATGATCCTCGCGCGGATTGCCGGACATCTTCAGCGGATTTCCGGCGACTTTCACGTGCAAGCCGCCCGGCCCCTCGATGTCGAGCACCATGCCGCGATGCAGTACCTGCTCGTCCGACAGCGAGCGGTCGAGCGTATTGACGACACCCACCGGCACCTCGTGCGCGCGCAGTGCAACCACCCACTCATCCGCCGTTCGCGTCTTGAACGCAGCCTCCAGCGCTTCCCAGATCAGTTGGCGATGATCGTAGCGTCCTTCTCGCGTCTGCAACCCTGGATGATCGCGTAAATCGATGCGACCGATGCAGTCGCACAGCGACCGCCACATGCGGTCCGTGTTCGCGCAGATCACCACGTCGAGATCATCCTTCGCCGTGAACGAGCGATAGGACGGGATGGACTCGTGCCCACGCCCTTGCGGTCCGGGCACCTTCGACGACGCCAGATAATACGACGCCTGATAGCAGAGCATCGCCACCTGGCAGTCGAGCATGCTGACGTCGACATATTGCCCCTTCCCCGTGCGATGCCGCGCCTCCAACGCCGAGGTGATGCCGATCACCGAATAAAGACCCGCCGCCAGATCGCCGATCGGAATCCCCGAGCGCACCGGCCGACCGTCGGGCTCGCCCGTCAGGCTCATGCCGCCCGACAGCCCCTGCACGACCATGTCGTAGGCAGGATGATCGCGATACGGACCATCCTGTCCAAATCCGGAGATCGAAGCGTAGATCAGCCGTGGATGCTCCGCCGACAGCACGTCGTAGCCAAGTCCGTATTTGGCAAGCCCGCCTGGCCGCATATTCTCGATCAGCACGTCGCATTTGCCCGCGAGCCGCCGCACGAGCTCCTGACCTTCCCTGTCACGCAGATTGACTGCCACGCTTTTTTTGTTGCGATTGATCGAATGGAAGTAAGCGCTGTCGCCTGCGATGAAGTTCGGCGGCAGTCGCCGCGTATCGTCTCCCGTTATCTGCTCGATCTTGATCACGTCCGCGCCGAGATCGCCGAGCACCTGGGTCGCATACGGCCCCGACAGGAACGTCGTGATGTCGAGCACCTTGATGTGCGCGAGCGCGCCTTTGGCGGGAAGCATGAACCATTTCCTTGCAGAGAGCTGCCGGTGCAATTGCGTTGAAGCACATTCACTCGGTCAGGGTCTATGGCCAAGCCGCCCGATGAGCCCGAAGTGTCCGACTGAGAAGGGCAGATTCACTCCCGCGCCTGCAGCAGCCGCCATGTACCATCGCCACCGTCTCTCCGCGTCGTGACGGCCTCCACAACTCCCTTGGCGATGCGCTCGGCTATGGCGACCCGGTAGTGCAGCGGGTCCCAATAGTTCTCGTCGCGGGTCGTGATCTCCGAGCCGAAGCGGAAATCGACAACCGGAATGCGATGCTTGGCAGCGATCCTGGAAATACGCGTCTTGCACTCCGCTTCCTCGAGCGCCGCACGCGAGCCGGGCCGCGGCTGGGCCATCACATGCACCGGCGGCAGCATCAGCACGACGCGCTGCCAACTTCCCTTGGCGATCATTTCCTCGAGCCAGCCGAGCGCGGGCATCTTCAAACCCTCACGCTCCCCCGCACTCAGACTGTCCGCAGGCTCCTTCGGCTTCGGAAGCACGCGCGGGCCGGCCCCGTAGATCTTCACCTGCGCCTTGGCGAGATCGTAGTCGCGCTCCGGCGGCGTGAAGATCTCCCATCCATTGGGCGGCAATCGCGCGGAGGCCCACCCCGCAGCCGACGCCAGCCGACGCGCCGAGATCTCGATCGCGCGCGTGTTGAGGATGTAGGTGAGATCGTTCCACGGGTTGTCGTCGTACATCCATTCGGGAAAGCCGCGAAACGTGATCCGCTCCCGGTCCGCGTTCTGTGCGCACCACACCCAGTCGATGCCGACGACGAGCGCATGTGGCTTGGGCTGATGACGCAGGAACAACTTGACGAGCTCGGTCTGCTCCCATGCCGTACCCGAGTTCAGCGCGACGTTGGCGAAGCGCCCGCCGAACGCGGCCTCGAACGGCTTCGGATCGATCAGCCGCGACGTCGAGGTGCCGATGATGAGACTGTCGTATCGGCCCGAGCGCACCACCGAAGGGTACTGATAGCGCTGGTTGTCATCCATCATCATGTGCTGAGAGAGCACAGTGCTCGGCAGATTGCCGTAAGGGTTCATCGCCAGCACGAAAGCGACGAGACCGAGCACCAGGCCAGCAAACGTGCCGAGCAGGATCGAGAGGTGGCGGGACCAGGTCATCGCACCCTCCTCAGAATTGGAAATAGATGAAGCTCGACGGCGCGCCGCGCCCAACCTCGAGCATCACGTAGACGGCAGCGATCGCCGTCGCCACCGCATAGGCCGGATGTGGCCTGAGCCAGCGCTCCACCACTTCGGGGTTGGGCCGCTTCAAAACCGCCAGCACGGCTGCGACGGCAACCAGCAACGCAACGCCGGCCGGCCACGCTCGTCCCACACCGCCGCTGCCGATGGCTCCAGCAGCCATGTTCCAAGCCACACCCATGTCCGGTGCGCGAAAGATCATGAATGCCAGCGCCACGAACAGCACCGTCGACAGCCAGCCGAGCCACGCCGGCATCGGAAGTCCCGCCTGATCCCACGCCCGGCACACGACGAGCCCGCACCCGTGAATGAGCCCCCATATAACGAACGTCCACCCCGCGCCGTGCCACAGCCCGCACAGCCCCATCGTGATCATCGTCGCGACCACGAACCGCGCAAATCCCTCCCGGCTGCCGCCGAGCGGAATGTAGAGATAGTCGCGCAGGAACCGCGACAGCGACATATGCCAGCGCCGCCAGAAATCGCGGATCGATGTCGCGCGATAAGGCATGTTGAAGTTCATCGGGAAGTGCAGCCCGAACATCAACGCGAGCCCGATCGCCATCTCCGAGTAGGCCGAGAAATCGAAATAGATCTGCAGTGCAAAGCCGAGAATGCCGAGCCACGCATCCCACAGCCCCGGCGTCCCTGTCGCTGCCGCCGCATAGACCCGGTCGACATGCGGCGCCAGCTTGTCCGCCACGAGAACCTTCAGCACGAAGCCGATGACGAGCAGCGTCGCGCCCTTCGCCAGACGCCCCGCGAGTCCTTCGCGCAGCGGATCGCGGTCGAACTGCGGAATGATCTCGTTGTGACGCACGATCGGCCCCGCGATCAGATGCGGAAACAGAACGACGAACAGCGTCAGCCGCCGAAGCGGATATTGCGGCGCCTCGCCTCGCGCCTTGTCGATCAGGTAGGAGACGCACTGGAACGTGAAAAAAGAGATGCCGATCGGCAGTATGATCTCCGCCTTTGGAAGCGCCAATCCCGCCAGCGCACCGACATTGTCGAGCAGGAAAGTCGTGTATTTGAAGAAACCGAGCGAGGCGAGGTTGAGCCCCACGCCGAGCCAGAGGAAGCCGCGGATACCCGTCGCCCCGAACGCACGGGACAGCAGCCAGGTCACCAGAATGTGCCCTGCCAGCAGCGGCAGGAAGCGCACGTCCCACCATGCATAGAACACCATCGACGCCGCGATCAGCGCCCATTCCCGCGCGGCCACACGACGGGCAAGCGCGTAGTAGGCCGCCAGCGTCACCGGCAGGAAGATCAGAACGAAACTTTGTGCGTGGAACAGCATGACTGCCGGGGTTTAATGGCAAACGGTTGCACTGGGTAGATCCAGCGCGCCACAACGAACCGCCCCCCCGCGGGCTACCCACACCAACGGGGCGCGAAACAGCCCACTGAGGCCCGCATTGGCTCTCATACCGGAAAACCAAATGCTCGGCCCTTAGTCGTGCATTTGGTTTGGAGGTATGCGCGCGCAGGGTCGGTGTCGCGGCTGCGCGCAAGCAAAAAAGTGTGACACCGGCTCACCGCCTCGACGCTCGAGTCAATCCTTCGGTGGCCCGGTATCACACCTGCTCGAGTTCGACCAGCGTGCCGCAGAAGTCCTTCGGATGGAGAAACAGAACGGGCTTGCCGTGCGCCCCGAGCCTCGGATTGCCATCGCCCAGCACACGCGCGCCCTGCGCCTTCAAACGATCGCGCGCTGCAATGATGTCGTCCACCTCGTAGCAGACATGATGCATGCCGCCGTCGGGGCTCTTCTCGAGAAACTTCGCGATCGGCGAGCCCTCGCCCAGCGGCTCGAGCAGCTCGATCTTGGTGTTTGGCAGCGTGACGAACACGACCGTTACACCGTGCTCGATCAACTGTTGCGGCTCGGAGACCTGCGCACCGAGCGTCTCGCGATAGACAGCGCTGGCAGCGGAAAGATCGCGGACGGCGATCGCGACGTGATTGAGACGGCCGAGCATGACGGGCTCCAATCTCCCTCTTCCCCGATCATCTGTCGCTGACTACCCGCCCCCTAAACCAGGCAGACCAGCACCTTGACGATCGTCTTCTTGCCCCATGCCTGATCGATGGCGGCGCGCACCGATCGGCGCACGGCGTCGGCGACCAGCTTGTCGTCCTTGCGTTTCTTCTTGGGAATGCTCTCCATGGTCCCCTCGACCGTGTTGAGAACTTTCTCCTCCATCGAGCGGCCATCCAGCGTCGTCAGCGGGATGCCGTCGAGCGCCACTTCCGGATCGGCGGCGAGCTCCCCGTCCTTGTCGAGCGCGATAGCCACGCAGGCGATGCCGGCGAAACCGAGCCGCCGCCGCTCGCGCACCGGACCATCTCCTGCGGGAATGATCAGCTTGCCATCGCGGTACTGGCGGCCGACGGGGACGACCTCGATCACCTCGGCCGGACGAGGCAGCAAGCGCAGCATCTGCCCGTTGTAGGCGACATGCGTCTCGGGCACGCCCGCCTCGCGCGCCAGCTTGGCATTCTCCTCCATATGCCGGGCCTCGCCGTGCATCGGCACCAGCAGCCTGGGCTTCAGCCAGGCATACATCTGCTTGAGCTCCTCCCGCCGCGGATGACCGGTGACATGGACGAGTGCATCGCTGTCCGTGATCACCTGGCAACCCATCCGCGCGAGATTGTTCTGCACCTTGCCGATCCCGATCTCGTTGCCCGGAATGGGGCGCGACGAGAAAATCACGAGATCTCCCCGACTGAACGAGATTTCCGGATGGCTCCCCTCTGCGACGCGTGCCAGCGCCGCGCGCTCCTCGCCCTGGCTACCCGTGCAAAGGCACAGCACGTCGTGCGGCTCGAGATAGCCGAAATGCTGCTGGTCGAGCACCGCGAGATTCTCCGGCAGATAGCCGGTCTCCTTGGCGACCTGGATGACCCTGTGCAGCGCGCGTCCCGAGACGACGAGTTTGCGCCCGGAAGCCTCAGCCGCATCCGCCACGGCACGCACCCGCGCCACGTTAGAGGCGAAGGTCGTCACTGCGACGCGCCGCTTTGCCTTCTTCACGATCTCCGCGATAGATGCGGCCACCTCCACCTCCGATGGCGAACGGCCATTGCGGAAGGCATTCGTGGAATCGCAGACTACAACCTCTACGCCCTCTTCGCCGAGCGCCTCGAGCCGCTTCTCGTCTGCCGGATCCCCGACGAGCGGCGTCGCGTCGAGCTTCCAGTCCCCGGTATGGAACACCGTGCCATATGGTGTCCGGAACACGACGCCGGAAGGCTCGGGGATCGAGTGCGCCAGCGTGACGAGTTCGAGATCGAAAGGCCCGATATTGAAACGGCTGCTGGGCTTCACGATGTTGATCGGCAGCTTCAGTCGGTTGCCATTCTCGACGACCTTCGCTTGCAACATGCCCGCCGTGAAAGGCGTCGCATAGATCGGGCACTTGATCCGCGGCCACAGCTCCAGCACCGCGCCGATGTGGTCCTCGTGCGCGTGCGTGAGCAGCAGCCCGGCGAGCGCGCCCTTCTGTGCCTCGATGAAGCGGATGTCGGGCAGTACTACGTCCACACCGGGCTCGTTCTCGTGCGGAAACGTTATGCCGAGATCTACCATAAGCCACTGCCGCGCATCGCGAGGACCAAGACCGTAGGCATACGCGTTCATTCCGATCTCGCCGAGCCCCCCCATAGCGACGAGCACGAACTCGCCACTGGCGCGAGCCCTTGATTTATCGGTCATTCTGACGAGCCCCTCGGACTATCGCGGCGTCAGGCTTACATCGCCGAATGTCAGCCGCCGCACTGCCATTTCTGTGGCAGCGACAGTAGCAATCAGAAGCGCACCTGTCTCGTCTATTCCGGCGAATGTACCTGCCAGCACCTCGTTCCCGACATGAACGGTGATCGGCTCGCCCCGTTGGTGCGCGCGCTCGAGCCATGCCGCCCGCACGGCATCGAACCCATCCCCACCCCGCCAGATGTCGAGCCATCGCCGCATTTCGACGTCGATCATGCCCAGCGGCCTGCGAGCAGTAGCCGAAGCCCCGAACTCGGCGAGCGAAATGGTACAGCGTCCCTCGATGCGAGGAGCGGTCTCGATATTCACACCGATGCCGATGGCGGCGACTGCCGCGCGTCCCACGATTGTACTCTCGATGAGTATCCCGCCTAATTTCGCGCGATCGAGGAGCAGGTCGTTCGGCCATTTGAGTAGCAGGCTGCCAGGCGAGCCGTCGGAAGCATCGCCAAGCATTGCTGCCAGGGCCTCGTACACTGCAACGCCTGTCAGAAGCGAAAGCTGGTGAAGCCTTTCATGCGCGCAACCAGGTGCGATAAGTAGCGTGGCCGCCAGATTGCCATTCTGCATCTGCCATGCGCGTCCCGAGCGGCCGCGCCCCGCAGTCTGCCGGCCGGCAATCAACCAAACCGGGCCCTGCTCGCCGTTGGCCGCACGGCGTAGCGCCTCGAGATTGGTGGAATCGACCTCGCCCAGCTCGATGACCGGGAACCGCTCCGACAACCCTGGGACCATTTCCGACATCGCGTTGTCAGAAGCGGAACGATGCCGCAGCCGTGCTCGCGGCACTGACGAGCGGCGAAGGCACCACGACGAACACCACCACGAAGATAGCGGACAGGGCCACGACGATCCCCACCTTCGCACGAACCGGCAGGAACGCTTCCGCAGGCTCGTCGAAGAACATTACCTTGACGATACGCAGGTAATAGTAGGCGCCGACGACGCTTGCCAGCACACCGACCACCGCCAGAGTGTACCATCCCGCCTTGATCGCCGGCATGAACGCGTAGAACTTCGCCCAGAATCCTGCCAGCGGCGGAATTCCGGCGAGCGAAAACATCAGCGCGGCAAGCGCCGCTGCCAGCGGCAGGTTGCGCTGCGCGAGCCCGGAGAGATCCGCGATCTCCTCCACCGAGCCTTCCTCCCGCCGCATCGAGATCACGCACGCGAACGCGCCGAGCGTCATGACGACATAGATCGCCATGTAGATGAGCACGCCCTCCACGCCTTCCCTGGTGTTGGTTACGAGCGGCACCAGCGCGAACCCCACGTTGGCGATAGAGGAGTAGGCGAGCAGGCGCTTGATATTCGTCTGCCCGATA
Organism: Devosia equisanguinis; assembly: GCA_945862355.1. Taxonomy (GTDB): domain Bacteria; phylum Pseudomonadota; class Alphaproteobacteria; order Rhizobiales; family Hyphomicrobiaceae; genus CAMDPA01. Next base: position 943 of record CAMAYR010000039.1, on the reverse strand, counting down.
GCAGCGAAAGCGCCGAGCAGCATCGAGGCAATCGCAAGGAATACGACGATCTGCTGCCACTGCCCCGCGATCCCGGGAAACGCGCTCGTCACCACGCGAACGAGCAGCGCCATCGCCGCCACCTTGGGAGCCGCGGAGAAGAACGCCGCCACCGGCGTAGGGGCGCCCTGGTAGACGTCCGGCGTCCACATGTGGAACGGCACGGCCGAGATCTTGAAGGCGATCCCGACGAGCAGAAACACCAGCCCGAACACCAGCCCGACGTTCGCCAGCGCATCTGTCCCGCGCGCGATCTCAGCGATCTGCGCGAAGTTGATCGTGCCCGTGAAGCCGTAGACGAGCGAGGCCCCGTAGAGCAGCATGCCCGACGAAAGCGCACCCAGCACGAAGTACTTGAGCCCCGCCTCGCTCGAGCGCACGTCGTCGCGCCGGAACGCCGCCACCACATAGAGCGCCAGGCTCTGCAGCTCCAGGCCGAGATAGAGCGCGAGCAGATCCCCCGCCGAGATCATCATCATCATGCCGGCCGTCGCCAGCAGTATCAGCACGGGATACTCGAATTTCAGAACCTTATGGTCGCGGAAGTCGTCGATGGCGAGAACGATCGCCACGGCTGAGCCGCCCAGCACCAGTATCTTCATGAATCGGCCGAACGCATCCTCGATGAACGCGCCGTTGAACAGGATCGTCGCGGCGGCCGGTTGCTGGACGACGAGCCAGCCGGCCACGACGATCACGAGGATGGCGAGCCAGCTCGTGATCTCCGCCTCGCGATCGTCCTCCGCGCGAAATGCGCCCCACATCAAGAGCACGAGCGCGCCGACGACCACCGTCAGCTCGGGATACATCGGGGCCAGCGTGGAGAGGAATTGCATCATCGGATTGCCTGTGTACGTAGGCTGGGTCGAGGCGTCGCCGCGACCCAGCATTTTCCGGCACTTCG